>CAZUZD010000178.1:0-12543 GCA_964624465.1 uncultured Isosphaeraceae bacterium
AGCTCCGAGGACCTCAAGAAGTACGCCAACGCCAGGGCCGGCCTGGTCCAGGTCGAGATCCCCGTCGGGGCCAACTGACCGAAATCGCCTGGCACGATGACCGATCGACCGGCCCGCGGCTCCCCTCCGGAGTCGCGGGCCGGTTCGCATTGGCACCCGGGTTTCGCCTGGAGTGGGTTCGCTCCTGCTCGGGCGGATCCGTCACCGGAGGCGGCGGAAACCACGACCGGAGCGAACGGCCATCGAATCGTCGCGGCGGATGACGCTGGCGCTGATCCGCCCTACCAAACTGGAACCCGCGCAAGGGCACGGGCCGTGGGCCCCGCGATGATGGCGGGGGCCACGGCCCGAGGTGGGTGCGGTCGGTAAACCGGGCTCAGCCGGCCTTGGCCAGCGAGAGGGCCGGGGCGGCGACGCGGGCGCCGGTCCACTTGGCGGCGGCGTTGACGAACGCCTCCAGGAGCTGCATGTCGAGGGAGATGTGCCCCTCGTTCTGCGGGTGCCACTGCACGCCGACGGCGAACCAGTCCTCCTCCTTCCACTCGATGGCCTCGATCAGGCCGTCGGGGGCGGTGGCGGCGGCGCGGAAGCCGTTGGGCAGCTTGCGGACGCCCTGGTGGTGGTAGCTGTTGACGCAGACCTCGCCCTCGCCGTAGATGTCCTCGAGCATCGAGCCCTTGTCCATCACGACGACATGGCGGTGCTCCTCGCCGTGGGGGTCCCGGTGGGGGATGCAGCGCGGCAGGTCCTCGGGCAGGTGCTGGAAGATGCCGCCGCCGTAGCAGACGACCATCTCGTGCAGGCCGAGGCCGATGCCCAGCAGCGGCATCCGGCGCTCGAAGGCGATCTTGCAGAGGATGCGGTCGCAGAGCTCGCGACGCTCCTGCATGACCTTGATCGCGGGGTGGGCGCCCAGGCCCATCTTGCGGGGGTCCATGTCGTCCCCCTCGGAGAGGACGAGGCCGTCGAGCCGTTCGAGGATCGGCAGCAGGTCGGCTTCCTTGGTCAGCGGCGGGATCAGCACCGGGATCGCGCCGGCGGTGAGGATGCAGTCGTAGTAGCCCGACTGGACGTGACTGCGGGGGGCGCGGCCCCGATTGGGAGCCGTCAAATCCATGTTGATGCCGATCAGCGGGCGATCCTTCGTCATGGCGTCCCTTCCTCTCGCGTGGGTGTGACAGCGAAATCCGTTCGTTGTCCGGCCCGGCCGCCCATCCATCCAGTGCAGGGCGCGCGGGCCCGGTCGCTCCCGGAGCCGGGAGCACCGATCGTACGAGACAGGCTGACAGACTCCCCGATCCATCCCGGAGGTGAGTCTCTCGGGCCGGATCCGACCGGTCCGAGACGCTCCGGGAGGTGCTGGTCCGTGGCGTGCTGGGGGCTTGAGTCCGCAGGAGTGATCCGACCTCGATCGGACGCTCGGAAGTCTAGCTGTCGTGTCTGCGCGACTCAAGGCAAAAGCTGCAAAACCGGCCGAATTCACGCGATTGCGGCCCGCGCCGGCGATCGGGAAGGGCGCGTGCCAGTGCAATGGGAAGGCCGGGTAACGAACCGGGCCCGGAGTCGCCCCCGGGCCCGGTGAACAGACGCTCTGGAGCCCCCGACGGCTAGCGGGCGCTGACCGGCATCGGCCGGCCGCCGGCCCCCGTCGGCGGGGTCTCGGCGCCGTAGTAGTCGGCCTTGAGGTACCGGACCACCGCCTCCAGGTCGCTCTCGGAGAGCAGGTCGGCAAACGCCGGCATCTGCTTCGCGGGGTCGAGGAAGCCGTAGAAGTGCGGCGCCCCGGGGCGGCGGATCAGCCGCTTGATGTACCAGGGCGAGCCCCAGCCATACAGGTTCGGCGCCCCGTCGCCGCTGCCGGGCTCGCCGTTGGGCGAGCTCCAGTCGAGGGTGACGTGGCACGAGGCGCACTCCCCCTCCTTGTTGAACAGCGCGAAGCCCGGGTGGCCGGTCACCGCCTCGCGCGTCTCCCACTCCGAGGCGGGCAGGTCCTCGGGGGTCCGGCTCACGACGTCGGCGAAGAAGTCGGCGATCGTGTTCAGCTCCTTCGCCGTGAGCTTGGTGTTCTTCCGCCAGCGGGTCATGGCGCCACACTGCGGGACCTTGCCGTAGTACGCGGTCGAGCCCGGGTCTTCCAGCAGGCCGCGAAGCCAGCCGCGGCTGCCGTAGAACTGCAGGTCGGGGGCCGACTGGGCGCTGGTGATCGCGGTGCGAACCTCATGGCCGTCGGGCGGTACTGTCGCCTCGACCGCCTCGCCCTTGTCGTTGACCCCGGTGAGCCGGTAGGCCGTGATCCCCTCGACTCCCTTCACCGGCTCGATCTTCGCGGGCTGGAACCCGCCGAGCTTGGCGGCCACGGCCTTCGACACCGCCTCGGGCACGTCGGCCAGCGCAGGCGCCCCGGTGACCCTCTCGAGATCGGCCGGCTTGACCTCCAGCGTCAGCTCGGTGACCTGCCCGGTGCCGCCGAAGACGTGGCAGCTCAGGCATTTTTCCTGGAGCACCTTGCGGCCCTGTGTGAGCGGGTCGCGCCGCAGCAGGTAGCTGGCCCCGTCGGGCCCGATCTCGTTGTGACGGGCGAGCTGGATCGCGCGCCGGGCCTGGGCCTCGGCCGCGCGGCGATCGGCCTGGAACTTTGGGTCGGCGGCGTCCGCTTGCAGCGCCTGCACGGTGAGGAACCCGGCGCCCCCCGCTAGCGAGAAGACGAAGGCGGTGGCCACGAAGTGGGCGATCCGGCCGGGCAAGAACCGGTCCAGGAACGGCAGCGCGAACAGCGCCGCGGCGATCGCCCCGGGAATCACCATGGTGCCGATGAATTCCTGCTCGCCGGGGAATTTCTTGAGCATCTGGAACAGCGACAGGAAATACCACTCCGGCCGCGCCGGGTAGTCGCCGCTGGACGGGTCGGCCGGGGCATCGAGGCTGGCGCCGTGGTACCAGAGCACGATGCCGGCGATGACGGCGAAGTAGCCGAAGCAGGCGAGCGTGTTCCGGAAGACCTGATCCGGGTAGACCCGGGCCACCACGCCTCGGGTCCGCTCCGGATGCGTGTAGCCGTAGCGCCTGGCCAGGAGGATGTGGAAGACCATCAGGCCGATGAAGCTCAGCGGCAGCACGCCCACGTGCAGGAAGTACAGCCGGGTCACGGTCTGGTTGCCGTAGTCCGAGCCGCCCACCAGGAACTTGCGGATGCTCTCCCCGATGATCGGGGCGCCGCCCGCGATGTTGGTCGCGACCTTCGTCGCCCAGAACGCCTTCTGGTCCCACGGCAACTCGTAGCCGGTGTGGCCGAAGCCAATGGTGACGGCCATCAGTGCCAGCCCGAACCACCAGGTGAACTCGCGGGGCGCGCGGTAGGCGCCCGCCAGGACGACCTGGAGCAGGTGCACGCCGAGCAGGACCATCACGCCCTGAGATCCGAAGTGGTGGACGCCGCGGACGAACCAGCCGAGGTTCATCTGGTAGTTGATGTAGTAGACGCTGCCCCAGGCCGACGCCACCGACGGGCTGTAGGTGGCCATCAGCATGATGCCGGTCACGAGCTGGATCAGGAAGCTCGCGGCCAGGGCCGACCCGAAGACGTAGCGCCAGCGGGCCCCGCCGGGGATGGGCTGGTCGAGCGCGGGGTCCACCACGCTGCGGTAGCCGGTCCGGTTCTCGACCCAGTCGCCGAGGTTTTTAAACACGGGGGATCTTCTCCTCGCTCTGGGCGCGGAAGCGCTCGAACTTCACCCGGATCCGGGCCGCGGTGTCGAACCGGCCGTCGGCGGTCTTCGGGACCTCGACCTCGAGCCGGTCCATCGAGCGGGGCGGCACCTTGTTCATCCGCTCGCCGTCGAGCTTGAAGGCGCTGGTGTGGCAGGGGCAGAGGAAGCTGCGGCCGTCGGCGTTCAGGTTGATGGCGCAGCCCAGGTGCGGGCACTCGGAGGTGAAGGCCACGACCGGCTCGGCCGCCCCTTCGGGCTGCTTCACCAGCCAGACCGACCCGACCGGCTCGGCGGGGTACTGCACCCAGGCGTCGCTGCGGGCCTCGACGATCGGGAACTGGCGCGGCACGTCGACCTGCAACTCCGCGAGCGTCACCGGCAGGGCGCGCAGGGCGCTGGGCCCGTCCTTGCGACGCAGCGGGTCGATCAGGTAGGCGACACCCGGGATCGCCAGGCCCAGGCCGATCAGGCCGCCCAGCACCTTGGTCCCCACCTCGAAGAACCGCCGGCGCGAGGACTGCGCCGGCGCAGCAGTGGCGAGGCCGTCGCCGTTCAGCGGGCCGTCGCCGAGGCGTTCCTGGCCCGCGTGGGCCTTCACTCCGGACATGGATCGGTCTCCCTCTGAGGGAACTGGGCCAGGCGCCGGATCGTGGCGACCGGCCTGGGCGGACCCCATACGAAACCAAGGCGAGGCAATCGGGGCGGGATAGAGAGTCGTGCGAGCGGGGCGGGCGGGTGCGGGGGCGGCTGCGGCGAGCCAACGGGGTGGGTGGGGGCGGGGACCGGCGCGGAGGTCAGCCTCACCCGGTCAGTCCGGTGAGGTCAGCCTCAGGCGGTCAGTCCGGTGCGGATGCGTTCGAGCACGGCGGGCAGCATCGTGTCCAGCGGGTCGGGCAGGTTGGCGCCCGCGGCCGCGCGGTGGCCACCGCCGCCGTAGGTGCCGGCCAGGGCGGCGCAATCGAACCCCTGGCGGGAGCGGAGGCTCAGCTTGATGCCCCCGCGCGGCTGTTCGAGGAACAGCACACCCACCTCGACCCCGCGGAGTCCGACCGTGAAGTCGATCAGGTCCTCGGTGTCGGGCGGGATCGAGCCGGTCCGCTCGAAGTCGTCCCGCGTCACGTACGAGTAGGCGATCCGGCCGTCGAGGTCGGTCCGCAGCCGGGCCAGCACCTCGCCCGTCAGCCGCAGCCGCCCGAGCGTGTTCCGCTCGAACAGCAGCCGGTAGACCTGGTTCACCGACGCGCCCTGGTCCATCAGGGTGGCGGCGTCGCGAAAGGTCTCGGGCGTCGTCGACGGGTGCCGGAACCAGCCGGTGTCCATCGCGATCGCGGTGAGCAGGCCCGTGGCCATGTCGGCCGAGATCGGCGTTCCCAGCGCGCGGGCCGCCTGGAGCACCAGCGTGCCGGTGGCCTCGGCCGTGGTGTCCTTGAGGACGGTGGCGCCGAGGTCGTCCTGGCTCACATGATGGTCGATCACCAGCCGCTCGCCGCCGAAGTCCCGGACGAACTCGGCCATGTCGCCGAGCTGCGACCAGCTCGACAGGTCGAGGATGACCAGGGCCTCGCGATCGGCCAGCTCGGCCGGCTGCACCGTCTGCCCGAACCAGCCGAAGCGGTCGCCGTCGGGGCTCAGGAAGTCGTAGCGCGGAGGCGTGGGGCTCGAGTTGACGATCCGTACATCCTTGCCGTGGGCCGCCAGGATGCCCGCCAGTCCGACCTCCGAGCCGAGTGCGTCGCCGTCGGGCCGGACGTGGGTCGTCACCAGGAATCGCTGGTGCCGAGCGATCAGGTCCGAGAGCGGTGACCAGTCGGAAATCGTCGGCACGAGGTGTCTCGGCGGGGACTCGGGCGGGGCGGGTCGAACGGTGGGCGTTGCGCTCGATTCTAAGCCGCCCGCGCGACCGCTCGCAACAGATCGGTGCCCCCGGGCCGATCGGCGGCCGGCGCTCAGGTCGTGTATTCGTCGACGCGGAAGCGGTCCAGGTGGCCCTGGACCCACGCGATCGTCTCGTCGAGCCCCTGGTCCAGCGTGTACTGCGACCGCCAGCCCCAGAGCGATTCCGCCAGCGCGGTGCCGGCCAGGAGCCGACCGACCTCGCTGGCCGCGGGCCTCACCCGGCGCTCCTCGACCTCGACGTCCAGCGGCCGCCCCAGCCGGGCGCCGATCCGCTCGACCAGATCGCCGATGGACACGTCCTCGCCGCGACCGATGTTCACCACCTGCCCGACCGCCGCGTCGCAGTCGGCGATGGCCGCGAACCCGGCCGCCGTGTCCTTGACGTACGTCAGGTCGCGCCGGGGCTCCAGGCTGCCGAGCTTCAGGACCGGACGCGTGAGCGCCTGGCTGATGATCGTCGGGATGATCGCCCGCGCCGACTGCCGGGGGCCGAAGGTGTTGAACGGCCGCAGGATCGACACCGGCAACCCGAACGAGCGGTGGTAACTCAGGCCCAGCGCATCGGCCCCGATCTTGGTGGCGGCGTAGGGCGACTGCGCCTGCAGCGGGTGCGACTCGTCGATCGGCACCCGCAGCGCCGTACCGTAGACCTCGGAGGTCGAGGTGAGCACGACCCGCTCCAGCCGGCTGCTGGCGCGGCAGGCCTCGAGGATGTTCGCCGTGCCGACCACGTTGACCTGAACCACGTCGTGCGGGTTCTGGTACGAGTACGGGATCGCGATCAGGGCCCCGAGGTGGTACACGCGCTCGCACCCCTGCACCGCCCGGCGCACCGCCTCGGGGTCGCGCAGGTCGCCGCGATGCACGTCGATGACGCGCTGGACCTCCGCCGGCAGGCCGTCCAGATGGCCCCGCTCGTCGCGGCCGTTGTAGCGGATGAACGCCCGCACCGCGTGGCCGTCGTGCACCAGCCGCTCGACCAGGTGGCTGCCAATGAAGCCGGCCGCCCCCGTGACCAGCACCGCCTTGCTGCCCATCCCGGCCCCTCCCTCGGCCTGCGCCCGCGTCCAGGGTTCCCTCCCCGGCCGCCGATCGGGCGACATCCTACGGCTTTCCCGCCGCCCGTAAACCGGAATCCCACCGGACACCTCGCCGCAACCCGCAACCTCAGCCACGCATCGCCAATTCTCTCCGTTTACCTCAAGCCACCAGAACCCCCGTCCGATCTTGTTTAACAACGAGGGAAGCTCAGCCCGATCGGGAGAGCTTCGCCAGGCGTCCGACTCTGCCGCGGTGGGCGGGGACGGGCCGGAATCCATCGGATCGATCAGACGGAGTGCCGACGATGTTCCTGCGAATGCTGCTGCTCGGGATGGTGGCGGGCCTGGGGATCGAGGGACCGGAGGGCACCGACTTCGACCGGCTCCTGGCCGACGGCCGGACCTGGTGGCAGGCGCAAACGGTGCTGGCCGCCGCCGATGCCGCGACGATCGACCGGCAGGGGATCACCGTGACCGAGCTGGTGGCGGGCCTGCCGGTCCGCGAGTCGCAGCAGATCGTGGTGGTCGAGATCGACGAGGTCGAGATCGACGAGGTCGCGGAGCTCCTGACCCCGACGGTGACGGACGATGCGGCATTCACCCGGGTGGTGGCTGCGCAGATTGACGGGTTTGTGACGGTCGAGACGCCGGAGCCGGTTGCCGTGGTGGCAACGACGGTGCCGGCTATTCCCGAGTTGCCCGAGCTGCCGGCCGCCCCGATTCTCGCGGTTGCCGAGGTGGAGCCGGCCGCCGCCCCGGTCGCCGAGGTCGAGCCCGCGACCGGGTTCGGCTCCACCGACCTGGACGTGACCGAGGTGCTGAACTTGGGGGCCGAGGGTCTCGGGGTCGCCCCGCCGATGGTGGGCGAGGATCGGACCTGGGCGGACCTGGAGCCGGCCGCGATCGACGCGCCGCTGGCGATCGAGGCCGAGACGGCCCCGGAGCCGGACGATTCGACCGGCCCGGCGAATCCCGACCGGCTGGGCGCGGCGGTCCGGCTCACGGGCGAGGCGCTGCACGCCTGGATCCACGTCTTCCAGCACTCGACCCCCGAGCCGGCGCCGCGGATCGCCTCGGGTGCGGCGGCCATCACCGAGTGAGCCCGGCTCCTCCCCTGCCCGCCTCCGCCCGACAATTTCCTGGTCCACGAGTTCCCGACGGCCGCCCCTCGACTTCGAGGGGCGGCCGTTCGTGCATTTCAGGGGCGAGCCGGATCGCCGCCAGGCTCGTCGGTCGGAGCGGCCCCGACATCGGTCCCGGTGGCGGCCGAGCCGTCAGCGGGGACGTCGAGCGGGTCCCGCCGGTAGCCGAGTTCGAGGGCGATCTGGAGCACCTCGCGATAGGACGGGAACGCCCGGCCGGTCCGCACCTTGTAGCGCTGGACGGCGTTCATGAACTCGACCTCGGCGGGCGAGTACTGCTTCTCGAAGGTGGTCGGGTCGACCCGGCGACGGCGGTCGGGACGCCGTGCCGGGCGCGGGGTCCGGGAGGCACCGGTCGGCGCGTCGGTCGGCGTCCCATCGGGAGCCGGAGTGCGGCGGTCGGTGCCGCTGCGGCGGTCGTGGAAGCAGGTGTCTTCCGGGTAGGAAGCGAAGTCGAATACGGGATCGGGCTCGGGCGTCCAAGGGGCGTCGGCCATCCGCAGGGCACTCCAGCACGAGCCAGCCCGCCGCATCCGCGGGGCGAACCGTCGCCCGACGGGGCGGGCCCCCGGAGGGCGGACCAGGCTCCTTGTGCAGGCACCTAGGACACCGCCATCACGCCGTCAAATCCGCGCACCGGTCCGACCCGCGCCCGTCCCGGCCAGCCCGCTTGAGGGTTTTGGTCGGGATTGGCTTCCGTGTGGCATAATGCACTGCGACGAGACGCTGCGCCCGGGGTCGGTCATCGGTCCGCTACGATTTGCCAGGCTTGCCTCGGCGGCTTGCTCCGGGTCGTCCCCCTCCCTTAGATTGAATCCGTGGAAGTCTCGCGCCCGGGCCGGTTTCCAGGCCGGTCTCCCCTCTTGCCGGAGATTCTTCCCATGCCCCGAACCGCGCGACCGTGGACGGGCGCCAGGCCTCTGGCTCTGGCCGGCCTGCTCCTCTACGGCGCAACGGCCCCGGCCGACGAGGCGGCGCCGTTGTCTGACCAACTCCTCGGTCTGGGCCGTCAGGCTCTGGCCCAGGGCCAGCGGACCGAAGCGGCGAACTTCCTCGCGAAGGCGCTCGAGCTCGATCCGAACCACGCCGGGGCCCGCCAGCTCCTGGCCGATAGCGGCCTGATCCGGGTCGCCCGGCAGGACCCCAACGACGCCGGTCAGCCCGCCCAGGACCCCGGCGCCCCGCCGGCCCCCGGCATCCCGGCGGACGGCTCGGTTCCCCCCGCGATTCCCCCGGCGCCCGCCCCGGCGGCCGCTCCGATCGATACCCAGGTCGTCCCGCCGGCCCCCGGCGCGACCCTCGAGAAGGCCTCCGAGCTGGACCGCGTCCTCTCGCAGCAGCTCACCACCGACATCCGTGAGCGGCAGCAGCGGGCCCGCAACCTGCTGAACAACCGCCAGCCGGACGCCGCCCTGACCCAGCTCCGGCTGGCCCAGAACGCGATCCAGGCCGCCCAGGACGTGCCCGAGGCCGTCCGCAACCAGCTCACCCGCGAGGTCCAGGCCCAGACCCAGGCCACGGTCCGCCGCGAGGAGCTCATCGAGATGGAGCGCACCGAGGCCCTGCGGGTGCAGGCCACGGCCGCCCAGCGGGCCCGGGTCATCGCCGACGAGGAGCGGGACCAGGAGGTCGTCAACGCGCTGATGACCCAGTTCGACATGCTCATGGCCAAGGGCCAGTACAACGTCTGGTACAACGGCGGCCTCGGGGACATCGCCGCCGCCACCGCCCCGTTCTACGACGCCCGCATCGTCGCCCAGCAGGCCCGGGCCCTGAACCCGCTCGAGACGGCCCCGCGTGCCGGCATCCTCGTCGCTCAGTACGAGGGCTTCCTGGCGCAGGAGCTGATGTTCGAGGAGATCAAGGAATACCGGGCGATGCTGACGTGGCAGGACGTGGATCGCACCTCGATCCCGTTCCCCGACACGATCACCATCGAGTACCCGCCCGCCGAGCACTGGCGCGAGATCAGCGAGAAGCGGATCCGCCGCTACGAGTCGGTCTCGCTGAACCAGCGCGACGAGAAGACCCAGGCGATCTACAACAAGCTGGATCAGCCGATCACGATGCCGTTCGGCCAGGACACCCCCCTGATCGACGTCATCAAGTACATCAAGAGTGCCACCGAGAGCCCCGAGCTGCCCGAGGGCATCCCGGTGTACCTCGACCGCATCGGCCTCCAGGAGGCCGAGAAGACCGAGCAGGACCCCGTCCAGCTCGACCTCGCCGGCGTGCCCCTGAAGCAGGCCCTGCGGCTGATCCTCAAGCAGCTCGACCTGACCTACACGGTCAAGGACGGCCTGCTGACGATCACCTACGTCGGTGCCAAGGACCAGCCGACCGAGATCCGCGTCTACCCCGTCGCTGACCTGGCCATGATCCCCATCTCGCTGATGACCGGCGGCGGTGGCGGTGGCGGCATGGGCGGTGGCATGGGTGGCGGTATGGGCGGCGGCGGCATGGGCGGCGGCGGCATGGGTGGCATGGGTGGCGGCATGGGCGGCGGCGGCATGGGCGGCGGCATGGGTGGCATGGGCGGCGGCATGGGCGGCTTCCGCTCGATGCCGATCCCCACGACCCAGGACCCCGCGGCCGACGCCGCGGCCAGCTTCCTGCAAAAAAAAAGGAACTGAGCGGCTTCACCGCCCCTAAGTCCCAGACCCCGAAGGCTCCCGCGCAGGGGGGCGGCCGCACCACAACGGGTGCGGTTCGCCCCCCTGCTCTTGCGCCCGGGGCCCCGGCGCCGGCCGCACCGATCCTCCCGATCCTGAACTACGACGAGCACTACCGCACCCACGACGCCACGCCCGCGCAGCTCATGCTCGACCTGACCTGGCTCCGCCAGCAGAAGCGGTTCCCCGAGGTTGAGCAGGCGATCCAGGCCTACCTGAAGTACCACTCCAAGAAGGCCGAGCCCTGGATGTACCTGCTGCTGGCCGTGGCCTTCGAGGTCAACGGCAAGGCCGAGCCGAGCATCAAGCAGGCCCTCGGCTGGGCGGGGTTCCTGGCCCGCAAGAACCCCGACCCGTTCACGCTGGTCGAGGTCGCCGACGTCCTGCTGCTCCGCGGCTACGAAGAGATCGCCCTGCCCAGCGGTCGCCCCCCCGTGCGCTGCGGCGAGCTGCTGGACCAGGCCGCCGACCTGGCGCCGCAGCGGGCCGAGCCGATCCTGCTTTCGCTGCTGCTGGCCGAGCGCACCAAGGACGGCAAGCGGATGGCCGACGCCGCCCGCCGCATCCTGGTCCTCGGCTGGCCCGGGGTCGATGACACCTGGCGGGTCGAGGTGCGGCGCCGCGCCGAGGCCCTGGCCAAGATCCTTCGCCAGGAGGGCCAGGCCGAGGCGGCCAGCAGCCTGCTCGAGACCGTCACGCAGTCCGAGCCCCGCGACCTGCTCGTCCGGCTGACCTGGGCCGGCGACGCCGGCCTCGACCTCGCCGTCAAGGAGCCGCTGGGGGCGACGGCCACCGTGCTCAACCCCCGCACCGTCTTCGGAGGCGCGGTGGTCCAGAGCGGCCGCGGCAAGCACCCCGAGAGCGTGTACTCCTGCCCGCTCGGGTTCGACGGCACCTACCAGATCCGGGTCGAGACCCTGTATAGCGACGCCAAGGACCCGGCGCGGGACGTGACACTGGAGGTGATCCTGCACGAGGGCACCCCCGACGAGCAGACGCAGACGCACACGATCACGCTGCCCCAGAAGGACCCGGTGCTCGTGACCCTGGCTGGCGGCCGTCGCAAGCAGGTCCTGCCGTTCCAGGGGCCGGCCAGGAGCGCGCTCGTGCCCGAGGGCCAGGACACCCCCGCCGGCGGCCAGCCGCGCAACGGCTCCCCGGGCCAGGCCCCCGCCGTACAGCCGCCCGCCGCCGCCGAGGCCGCCGACCTGCTGCGCGCCCCCGGCGAGACCGGCAAGCCGAAGCGTCCGGCCGCCACCTCCGTCCCCCTGGAGACGCCCCGCTCGAAGCCCGCGCAGCCCAAGGCCGGCAGCGTTCCGGGCGGCAAGCCCTGAGCGAAGCCGGTCGCGGGCGGGTCCGGCCCTTGGAGCCGCGAGCCCGGCCCGGTATAGTCAAACTCGATCGGCCCCAGGGAGGGCGCCCCGGACGACCGCCGTCGGTCGCCCTCCCCTCGGGCACGGATCCTGCCCCGGTCGCCTCCGGGGTGCCCACGACGCTCGCCTCGCCCCGGCCGACTCCTCGCGCCGGCCTCGCATCAGGGATGATTGACCACCTGCCCCGGAGGGGCGGGTCCGGTGTTGGCCGGACGAGAGAGGACGCTCACCCATGACTCCCCGCATCCTGGTCGTCGACGACGAGCCGCTGATCCGCGAGCACCTCAAGGTGCTCCTGACCCGCGATGGATTCGAGGTCGAGACCGTCGGCGAGGGCCAGGCCGCCCTGACCGCGCTGCGAACCCAGCCGTTCCAGCTGGTCATCACCGACTGGCGGATGCCCGACATGAACGGGCTGACCCTGCTGGAGCGGATCCGCGCCGAGGGCCTGCCCGTCGGCGTCATGATGCTCACCGCCTTCGGCGACACCGCGGTGGCCGTCGAGGCGATGAAGGCGGGCGCCGACGACTTCCTGACCAAGCCATACGAGCCCGACCACGTCCGCCTGCTGGTGCGTCGGATCGTCGAGCGCCGCCGGCTCCAGGACGAGCTGGTGCAGCTCCGCCGCCGGCTCCGCGAGGACTACAGCTTCCAGAACCTGGTCTCGAAGAGCCCGCGAATGCGGAAGGTCTTCGACCTGATCGAGCAGGTCG
>CAZUZD010000179.1:0-12431 GCA_964624465.1 uncultured Isosphaeraceae bacterium
CACCACCCCGCCCGCGACCACGCCCGGCACCACGATGACCTTGCCCACAGGCCCGGGCACCATCCCGCCGGCCACCAACCCTCCCGGTACTTCCCCGCCGGCTACTGGACCCACACAACCCACCGTTCCTCCCACCGCCCCACCGCCTGCCCAGGGACCCGCCCGATGTCCAGCGCCCCGATCGACCTGCGGTCCGACACCGTCACCCGCCCGACGCCCGCCATGCTCCGGGCCATGACCGAAGCTCCGGTCGGCGACGACGTTTATGGCGAGGACCCGACCGTCCGCCGCCTGGAGGAGCGCACGGCCGAGCTGCTCGGGACCGAGGCCGCGCTGTTCGCCCCGTCGGGCACCATGACCAACCAGATCGCCATCGGGTTGCATGCCCGCCCCGGCGACGAGGTGCTCTGCGACCCGACGGCGCACGTCTACGTCTGGGAGGGGGGCGGCATCGCGCGGCTCTGGGGCGCCACGGCCCGCACGCTCCCCGCCCCGGGCGGCCTGCTCACCCGGGCGCGGCTGGAGGGGAACATCCGGCCCGACGACGGCCACTACGTGCGGACCCGGCTGGTGTGCCTGGAGAACACGCACAACCGCGGCGGCGGCCGGGTGTTCCCGTACGAGGAGCTGCTCCGCGTGGCCGACTGGGCCCGCGCCGCCGGCCTGCGGCTGCACCTCGACGGGGCCCGGCTCATGAACGCGGTGGTCGCCTCGGGCCGGCCGGCCTCGGAGTGGGCGGCCCCGTTCGACACGATCAGCCTGTGCTTCTCCAAGGGCCTGGGCGCCCCGGTCGGATCGGCGCTGGCGGGGTCGGCCGACGCGATCCGCGAGGCCAGGCGGCTCCGCAAGGTGCTCGGCGGCGGCATGCGCCAGGCCGGCTTCCTGGCGGCGGCCGCGCTGCACGCCCTGGATCACGACGTCGACCGCCTGGCCGAGGACCACGAGCACGCCCGGCTCCTGGCCGACGCCGTCGTCGAGACGCCGGGCCTGAGCCTGGAGAGCGGGCCGGTGGAGACGAACCTGGTCTGGATCGCCGTCGACCCCGCGCTCGGCACGGCGGCCGAGGTCGCCGGCCGGCTCAGGGCACGCGGTGTGCTCGTCAGTGCGCTGGGTGCCCAGGTCCTGCGGGCCTGCACCCACCGTGACGTCGACCGGCCGGCCATCGACCGGGCCCGGGACGCGATTCGAACCCTCTCCCAGGTCTGAGCTTGCGCCGTCAGGGCCCGAGCCGGGAGGCCCCCGCCATCGACGTGCCCGAGCTGCACCGCTGGGACCTGGACCCGATGGCCGCCGTGGCCCTCCAGCGCGCGCTGGCGGGCCGGGTGGAGCTGGGTCCGTCGCTGCCCCCGCCCGAGCTGATCGCCGCGGCCGACGTCTCGTTCGACCGGGGCCGGCCGACCCTGTACGCGGCCGTGGTCGTGGTGCGGGCCGGCAGCTTCGAGGTCGTCGAGCGGATGGGGTTCGCCGGGCCGGGGGCGTTCCCGTACATCCCCGGGCTGCTGTCCTTCCGCGAGATCCCGGCGCTGCTGGAAGCGTTCCGGAAGCTGCGGACCCGGCCCGACGTCGTGCTCTGCGACGGCCAGGGGATCGCGCACCCGCGACGGCTCGGCATCGCCAGCCACCTGGGGCTCTGGCTCGGCCTGCCCACGGTCGGGTGCGCCAAGAGCCGGCTCTGCGGCCGGTACCAGGAGCCGGGCCCGGAGCGCGGGTCGCGGGCGGCGCTCATCGACCGCGGCGAGGAAATCGGCTCGGTGGTGCGGACCCGGCGGGGCGTGCAGCCGCTGTACGTCTCTCCGGGGCACTGCTGCGACCTGGAGAGCGCCGTCGACCTGGTGCTCGACACGGCGCCCCGGCTGCGGCTGCCGGTGCCGGCGCGGATGGCGCACGCCTACGTGAACGAGATCCGCCGCGCGGTGGCCGCCGGCGGCCCGATCCCGGACTGAGCGGCGGGCTCAGCGGGTCCGGGGCAGCCGACCACGACCCTGGATGGCCAGCGCGTTGGCCGCGTTGGGCACCGGCTGGGGGGAGACCAGCACCGGCACCACCTTGCCCGACGAGCCCTGCGGGGTCTTGGCCGCGATGGTGATGTAGTAGAACCGGCCGGAGGGGTCGGAGCTGACGGCGCTGGCCTGGAGGTTCACCGGGAAGGTGAAGGCGTAGCCGCCGGTCTCGTTCGTCTTCAGCACCGCGATCTTGCGGGCCGGCTGCACCTGCCGGTACTCGTCGACGACCTGGAACCGCAGCTCGGGCGTCTGCGGGTTGTCGATGGTGAAGTGGCCCTTGACCACCACCGGCACGGTGCGGCCCGTGGGGGACAGCAGCCCGGGGCTCACGGTGGCCTCGAACGAGGTGACCCGCTGGAGCTTGCGGTCCTCCAGGTGGTCGAACTGCGGCCGGGAGCGCTCGCGGGCCCGGCGCCGGACCGACGGGGGGGTGCGGCGCGAGGGCGACAGCTTCAGGAGTCGTCGGCTCATTCGGTCGGTCTCCGCCCACCCGGCCTGCCCGGTCGGTCGCCCGGCGGGCCCCACCCGACCCGGGTCGGGCGCTGGCCGCCGTGCCAGGAGAGATCGACCCGGACCGCCCGGCGGGCGCACGCAATGCGGCCCGCACCGGCCCCGACCGCACCCGACGCGCGGATCCGGCCGGTTGATCCGGCGGCAACGGCCGTGCCGGCCGCGATTGACAGGCCGGGGGGGATGGCTAGAATCGGGCCAAACCCGCAGCGGAGGCGGGGGCGGTTGGCTGGAAGTTCTTGCGCCTGCGCCGCGTGCGGCGGGACGCCCCACCAGGGAGGAGCGGCCATGCGGGGATCGGGCCGGACACGGATCATGGGCCTCGGCCTGATCATCGCGGCGCTGCTGGCGCCCGGGCTGGCCCGGGGGCAGGAGCCGCCCGACGTCGAACCGACGGTGGGCGTCAATCGCCCGGCCGGCGAGCCGGCGCGACCGCCGTCGCCCCGGCGCGACGTCTCGGAGCGGGTCGGCCGCGGCAGCGTCGTGCAGCTGATCCGCGACGCCAACCCGATGCTCTGGCCCCTGGGCCTCTGCTCGATCGTCACCCTCGGCTTCGCCCTGGAGCGCACCCTCGGGCTGCGCCGGGCCCGGATCCTGCCGCGCGACTTCGTGAGCCGGTTCCTCGAGCGGCTCTCCCAGGGCAAGCTCGACCGCGAGCGAGCCGCCGAGCTCTGCCGCTCCAACGACAGCCCGATCGGCCGCATCTTCGGCCACGCCGTCCGCTACTGGGGCCAGCCGGCCGCCACCATCCGCCAGGCGCTCGACCACGACGTCGCGGCCGAGATCCACGACATGAAGCGGAACGTGCGGGTGCTCAACGCCACCGCCACGCTCGCCCCCCTGCTCGGCTTGCTGGGCACGGTGGTCGGCATGGTCGAGTCGTTCGATGCCATCGGCAGCGGCCGCGAGAGCGGCGTGGCCAAGAGCGAGGCCCTGGCGCACGGCATCAGCCTGGCGCTCATCGCCACGGCCATCGGCCTGGGCATCGCCATCCTCTCGGTCGGGCTGTACTACTTCTTCCTGCACCGGGTCGACCTGCTGGCCCGCGAGCTGGACGACCACGCCCGCCTGGTCGTGGACATGATCTCGGCCGAGGCCGTCCGCTCCCCCTCGCACCGCGGGCCCTTGAACCCCTCGCAGGCCGACCTGGGCCGCGGCGAGCCCCGGATCATGGGACGCGTCGACCCCCTCTGACCGGGGCCGGATCGGCCACCCTCGCCACAGCCCAGGCCCGAACCATTCCACCGATCGTGGAGCGCGACCGCCCATGCTGCCCGACCGCCTCAGGGCCGACGAGATGCCCACGATCAACATGACCCCGATGGTCGACGTGATCCTCTGCCTGCTGATCTTCTTCATGGCCGCCACCCGGCTCTACGACTGGGACGACCACCAGTTCGAGGTCCGGGTGCCCGAGGTCGGCAAGGCCGCGCCCCTGATCGCCGCGCCCGACGACCTGGAGGTCACGATCCTGGCCCCCGGCCAGCTCGACGTGCAGGGCCGCAAGCTCGACCTGCCCGGCCTGACCAGCCTGCTGACCGAGGCCCACAACCGCTACGCCGACCAGGGCGTGCTGGTCCGCGGCGACGCCAGGCTCGCCTACCAGGACCTGGCCGACGTGCTCTCGGCCTGCGAGTCGGCCGGCATCCGCAACGTCCGCCTGCCCGTGCGCCCGCGTGACGACGAGCGGCCCGGTCGCTAAGCTGGGCCCTGGCCGCTCCGGCCGGCCCGACCGATCCCGACGGCCCGACCCGGCCGACGCCACCCCACCGCCGGGTGGCGACCCACGCGCCCGACACCTGGGGAATTCATGGAACCGCTCCGCCAGCTCATCCACTCGGTCCTGCACCTCGACGAGTCGCTGAACTCGCTCGCCGCCACGCTCGGCCCCTGGCTCTACGGGCTCCTGTTCCTGATCGTCTTCGCGGAGACCGGCCTGGTCGTCACGCCGTTCCTGCCCGGCGACTCGCTGCTCTTCGCCGTCGGCGCCCTGGCCGCCGCGCCGGGCTCGGTGCTGAGCCTGCCGTGGATCTCGGTGCTGCTGGTCGTGGCCGCCATCCTGGGCGACGCGGTCAACTACGCCGTCGGCTACTGGCTGGGCCCGAAGGTCTTCAACCGGCCCGACTCGAAGCTCCTGAACACCGAGCACCTCCGCCACGCGCAGCGGTTCTACGACAAGTACGGCGGCAAGACGATCATCCTGGCCCGGTTCATCCCGATCGTGCGCACGTTCGCCCCGTTCGTCGCCGGCATCGGCAAGATGAACTACTTCCGGTTCGCCCTCTACAACGTCACCGGCGGCCTCGTCTGGGTGCTCGGCTTCCTGTTCCTGGGCTACGCCTTCGGCACCCGGCCCTATGTTCAGAAGAACTTCCACGTCGTGATCTTCGCGATCATCGGCATCTCGATCCTGCCCGCCCTCTGGGAGTTCTGGCGCGCCCGCCAGGCCGCGAAGCGGGGCGACTCGCCGCTGCTGGAGGTCTCCACCATCGGTGAAGACCCGCACGACGCCTGAGCCCCGACACTGCCTCCGGACCCCGAACACGCAGACGACCGCGGCACGGCCCTTGCTCGGGCCGGCCGCGGTCGTTCGTTGGTGGTTCGGGGGCTCGGCCGGCGGTCACTTCGCGTCGCGGTCGAGCGCTTTCTCCAGCACGTCCAGGGGCACCGAGCCCAGCTCGCCGCCCAGCAGGGCGGTGATCTGGAGCCCGACGAGGGCCTCGCTGGGGCCCTTCTGCTCCTGGATCAGCTGCAGGAACGGCTCGGCGCCGATCAGCACGGCGCGGGGCTTGCCGTGGACCGTCAGCACATAGCGAACCTCCGGGCGCTCCAGCTCGCGGAGGATGCCGGGCAGGTTCTGGTGCAGCTCGCGGCTCCCGATGATCCGGACCGGAGCGTCGGCCGATTTCTCCGCCATGAGGGGCGTCGTCCCTTCGTGGGCTCGCACGTCGAAACCGCGGGCCGGCGCCTGGTGGGCCGGGGCGGCGTGCGGATGGTGGCGCGGAAGTGGGGGCGAATCGCCGTCGACGGGTCCTGGCGGTGGGGGGCTTGAGGTCCGGAACGACCTGAAGAAACCCGCGCCCCACCCATTCCGGGAGGATCGTGCTCCCCCCGCTCGGTCCCCACGCAAAGCCCGTTCCAGAGCCGCCACGGGGGCACTCCGGAACGCAGCGGGAACCGGAGCTTATTCTATCGGATCAGGCCGGCGATTCAAGGGTCGGCGCGGGGCCAGCGGCGACCCGGACGGGGTCCGGACCCGCGACCGGCGTGCTGGCGGCGCCCCGGACCGCGCGATAGACTCGCCCCAGGTGACGATCCTGCCCTGGCATGCGGGCGGCACGGACATGACGATCCCACTCCCGACCGGCCTGCGACCCGGGTCCCTGCGCGGGCTCGTCCTGGCGCTGGCCACGCTGCTGGTCACGACCGGCGTCCGGTCGAGCACGCCGGCCGAAGACCCGCACCTGGCCTACGAGCGGCAGCTCCTGGAGGTCCGTCGCGACCCGGCGAAGGCCGACTGGATGGCCTTCCGGCGGGCGGTCGCCCGGGGGGGTGCGGCGGTCAGCGATCCGCCGGGCTTCGACGCCACGGCCGTGGCCTTCGAGCTGGGTAACGGCGAGCGGGTGGCCGCGCTGCTGACCCTGGACCGGCTGATGACCCACCGCTGGTTCGACGTGAAGTCGCACCTCCAGGCGGCCGATCTCTGCCTGAAGGCCGACCGCCGCGACCGCGCCGCCGGACACCTGGCCGCCGCCGCCGGCCTGCTCGACGCCGCCCGCTCCAGCGGCGACGGCCGCTCGAGGCGCACGGCATGGCAGGTGCTCAACCAGGCCGAGGCCGCTGCCATCCTGGACGACCTGGGCATCCGCCCCAGCTCCCTCCAGATCGAGCGCCAGGACGATCGCGTCTACTGGCTGGCGGCGGTCGGCCCCGGCGCGCCGGATCGCCCCCCGGTCCCCTCCCTGTACTTCGTCGAGATGCCCGAGACCCTCCACCGTCCGGGCGGCCTGCCCTGACCAATGCCCCGGGAGCGCCCGCGCATGGCACCGACCGCGACCCGATCCCAGGCGACTGGCCTGAGCAGCCGCCGCCAGTTCTTCCGGGGCGCCGGCGCCGCCGCCGGCACCGTGGCCGGCCTGGGCCTGAACCTCCAGCCCGCCCGCGCCGCCGCGCAATCGCTCAGGATCCAGGGCGCCCGCGAGGTCCCCAGCGTGTGCCCGTACTGCGCCGTCGGGTGCGGCCAGATCGTCAGCGTCCGCGACGGCCAGATCGTGAACATCGAGGGCAACCCCGACAGCCCGATCAACCGCGGCACCCTCTGCCCCAAGGGCTCGGCCACCTTCCAGCTCGCCGTGAACCCCAACCGGCTGACGACGGTCCAGTATCGCGCGCCGCACTCCACCCACTGGGAGGAGAAGCCGCTCGACTGGGCCATGGAGCGGGTGGCGCAGCTCGTCAAGAAGACCCGCGATGAGCACTTCACCGAGACCTGGACGGGCACCGACGCCAAGGGCCAGCCGATCTCGAAGAAAGCCAACCACTGCAAGGCGATCGCCAGCCTGGGTGGCGCCACGATGGACAACGAGTGGAACTACCTGCAACTGAAGATGTGGCGGGCGCTGGGCGGGATCTGGCTCGAGAACCAGGCCCGCATATGACACAGCGCGACCGTGCCCGGTCTGGGCACTTCGCTCGGTCGAGGTGGGGCCACCACCAGCCAGATGGACCTGCGCTTCGCGGACGCCATCCTGATCATGGGCTCGAACATGGCCGAGTGCCATCCGGTCGGGTTCCGGTTCGTGATGCAGGCCAAGGCGGCGGGGGCGCAGATCCTGCACGTCGATCCCCGGTTCACCCGCACGTCGGCCATGGCCGACACCTATGCCCCCCTGCGCGCCGGCACCGACATCGTCTTCCTCGGCGGCCTGATCCGGCACCTGCTGGAGCATGAGCTGTACTTCCGCGACTACGTGCTGAACTACACCAACGCCGCCACACTCATCACCGACGAGTATCAGGACACCGAGGACCTCGCCGGCCTGTTCTCCGGCTTCGATGCCGACAAGAAGCAGTACGAGGCCAAGACCTGGCGCTACGACGCCGAGCCGCGCGCCGCCGGCGACGACCAGCAGGCCAGCCGGGAACTCAACGACGCCTCCACCTTCTCCCAGCGCTCGGGCAAGCTCACCCAGCCGCCCCGCACCGATCCGACGCTGCAGGACCCGCGCTGCGTGCTGCAGATCCTCCGGCGGCACTACGCCCGCTACACGCCCGAGGTCGTCGAGGATGTCTGCGGCACGCCGAAGGACGTGTTCCTGAAGGTCGCCCAGACCCTGGCCGACGCCTCGGGGCCCGACAGATCGGCGGCGCTCTGCTACGCGGTGGGCTGGACCCAGCACACGACCGGGGTGCAGATCATCCGTGCGGCGACGATCCTGCAACTGCTGCTCGGCAACATCGGCCGGCCTGGCGGCGGCATCATGGCGCTGCGGGGGCACGCGTCGATCCAGGGCTCGACCGACATCCCGACCCTGTACAACCTGCTGCCCGGCTACCTGAACATGCCCACGGTGCTGAAGTCGCACGACACCCTGGGCGACTACCTGACCAGCGAGATCAGCCCGACCAGCTACTGGGTCAACATGCCGGCGTTCGCCGTCAGCCTGCTCAAGGCCTGGTTCGGGCCGGCGGCGACGGCCGAGAACGAGTACGGCTTCGGCTGGCTGCCGCGGATCACCGGCGACCACTCGCACATGCCCATGTTCATCGCCATGCAGCAGGGCGAGATCAAGGGCTTCATGGCGATGGGCCAGAACCCGGCCGTCGGCGGCCAGAACGCCGGCTACCAGCGCCAGGCCCTGGCGAAGCTCGACTGGCTCGTCGTGCGCGACCTCTACGAGACCGAGACCGCCACCTTCTGGAAGGACGGCCCCGAGGTCCACAACGGCACGCTCAGGACCGAGGACATCGCCACGGAGGTGTTCCTGTTCCCGGCCGCCGCCACCGCCGAGATGGACGGCACCTACACGAACACCCAGCGCCTGATCCAGTGGCACGAGCGCGCCGTCGACCCGCCCGGCGACGCCCGCTCCGACCTGTGGTTCACCTTCCACCTGATGAACCGCCTCAAGGCCCTGTACGCCGACAGCAAACTCGATCGTGACCGGCCGATCCAGGCCATGACCTGGGACTACCTCGAAACCGAGGAGAACCACGGCTGGCGGATCGCCGACGAGCCGTCGGCCAGCCTCGTGCTGCGCGAGATGCACGGCACGTTCACCGCCGACGGCAAGCCGGTCAAGAACTTCAGCGACCTGAAGGCCGACGGCTCGACCGCCTGCGGCGCCTGGATCTACAGCGGCATCTTCGCCCCCACCCCGACCGAGCCCGCCGGCCACAACCACGCCGCCAACCGCAAGGGGGACGACTGGGTGGCCCTGGGCTGGGCGTATGCCTGGCCCGCCAACCGCCGGGTGCTGTACAACCGCGCCTCGGCCGACCCCGCCGGCGTGCCCTGGCCCAAGGAGGCCCGGCTGGGCCGCAGGTTCGGCAACGGGGCGAAGGGGTACGTCTACTGGAACGCCGAGACGAAGAAGTGGGAGGGCCTCGACGTCCCCGACTTCCCGCCCGGCAAGGCCCCGAACACGCCGGCCAAGCCCGACGGCATCGGCCTCGACTTCCACGATGGCGCCTCGCCGTTCATCATGAAGGCCGACGGCAAGGCCTGGCTGTTCGCCCCCTCGGGGCTCGTCGACGGCCCCCTGCCCACGCACTACGAGCCGTACGAGTCGCCGGTGGTCAACTCGCTCTACCCCGAGCGCCAGGCCAATCCGGTCGCCAAGATCTTCAACGTCGAGGGCAATCCGTACGCGCCGGTGGCCTCGCCCGATTATCCGTGCGTGCTCTCGACGTACCGGCTCACCGAGCACCACCTGAGCGGTTCGATGAGCCGCTGGCTGCCCTGGCTGAGCGCCCTGCAACCCGAGCTGTTCGTCGAGCTGAGCCCCGAGCATGCCGGCGAGCTGGGGATCGCGAACCTGGACCGGGTGGCGGTCAGCACGCCACGGGCGACGATCCACGCCAAGGCGCTCGTGACGCGGCGGATCCGGCCGTACCGCATCGGCGGCAAGACGGTGCACCACGTGGGCATGCCGTGGCACTGGGGGTACAAGGGGGTGGTCACGGGCGATGTCGTCAACGACCTGAGCGCGATGGTCGGCGACCCGAACGTGACCATTCACGAGGCCAAGGTGTTCGTCTGCCGGGTGGAGCGATCGACCGCGACCGCCCCGCCGGCGCGAGGGGGAGCCTGATCACCATGGCCCAGGCCGTCGGCTTCTACACCGATACGACCGTCTGCATCGGCTGCAAGGCCTGCGAGGTCGCGTGCCACCAGTGGAATGCCCTGCCGGCGCGCGACGGTGGCCAGGTGCCGCTGAGCGGGCTGAGCTACGACAACACGGTCAGCCTCTCCGACGTGGACTGGCGCCATGTGAAGTTCGTCGAGCAGTTCGACGCCGACCGCGTCGGCGGCCGCTGGCTGATGATGTCGGACGTCTGCAAGCACTGCGTGCACGCCCCCTGCCTGGAGATCTGCCCGACCGGCGCGATCATCCGCACCGAGTTCGACAGCGTGTACATCCAGGAGCCGGTTTGCAACGGCTGCCGCGACTGCATCGCCGCCTGCCCGTTCGGCGTCATCCACGTGAGCGCCGAGAAGCACATCGCCCAGAAGTGCACCTTCTGCTACGACCGCCTCCAGAACGGCCTCGTCCCCGCCTGCGCCCAGGCCTGCCCGACGGCCTCGATCCAGTTCGGCCCGATCGACGACCTCAAGCAGCGCGCCGCCGAGCGGGTGCAGGCCCTGCACGAGCGCGGCGAGCAGCAGGCGTACCTGTACGGGGCCGACGACCAGATCCTGGGCGGCCTCAACGCCTTCTACCTGCTGGTCGACCGCCCCGAGGTCTACGGCCTGCCGGCCGAGGTGGTGCCGAAGGTGCCCAGCACGACCCTCTGGCCCTCGTCGGTGAAGGCGATGGGCGCCTCGCTGGCGGTGGGCCTGGCCGCCTTCTTCGCGTTCGGCCAGCGCAAGGAGGCCGTGGCCCAGGCCGAGAGTGCTCCCGCGCCACCGTCCCCCGAGCCGGAGGTCTGAACGTTGGACCCGTTCGTCGCCGACCCGGACTGGCACGGGATCATCGTCGCGTACTTCTACCTGGGCGGGATCGCCGCCGGCTCGTACGCCGTGGCCTGCCTGGCGCGGCTGTTCGGCGACGCGACGGACCGGCGCGCCACCCGCTCGGCCTTCTACCTGGCGTTCCCGCTGGTGTCGGTCTGCGGCGTGCTGCTGATCTGGGATTTGGGCCGTCCCGAGCGGTTCTGGCACATGATGATCCAGTCGCGCACTGGCTGGCCGATGTTCAAGTGGTGGTCGCCGATGTCCGCCGGTGCCTGGGCGCTGGGGCTCTTCGGCGGCTTCAGCTTTGCCTCATTCCTGGGCGTGCTGGCGCAGGACGGCCGCCTGGGCCTGGGCCGGTTTGCCCCGCTGGCCGATCGCCTGGAGCATGGCCTAATCGGGATGGCGTTCGAGCTGGGCGGGCTTCTCACCGCCTTCTTCATCGCCAGCTACACCGGCGCCCTGCTCACCGCCACCAACCAGCCGATCTGGTCCGACACGACCTGGATCGCCCCCCTGTTCCTGGCCTCGGCGGCGTCGACCGGGGTGGCGGCCATGCTGCTCTGGAACCGCTGGGTCGAGCGCGACGTGAGCGAGCCGGCCACCGCGCGGCTGGAACGACTGGACCTGTTCGCGATCGGGCTGGAGATCGTCCTGCTGGCGGTGTTCGTGCTCTCGCTGCACGACCTGGCCGGCCTGGCGCTGACGACCTGGCCGGGGCTGCTGTTGCCCCTGTTCGTGCTGCCGTTCGGGCTGGTCCTGCCGGCGATCCTCCAGCGGCTCCGGCCGCATCAGGCCTTGCCGTGGGCCCCGCTGCTCGTGCTGATCGCCGGTTTCGCGCTGCGGCTCGCGGTGGTCGGGATGGCCAGCCCGCTGCTGGCGGCCTCGCCTTGAGCCGGCCGGGCCACGGCGGCGGTCGCCCGGGTCGGCACGATCCCCCCTTGGAGCACCACTCATGCGGCCC
Organism: uncultured Isosphaeraceae bacterium; assembly: GCA_964624465.1. Taxonomy (GTDB): domain Bacteria; phylum Planctomycetota; class Planctomycetia; order Isosphaerales; family Isosphaeraceae; genus CAZUZD01. The sequence continues at coordinate 11,651 of CAZUZD010000179.1, forward strand.
GCCCGGAGCCTGACCGTACTGCTGTTCGTGGTCACACCGCTCGCGCTGCCGTCGGCCGGCTGCGACGGGCCCGAGGCGGTGCGCACCCGTGGCCAGCGGGGCGCCGACGTCGGCAACTACCCGGGGCTGCCGCTGCCGGTGCCGAGCAAGATCGACGCGACCAAGGACCTGAGCCGGTTCCGCGAGACGACCGATGCCCGACCCTGACACCCCCGGACCGGACGCCGGCGCCGACACCGGCCTGCGTCCCAGCGACCTGGCGCTGCTGCACCTGGCCGCCGCCGACGCCCCGCCGCGCGCGCGGGCCCGCGACCAGCAGGCCGACCTGGCGGGCCTGGACCTGAGCCGCCGGGTGCTCGATGCGCTCGTCGAGCTCGACCCCGAGCCCGACGAGCTGGAGGCGGCCCTGTCGGCGATCGTCGCGCGGCTCGGGCCGCCCGAGGGTCCGACCCGGGCCGTCTGTGCCCTGCTCCGCGACGAGTGGCGGGCCGCCGCCCTCCAGCCCCACTTCGCCGACTGGCTCCTGGGCGAGGCGCTCGCCGCCGGTGCCCGCGAGGGCGGCCGTCGCCGCCGGAACCGACCCGATGCCCGCTGACCCCACCGCTCCCGCCCTCACCCCCGCCCCCTCCGATCGCCCACGCGACGCCGCCCTGGCCGACCTGGAGCGGCTCGGCCGCGACCGGCCCGAGCTGGCCGAGGCCGCCGCCCGGCTGGCCCTCGTCCTGCGCGCGGCCTTCACCCCGGCCGACGCCAACCCGGCGACCCTCGACCTGGCGGCGGC
>CAZUZD010000180.1:0-12396 GCA_964624465.1 uncultured Isosphaeraceae bacterium
AGTCGTCGCCGTCGGTGTGCGACAGCAGGTGGTGGATCATGTAGTCCACCCCCAGGTGCGGGAACCGCAGCGACGAGTGGTCGTTGTTGAGCTTCAGGGTGCAGAAGCGGGTCGTGTCGGTCTGGAAGCCGAGCACGAGGATGTCGCACATCAGCCGCATGTGGTCGGCGATGTTCTGCGGGATGCCCTCGGGCGGCCGGGGGATGTTCGGCTTGTCGAGGGTGGGGCGCCAGCCCTGCAGCTCGCCCTGCTTGCCCGCCGAGGCGATGCGCTGCTCCACGTCGCGGACCGAGTCGAGGTACTCGTCGAGCTTCCGCTGGTCGGACGTGCTGATCTGGCGCCTGAGGTCGCCGGCCTCGGCGAGCACGGCGTCGAGGACGCTCTTGTCCCCGCGCTCGGTGCTGTCCTTGAACAGCCGGTCGAAGGCCAGCGCCGGGTACAGCTCCAGGGGCGTCGGCGTGGTCGGCGAGCTCCACGAGATGTGGGAGCTGTAGAGCATGGAGTAGTTCTTGTGCACCGACGGGTTGGACTTCTCGCAGCCCAGCACCAGGCTGGGGACCTTGGTCGAGCGCCCGTAGGTCTGGGCCAGGAGCTGATCGACGCTGGTGCCCGAGCGGATCTCGCCGCCGGCGGCCAGCGGGGCGCCCGAGAGCAGGTTGCCGGTCTGCGAGCTGTGGATGTTCCCCTTGGTGGCCTCGGCGTTGTAGAGGCCCTTGATGAACAGCAGCCGGGAGCGGAAGTCGTTGAGCGGGGCCAGCACCTGGCCCAGCTTCATCGCGTCGCCCTGGCCCTCGGCCCACCACTCTCGGGAGTGGAAGCCGTTGCCGGCGAACAGGACCGCCAGCCGCACGGGCGGCTCGCTCGCCTGCTTCGCGGCCTGGACCGTGTCACCCCAGACGGCCATCGACTCCAGCCACGGCAGCGCCATCGAGACGCCGAGGCCCCGCAGCATCGTCCGCCGGGAAAACTGATGGTTCGGCATGGTCCGGTCCTGCTGTGGAGTGGAGAGGGTGTGTCGCTGGGTTCGGGTCGGGATCACTCGGCCTCGGCCGCCTGGTCGCGGCCGCGGATCGAGCGGAACTGGGGGCTCAGGACGATGGCCTCGATCGCACGCTGCACGCCGGGCTCCCTGCCGTCCACGGTGGGCTGCAGGGTGTCGAGCAGCGGCTCGTCGGAGAGCTGCACGGCCCGGCCAAGGGCGTAGCCGAGCAACTTGCGATGGAACTGCCGCACGAAGGCGTCGCGACGGTGCTGCACCAGGTACGAGCGCAGGCCCTCGAAACCGTCCAGCTCGGTGCCGTCCTGCAGCCGGGTCCGGGCGTTGATCGGGTGACCGGCCGCGTCCTGCGTGCGGAACCGGCCGATGGCGTCGTAGTTCTCCAGGGCGTAGCCGAACGGGTCGATGCGGATGTGGCACTTGGCGCACGAGGGGTCCGAGCTATGACGCTCGGTGAGCTGGCGCTCGGTGAGGTCGTCAGGGACCGTCTCGGCCAGCGGTGGCACGTTCTTGGGCGGGCGGGGCAACTTCTCACCCAGGATCACCTCGCTGAGCCAGTTGCCCCGCAGGATCGGGCTGGTACGCGAGGCGCCCGACTGCTTGGCCAGCGTGGTCGCCTGCCCCAGCACGCCGCCGCGGCCGTAGGGCTTCACGCCCTCGACCCGCCGCCATTCGGGACCGGCCACGCCGGGGATGCCGTAGTGGGCGGCCAGCTCCTCGTTGAGGAAGGTGTAGTCGGCGTCGAGCAGGTTCAGCACCGGGCGATCCTGCTGGATCAGGTCGGTGAGGAAGCGGAGCGACTCCTCGGACATCGCCCCCCGGAGCGCGGTGAAGGTGGGGAAGTGCCGTTCGCTCTTCTCGTCGAGGTTCTCGAAGCCCTGGATGTGGAGCCACTGGGCCCCGAACTCCGAGGCGAGCCGGGCGGCCTTCGGGTCGGCGAGCATCCGGGCGAGCTGGGCCCGCAGAACCTCGGGACGCTGGAGCTGGCCGGAATCGGCCACCTGGCGGAGCTCGGCGTCGGGCAGCGACGACCAGAGGAAGTAGCTCAGGCGGCTGGCCAGCTCCGCGTCACTGACTGGCCGGGCGGCCGAGCCGGGCGCGGGGTGCTCCAACTTGTAGAGGAAGGCGGGCGCGACCAGGATGCGGGCGAGCGTGAGCCGGAGGGCCTCGTCGTGGGGGATCTCGGTCGCCCGCAGGTTCGCGTAGAGGTCGCGGATCTGCTGCGACTCGGCGGCGGTCAGCGGCCGCCGGTAGGCACGGTCGGCGAAGGCGAGCAGGTGGTCGAGCTGGACGGGCTCGGTGGCGACGAGCCGCTGGCGGAACGCGGCGGCCCGGTCGTTGACCGGCTTCCGCATCGGCCCGAACGCCTTGACCATCTGGGGCGCGTCCTGGGTCGCGTACTCGTAGAGCTGCTCAAATGCCCCGGCCAGTTGCAGCGGCTCCTGGGCGACGTAGAGTAGCTCGTCCCAGAGGCGGTCGATCTCGGCGCACTCGGCCTCGTCGAGCATCAGGCGCTTGAGGGCGTCGTCCTCGCGGTAGTAGAGGTTGAGCGTGACGACCTCGTCGACGGGCACGATCCGGGTGTAGCACAGGGCGGGCGGGAAGAGGCGGCGAAGGTCGTCGAAGGCGGCCTCGAACCGCTGCCGCGCGGGGCCGGTCTCGCCGACCAGGACCGGGACGCCGGGCGTGAGGTCGGTCGACCCGGGCGGCGTGAGGCCGGCCTGGAGCTGCACACTCCCCTGCCCTTGTCCGGCCGGATGCAGCACGCCCGAGGCGACAAACTCGCAGCCCTCGACCAGGTCGGCCGGCAGCTTCAAGGCGATCAGCGACGGAGCCTGCACGCAGAGGCTCCTCGGGTCGATCGGGGACCCGTCCGGGTGGACGCCGAAGCGGGTCGTGGCCAGCCCGTACGGGCTCTCGGTGCCAGGGGCCCGGGCGGCCTGCTCCAGCGCGGCGGTGCGGAGGCTGGAGAGGAGCGGGCCGCTGAGCGCGGTCAGTTGCCGGCGGAGGACGGCGTCCGGGGCATCGGCGGCGGGCAGGTTCGCGGGCAGCTCGCTGAGCAGCCGCTGGAGCTCGGCGGCGAGGGGCGTGCGGTCGGCGTCGGTCGCCGCGGCCCGCCAGCGGGCGAGCACCGAGCCGGCGGGGATCGTCGACTGCGGCCCACCCCGGGGCGGCTCGCTGGCGAAGTGCCAGACCTCGGCGTTCCCGAGGCCGTCGGCGTGGGGGTTGCCGGCGAGGATCGATGGCGAGACGTCACGCGCCAGATCCCAGGTCTTGCCGTCGGCCTCCAGCGTCAGGTCCACGGCCGTCAGGTCGCACGAGTGGTTGCCGTCGCGCGGCCCGATCACCAGCGTGATCAGGTCGCCCTTGCGAATCGCCAGGCCGGTCATCGGGGCGATCGGGACCGGCGTCCCGCCCTGGGCCACGCCGCCGGCGAGCCGTTGACGGGTGCTGCCACGCCGCAGCTCCAGGTCGAAGCTGACGCCGTTGCCGCACTCGGGGTGAGCGTGCTGCACCACCCCCCGCACGGCGAGCGGTCCGTTGACCGGGCTCCGCCAGCCGAGCACGACGCTGCGATTGGGTGCGGGGTGGACGGCGACGCTGTGGGGCTTCAGGTTGCCGGGGATGCGGACGTGCTGGTCGGAGGCGTTGGCCATCACGCTCAGGGCGTCGGCCCCGACCCAGCCCTGGACGAAGTCGTAGCTCTCGGTCTTCAGCGACTTCTGGGTGAGGTAGCCGTCCAGCCGGGCGGCCTCGGCGCCGACGCCCAGGTACTCCAGCCACGCCCGCAGGATGGCCGGGTCGACCTGGTGCTTCTGGGCGAGGGCTCCGGCGTCGACGTCGTCGGCCGTCGCGCCCGCCTCGGCGGCGGCGGCCAGGCAGCGGGCGGCGGTGGCGGCGATCTGCCCGCGCTGCGCCTCCAGCACGGCCACGAGGCTGCGCAGGTCGCGGAGCGGCAGGTCGGGGCGGCCGGGGGCGACCAGGCGCGGATTCTCCCAGATGACCGCGTCGTGCTCGGGCCCGTCGCCGGCGTCCGAGGCGCTCAGGTAGAGCGTCAGGTCGGGCTCGCCGGGCTTCGGCTCGAGCTTGACCCGCAGCTCCTGGCGGGCGACGAGCGGCGTGACCGGCTCCATCCAGACTGCCGGGCCGTCCTCGCGGCCGAGGTGGCGGCCGATGTGGCCGATCGAGTTGAACTTCCAGAGCGCCTGGTGCCAGCCGGCGATCTCACCGGCCATCGCGGCCGCGTCGGCCGGCTGGGCCTGTCGCCAGCGGGAGCGAAGCCGCTCGACGGCCAGCGATCGTTCGCCGGGCTGAGGGCCCAGGGCGTCCCAGAGCTGGCCCAGGTACTTCGCGTTGAGGCCCTGCTCGCGAGCGACGGTCGCGGGCGACTTGCGGCCCGCGGTCAGGTCGTCGCGGGCGGTGAGGGTGGCGGCCAGGTAGCGCTCGACGGGGAGCAGGCCCCCCTGGTTGGTGTCGAACTGGATGCCCTGCAGGTTCACGCGGGTACCGCCGCCGGTGTCGGCGTAGCGGGCGTAGAAGCCCCGGATCTGCGCCAGCAGCTCCTCGGTCCAGTCGCGGCGCGAGGTCGACGGGGAGAAGCGGAAGCCGTCGGGTACCAGCACGGCGTGTGCGGCCACGGCCTTGCCGGCGTCGAGGTACTTGGTGACCATCGCCGGCGACATGACCAGTGTGCTGCCCGTGTTCGTGAACCCCTCGCCGGCGGCGCTGTCGACGGGGAACTCGCGGGCGGGGTCGAGCGTGGCGACGCCGGTCAGGTCGCGCAGGGTGTACGTGTACTCGGCGTTGTTCAGGCGGCGGAGCACGACGCGTCCGGGGTCGCCCGCGCTGGCGGCGGCCTCGGCGGTGAGGAACGCCTTGAGCCAGGCCTGGATGGCCGCGCGGTCGGCATCGGTCGGTTGGGGGGCGTCCTTGGGGGGCATCTGGCCGGAGTCGAGGATCTCCGCCACCCGCTGCCAGGTCCGGAGCTTCGGACGCATCGAGGCGGTCGTCGAGAACGCCTCCAGGTCCACCTCGGCCTCGGCCAGCTCGGCCGAGTGGCACTCGAAGCAGTGCTGCTTGAGCAGCGGCCGGACCTGCTGCTCGAAGGCCGGCTGGAGTCGAGCGAGGTGCTCGTCGCCGGCGCGAGCCGGGGTGGTGGCGATCAGGGTGCCGAGGGTCGCGAGGAGCAACCGGACCGCAAGCGGAGGGCATCGCAGGGTGGCAGCGTTCGGGATCATGGCGGGGCTCCCCTTGCGGGCGGTCGGCGATGGTCGGACGGGGCGTGGCGGCGGGCGGGGTGGTGGGGCAGGCCGATCGGTCGATCCGGACGTGGCTGGAACCCGGATGGCCATCAAGGATCAGGCATCCGGAAGCCACCGATTCCGGGACAGTGGGCCCCGGTGCGGGCCCTCGCCCCGATCCGTCTCCCTCGCGGGCGCGGCCCCGAGCATTCATGAGCCCCCGCCTTGAGGGATCAGTCCCGAGCGGCTAACTTAATCTTTTGTTAAACCGTTTCGGCCGCCGGGGCAAGGCCCATGTCCAAGTCGCTGCGATCCCTGGGGCGGAACGCCGGTCTGCTGGGCCTGGGATTGGCCTGCGCCTGGACGCTGGTCGGCCGGGCCGGGCTGACGGGCTGGCCAATCCCGCCCCGGGGGCTGCGGGCGGCGACGGTCCCGGTCCGGATGCCGGCCGAGGACCCGATCGACGCGACGTTCGGCACGGTCGTCCGTCCTTACCTGCAATCGTACTGCCTGGGATGCCACGGCGCGGAGAAGCCACAGGGAGCCCTGAACCTGGCGCGGTTCGAGACGGTGGCCGCCGTCGTCGAGGATCTGGGCCACTGGGAGCTGGTCGCGGATCAGCTCGAGGCCGGGGTCATGCCGCCCGAGCGGGCGAAGCGGCACCCGGGCGAGGCCGAGAGCGCGGCGGTCGTCGCCTGGATCGGGGAGCTTCGCAAGCGGGAGGCGCACCGCAACGCCGGCGACCCCGGTCCGGTGCCGGCCCGCCGGCTCAGCAACGCCGAGTACGACCACACGATCCGCGACCTGACGGGCGTCGACCTGCGGCCGACCCGCGAGTTCCCGGTCGATCCGGCCAACGAGGCCGGGTTCGACAACTCGGGCGAGTCGCTCACCATCTCGCCGGCGCTGGTCAAGAAGTACCTGGAGGCCGCCCGGTCGGTGGCCGATCACCTGGTGCTCAAGCCGGATGGGCTCGCCTTCGCGCCGCACCCGGTGGTGGCCGACACCGACCGAGACCGGTACTGCGTCAACCAGATCATCGCATTCTACCGGCGCCAGCCCACCGACCTGGCCGATTACTTCCAGGCTGCCTGGCGCTACCAGTACCGCGTCGAGCTGGGGCACCCCGACGCCACGCTCGACGACGTGGCCCGAGCAGCGGCCGTGAGCCCGCGCTACCTGACGACGCTCTACGGTCTGCTGGACGGCTCCGGGCCGCAGATTGGCCCGATCGCCGCCGTCCGGATCGGCTACCGCGAGCTGCCGGCCCCGGCAGAGGGTCGCGAGGAGGGCGTCCGAGCCGGTTGTGAGCGGCTCCGCGACTCGATCGTGGGCCTGCGGGCCCAGCTCGTGCCCGAGGTGAGGAACCTGCCGGCGCGGGGCATCAACGACGGCTCGCAGCCCCTGGTGCTCTGGAAGAATCGGCAGATGGCCGGCAACCGGATGCGATACGTCAGCGGTGCCGCCTCGATCCAGGTCGAGAAGCTGCCGTTCGCCGAGGCCGCCCGCCGGGCGCTGGCGGTCCCGGCCAGCTCCGACGAGCTGAAGGACTTCGTCTCCGGCTTCGAACCATTCTGCCGCACCTTCCCCGACGCCTTCGTCATCACCGAGCGGGCCCGGGTGTACCTCGGCGATGGCGACAAGGGGAACAAGGGCCGCCTGCTGAGCGCCGGCTTCCACAGCATGACCGGCTACTTCCGCGACGATCAGCCGCTCCGCGAGCTGATCCTCGACGACGCCGGTCGCGCCGAGCTGGACGGTCTCTGGCGCGAGTTCGAAATGGTCAGCAACCTGCCGGCCCGGCAGTACTCCAGCTACCTCTGGTTCGAGCGGGCCGAGACCAGCTTCCTCCGCGGTCCCGAGTTCGACTTCGTCCGCGCCGAGGACAAGGACGCCGGCTCCGACGCCAGCATCCAGAAGCTCCGCGAGGTCTACCTGGCCAAGGCCCGCCGGATCAAGGTGGGCGACCCGGCGATCGAGGCCGTCGACGCCCAGTTCGAGATCATCCGCCAGGCGCTCCGTCGGGTCGAGGCCGACCGCTCGGCCGCCGAGCCAACGCACATCGCCGGGCTCCAGCAGTTCGCCGAGCGGGCCTTCCGGCGGCCGTTGACCGACGCCGAGCGCGACGGTGTGGCGGCGTTTTACCGGGCCCTCCGCGACGAGGACGGCCTGGGTCACGAGGAGGCCGTGCGCGACACCCTGGTCGGCCTGCTCCTGTCGCCCCACTTCCTGTACCGCGTCGACCTGCCCGGCGGTGGCCCCGGCATCCGGGCGCTCAGCGATTCCGACCTGGCCAGCCGCCTGAGCTACTTCCTCTGGGCCAGCGCCCCCGACGCCGAGCTGCTGGAGCACGCCAGGGCCGGCGACCTGCACACCCCGGAGGTGCTCACCGCCCAGGCCCGCCGCCTGCTCCGCGACCCGAAGGTGCGCGGGCTGGCCACCGAGTTCGCCGGCAACTGGCTCGACTTCCGCCGGTTCGAGGAACACAACAGCGTCGACCGCGAGCGGTTCCCGACTTTCGACAACGCCCTGCGCTCGGCGATGTTCGAGGAGCCGATCCGCTACTTCGTGGATCTCGTCCAGCGCGACGGTTCGATCCACGAGTTTGTGGACGGGACACACACGTTCGTGAATCCGGTCCTGGCCAGGCACTACGCCATGCCCGATCTCACCGGCGGGGCCGATCACTGGGTTCGGGTCGACGATGCGTTGAAGTTCGGTCGTGGCGGTCTGGTGCCGATGGCGGTGTTCCTGACCCGGAACTCGCCGGGGCTGCGGACCAGCCCCGTGAAGCGGGGCTACTGGGTCGTGCGCCGGCTGCTCGGCGAGGCCATCCCGCCCCCGCCGGCCAACGTGCCCGAGCTACCAGCCGACGAGGCGAAGCTCGGCGAGCGGACCCTCCGCGAGACCCTCGAACGCCACCGCGCCGACCAGGCGTGCGCCGGCTGCCACGAGCGATTCGACGGCCTGGGGCTGGCCTTCGAGGGGTACGGCCCGGTGGGTGAAGCGCGCACCCTCGACCTCGGCGGTCGCCCGATCGACGCCCGGTCGGCCTTCCCGCGCGGCGGCGAGGGCGAGGGTCTGGCCGGCCTGCGGGAGTACCTCAAGGCCCATCGCCGCGACGAGTTCTCCGAGAACCTGTGCCGGAAGCTGCTGGCCTACGCCCTGGGGCGGACGCTGCGGCCCTCCGACGACGAGACGATCGAGGCCATGCGGGCGCGGCTCGCGGCCGACGGCGACCGCTTCGGCGGGCTCGTCGAGGTGATCGTCACCAGCCCCCAGTTCCTGAACAAGCGTGTCGAGGCCGTGGCCGCGGAGTGACCCGTCGATGACCCAGCCAGCCGACCGGAAGTCCGGATCGAACCCCGCCTCGCGCCGCACGTTCCTGCGAGGGGTGGGCGTGACCATGGCCCTGCCCTGGCTGGAGTCGGTCCCCGCCTGGGGCCTGGCCGCCACGGCCGACGGCCTGCCCGCCGCGGCGCCGCAGCGGTTCGCCGCGCTGTTCATGGGCTGCGGCGTGAACCCCAATGCCTGGTGGGCGAAGGGCTCGGGCGCCGACATGGAGCTGGGCCCCTGCCTGGAGCCGATGGCCCCGCTGCGGGCCAAGCTCAACGTGGTCAACGGCCTGTTCAACAAGAACGCCACCGGCGTCGGCATTCACCCGGGCCAGACCGGCAACATCCTCTCGGGGGCCTCGCTCCAGCGGGGCGCCGAGTTGAAGGGGGGCATCAGCATCGACCAGATGCTGGCCAGCCGCCTGGGCGAGGCGACCGTGCAGCCGAGCCTGGTCCTGGGCTGCGAGCAGCCGATCACCGGCTACCATGAGACGAACTTCTCGATGGCGTACAGCTCGCACATCTCCTGGCAGAGCGCCACGTCGCCCGTGCCGATGGAGGTGTACCCCTCGCTGGCGTTCGACGCGCTGTTCGACAACCGCGGCAGCAAGCGGAACCTGAGCATCCTCGACCGGGTCAGCGACGAGGCCACCAGCCTCCGCAACAAGGTGAGCGCCGGCGACCGGGCGAAGCTCGACGAGTACCTGACCAGCGTCCGCGAGGTCGAGAAGCGCGCCACCCCGATGCGCAAGGCCCGCGAGACGGCCGAGGCGAAGGCCCGCGACGCCAACGTCCCCGCCGCCACCATGCCCCGCCCCGAGAACGGCCTGCCCGAGGACATCCGCGAGCACATGCGGCTGATGTGCGACCTGATCGCGCTGGGGTTCCAGACCGACAAGACCCGGGTGGCCACCCTGCTGCTCTGCCGCGACATCTCGGGCCTGTTCTACCCGTTCCTCGACGTCAAGGCCGCCCACCATGGCGCCTCGCACGACGACCGCTCCGAGGGCTACCTGCGGGTCACCCAGTTCTACGTGAGCCAGCTGGCGTACCTTGCCGGCAAGCTCGACGCCATGCCCGAAGGGGATGGCACCGTGCTGGACAACACCTGCCTGCTGTTCACGAATAGCCTGTGGTCGGGCTCGCAGCACGACGCCAGCAAGGTGCCCCTGCTGCTGGCCGGCGGCCTGGGCGGCTCGCTCGCCACCGGCCGGGTGCTCGACTACGGCGCCCAGGGGGACGAGAATCGCCGCCTCTGCAGCCTGTACCTCGGCCTGATGGACCGCATGGGCGTCACGCTCGACCGCTTCGGCGACGCCGACCAGCGCCTCGCCGGCTTCTGACGACACCGGCGCTCCGGACGGACCCAGGACGACGAAGGGCCGGGCCCCGCGGATCGATCGCGGGGCCCGGCCCATTGCGGTTTCCGGGATCAGGCCAGCGGCCTGGACTCCAGCCTCAACGGACCGCCGCCCGCAGGCCGAGGTCGGTCAGGCAGGCGTCGATCCAGAGCGCCGTCAGCTTCTCCTGCACCCCGTTCTGGCGCAGCCGCTGGTTGAGGTGCGTGAACGAGACCCGGTCCAGCGACTGGTCCTGGTTGAAGCAGGAGTAGACGACCGTCCGCTTGCCGGTCTGCGGGTCGTGGTGCTCCTGCAAGCACTGGGCGCAGATCTCCTTCATCATGCACTGCATGGGGGAGTTGATGCTGCCGATGCCGCGGTGGCCCGGCTTGAGGAACGGCTTGAGCACGCCGTGTCGCGATGCGGCGACGGCGGCCATCATCCGATCGGAGCCGATGGCGACCACCCGGTCGGCGGCCTCCATCGGGATCGTCCGCTCGCCGAGCTCGCCCGAGGCGTAGGCCCGCATCGCCTCGACGATGTTGCCCTGGAACGTCCGATCGCCGGGCCGGTCGGGGGTGAAGCCGGGGGCCTCGTCGCAGCACCAGACGACCACGTCGGCCGCCCGCTCGATCTCCTCGACCTTGTAGCGGTCGGCGATCTTCTTGTAGCCGGCGAAGTACAGCACCCTCGAGCCCGCCTCGCGGAACGCCCGACCGATCGAGAACAGCACGGCGTTGCCCAGCCCGCCGCCGACGAGCACGACCGTCTCCCCCGCCTCGATCTCCGTCGGGGCGCCCGTCGGGCCCATCAGCACCACCGGCTCGCCGGGCGTCAGCAGGGCGCACAGGTCGGACGATCCGCCCATCTCCAGCACGATTACCGAGACCAGGCCACGTTCCGGGTCGGTCCAGGCCCCGGTCAGGGCCAGTCCCTCCATGGTGAGCGTCGTGGCCAGGTGATCGGTGCCGATGCGACGGGCGTTCGACTCGTAGTTCTGGAGCCGGTAGAACTGGCCGGGGCGGAAGGCGCGGGCCGCCAGCGGGGCGTGCACGACCACCTCGACGATGTTCGACGTCAGCCGCCGGACCTCGTGCACCCGCGCCAGGAACTGGGCGGCCAGGCGGTCCAGGAACACGTCGGCCGGCTCGGAGCTCGTCGGCGGTCGCCGCGCCAGCACGCGGCTGACGACCGGGTAGCCCTGCTTGGCCCCGCCCATCGCCTTCACGACGTTGCCGCCGAACGAGGGGTGCAGGTCGCCGAAGAAGCTGATGGCGCGGCCCTGATCGTCGAGCGACATCAGGACGTGGGCGGCCCCCGGCTTGGCGATCCGCAGGGGCGAGACCGGGTTGCCCGTCTCGTCCAGGGCGCGGAAGTACTTGCCGTCGAGCTGGAACCGGTCCGGATGCTCGCGCTGGAGCACCGTGTTCGGGTTGGTGCCCGCGGCCACCAGGATCGTCCGGGCGGGCACCGTCAGGATCTCCTCCGAGTCGGCCCGCTGCAGGCGGATGGCCTGGGCATGGCCGAAGCGGTCGACCTCGACGCCGACCGGCTCGAGGTTCTCGGCGATGCCGATCCCCTCGTCGAGCGCGTGGCCGACCTCCTCGTGATTGAGGCGGTAGCTGGGGGCGTCGATGAGGCGACGGCGGTAGACCATCTTGACCCCGCCCCAGGCATCGAGCAGGCCGCCGATGTCGGGCGTGCGACCCTCGTGGGCCGCGCGGGTGCGCTCGTCACGGATCGCCCGGGCGTGCCCCAGGAACTCGTCGGCGATGGCCGCGTCCTCCTCGTCCCAGCGGGCCCGGACGGCCACCGCGCCGATCCGGTCGCCGAGCGCCTCGTACCGCGACAGGAACTTCTCGACCTGCAGCGGGTAGTAGGCGAGCGACTCGGTCGCCGTGTCGATCGCCGTCAGGCCGCCGCCGATGACCACCACCGGCAGGCGGACCTGGAGGTTGGCGATCGAGTCGCGCCGGGCCGCGCCGGTGAGCTGCAGGCCCATCAGGAAGTCGGACGCGGTGCGGACCCCACGCGCCAGGCCGTTCGGCATGTCGATGACCGTGGGCCGGCCCGCCCCCATGCAGAGGGCGATGTGGTCGAAGCCGAGGCGGAACGCATCGTCGTGGTCGAGGGTGCTACCGAACCGCAGGCCGCCGAACATCGCGAAGTTCCGGCGCCGCTCCAGCAGCAGCCGGAGGATCTTGAGGTAGTTCTTGTCCCAGCGGACCGTGATGCCGTACTCGGCGACGCCGCCGAACCCCGCCATCGCGCGCTCGCCGAGATTCTCACGCAAGGTCGCCACGTCCCTCACCGCGGCGAACGGCACGCGCGTTCCATCCATCCTGACGCCCGACTGCGTCTCGGGCAGCGGCTCGATTTTCAGCCCGTCGATGCCGACCACGGTATGGCCGTCATTCATCAGGTGATGCGCGAGATTGAAGCCCGCCGGGCCCAACCCGACCACCAGGACGGTGCGCCCGGTG
>CAZUZD010000181.1:0-12342 GCA_964624465.1 uncultured Isosphaeraceae bacterium
CCAGTTCAGGGCGTTGCCGGCACGCATGCCGGTCGCGGTGCCAACCACATCGTCAGCACTACCGGTGTAGCGGGTATCGCTTTCCTTCTTCATCCGCCATAGGCGCAGCGACTCCTCGCCATCGTCATAGCGGAAGGTCTCGTGCAGCGTGCCGGTATTGCCGTCCCACGCACCGACCATGTCGACCTCGAAGCGGCGCAGCACCCGGCCCTTGCGGTCCTGGACGATGCCCCAGGCGGTGACCTTGCCGTCGAAATATTCCTCCATACGCAGTTCCGGCTTGGCGCCCGCGTAGATGTTCGGTTCGATGCTCATGCAGCCTCCCAGGGCGAACAGCGTAAACAGCAGTGCCGAGACTTGCCCGCTACGGGCTAGAACGAAAACACGGGACATGACGAGCCTCCTGCAAGGAGCTGTTCCCTCCGCGTTGGCTCGGTGGTGTCGGGGCTCAGCCAGATGGCGATGAACGCGTTACCGAAGGCGGGGTCCGGGATGGTGCCCAGGTAGCCCTCGGTGCCAAAAAAGTGGGAGACGCCGTCTTGATCGACTTGCAGCAGCAGAACATCCCCCGGCTCGATGTCGGGCCAGATCGCACGGATCTGGCGGAGCCAGCCGGTCTTCCAGCGCCGGAAGTTCTTCAAGGGCCGGCCGATCCGGGGCGCCGACATCAAGGACCTCTCCTGGCTCGACCCCACCGGCGGCGAGATGACCGACGAGGCCTGGAACGCCGGCTACGTGAAGTGCCTGGGGATGCAGCTCGCCGGCGACCTGATCGGCGACGTCGACGAGCGTGGGCAGCCGATCGTGGGCGAGACGGTGCTCATCCTCATGAACGCCCACTGGGAGCCGCTGCCCTTCGCCCTGCCAGCCCCCGCCGCCGGCCACCACTGGGAGCATCTGGTCGACACCTCCGACCCGACCGCCACGGCCACCTTCCTGGGCGAGTCGGCCAGCTACCCGCTCAAGGACCGCAGCGTGGTCGTGCTCCGCCAGCGCCGGAAGGACGAGCCGGCCGGCCTGGTGCTCTCGGGCCAGCAGACCGAGCAGATCCTCGAAGGCCGGCTCCAGCCCGCCGGCCCCAGCGGCGGCGTGCCGGCCACCTCCACCCTGGCCAACACCCGCGGCACCTGAGCCCGGCCCCCGATCCGGCCGCGTCCCGACCCCCCGGTTCCCCCCCACCATCGCCCTCGCCCGCGCCGCTCCACACCGGCCGGGCGGGGGCGATTGCGTGTCCGGGTCCGGTTCCGGCGGCACGAACCCGCCGGTCGGCCGGGCGGGGCGTCCCGAGACGCTGTTTCCCGATCGACAGCCGTTGGGTATCGTGGTCCCTGAATGTTATGGTGTGCTCGATCGATCGATCGGGTGCGGTCCCGACCCGCCGGTCGGGCCGCTCCCCGGACCGGCTCGCGTGATCCGCGATGCAGATTCACCCCCCCGAATTCACCGTCGCCAACGACCGCTGGACCGCGTCGGCCGTGATCGAGAGCGCCTCGGGCCAGCGCCAGACGCTCTGGTATCGCGGGGCCTGCTCGGCGGCGGTGGCCGTCAGCCGGCAGTCGGACCCGTTCGTCGTCGCCTCGGTGTTCCTGGCGATGCGCCGTGGGGAACCGCTCCGGATCGCCGGGCCGGTGTCCCCCTCGCTGCTGGGGAACCTGGAGGAGTTCATCGCCGCCTGGTCGATGCTCAAACCCGCGTCGTACCGGCGGATCGCGATCGAGGCGGACACGCTCCGGGAACCGCCGGCGGCTCGCACCGGCAGCGCCGTGATGGGGTTCTCGGCGGGGGTTGACGCCTGCTTCACCGCCTGGCGGCACACCCAGGACCGCGCCGGCTTCCAGCGGCTCCCCCTGGCGGCCGGGGTGCTGGTCCACGGCTTCGACATTCCGCTGGATCAGCCCGACATGTTCCAGGGGGCCGCCGCGCGGGCCCGGGCGCTGCTGGAGAGCGTGGGCCTGGAGTGCCTCACGGTCGCGACGAACCTGCGACAGTTCACCGGCGAGTGGTCCGACACGCATGCCGCCGCGCTGGCCTCGTGCCTGCACCTGCTCCAGCCCGGGTTCGCCACCGGGGTCATCAGCGGCTCGTACCCGTACGAGGATCGGGTGTTCGTGCATGGCTCGTGCCCGCTGACCGACCGGCTGCTGGGCAGTCGCCGGTTCCCGATCGTGCACGACGCCGCCCAGGCCGGCCGGCAGGCGAAGATCCGGGACCTGGGGCACTGGCCCGAGGTCCGGCAGCACCTGCGCGTCTGCTGGCAAGGCGCGCAGAAGGATCGCAACTGCGGCCGCTGTCACAAGTGCGTCAACGCCATCCTCAACTTCCGGATCGCCGGCCATGGCGCCCTGCCGGCGTTCCAGCCCGAGGCCACTCCCGCCCAGATCGCCCGCGTGCCGCACCATACCGACACCGTGATCGGGATCTCGCGGCGGACGCTCGCCGACGCCCGCCGTGCCGGCTACCACGACCCCGGCCTCGCGGCCCTGCGACGCGCCGTCAGGCGAAGGTGGCTCCAGCCCGCCTGGTGGCGGTACCGGCTCGGCGGCTGGCGCGATCGGCTGCGCGGTCGCCTGGTTCCGGCCCTGAAGCGGCACTGGCGGCGCACCAGCTTGCCCCTGCCACCGGCTCGCATTTTGCCGCTGACAGTCGACAATGGAGGCCCCGATCCCGGTGCTCGTCATGGGAGGGGCGAGCCCGGTTCGCGACGATGATCCCGCGGCATCCAGGAACTTCAGGCCGGAGCCGGCATGCGGAATCCGTATCTGCTCTTCCTGGGTGACGCCCGGGACGCGCTGGCCGCCAAGACGGCGCAAGGGCTGGCCGACTGGCGACCCGGGTGGTGCGTGGGCCAGCTCCGGCTGCCGGGCTGCCAGGCGGACGTGGGCCTCCCGGACCTGACGATCGCGGCGGCGGCCGCGGCCGGGGCCCGGACCCTGGTGATCGGCCTGGCCAGCTCGGGCGGGGCGCTGCTGCCCCACTGGGTGCCCACCTTGCTCCGGGCGCTCGACGCGGGGCTGGACCTCGCCAACGGCCTGCACGATCGGCTGAGCGACCATCCCGAGATCGCCGCCGCGGCCGGGCGGCTGGGGCGGACGCTCCACGACGTGCGCCACTGCGGCCAGACCTTCGCCACCGGCACGGGCCGGAGGCGATCCGGGCGCCGGGTGCTGACGGTGGGGACCGATTGCTCGGTCGGCAAGATGTACACCGCCCTGGCGATCGAGCGGGAGCTGCGGCGCCTGGGTCGCAGCGCCGACTTCCGCGCCACCGGTCAGACGGGCATCCTGATCGCCGGCCAGGGCATCGCCATCGACGCCGTGGTGGCCGACTTCATCGCCGGGGCCGCCGAGGCGCTCGCGCCCGATCACGAGCCGGAACACTGGGACGTGATCGAGGGCCAGGGCTCGCTGTTCCACCCCGCGTTCGCGGGCGTCACGCTCGGCCTGCTCCACGGCTCGCAGCCCGACGCCCTCGTGCTCTGCCACGAGCCGACCCGTCAACACCTGCGGGGCCTGCCCCAGGCGCCGGTGCCCGACCTGGAGGCGTGCGTCGAGCCCTACCTGCAAGCCGCCCGGCTCACCAGCCCCGCGTGCCGGCTGGCCGGCGTGAGCCTGAACACCCGAGGGCTCGACCCCGAGGCCGCCCGTCGACTGATCGCCGAGGTCGAGGACCGGCTGTCCGTGGTCGGTACCGACCCGCTGCGGTTCGGCGTGAGTCGGCTCGTCGAGCGACTCCTCGGCGATCGGTGACCCGCCCCCGCGCGCAGGATGATCCATGAAGGTTCACGCTCCCGAGTTCACCGTCTCCGAAGGCCACGGGGTCGCGTCCGCCGTCCTCGAGACGGACGATGGCCGCCGCCGGTCGCTCTGGTACCGGGTGCCCGAGTCGGCGGCCGGGTCCGTGAGCCGACAGGCCGATCCGTTCGCCATCGGCGCGGTGTTCCTGGCCATGATTCGCGGCGAGCGGCTGCGGATCGCCGGCCCGGTCTCTCCCTCGCTGCTGGGGAACCTGGAGGAGTTCATCGCCGCCTGGTCGATGCTCCGGCCGGCCGACTACCGTCGCATCGCCATCGAGGCGGACACCCTCCAGGAGCCGCCGGCGTCCCGGAAGGCCGGCGCCGTGCTCAGCTTCTCGAGCGGCGTGGATGCCTGCCTCTCGGCCTGGCGGCACACCCAGGACCTGGCCGGCTACCAGCGCCTGCCGCTGGCCGCCGGCGTGCTGATCCATGGCTTCGACATCCCGCTCGATCAGCCCGCGACCTTCGGGCGGGCGGCCGTGGGCGCGCGGGCCCTGCTGGCGAGCGTCGGCCTGGAGTACCGGACGATCGCCACCAACTTCCGCGACCTGCCCGGCGAATGGTCCGACACCCATGGCGCCGGGCTGGCCTCGTGCCTGCACCTGCTGCAGCCGGAGTTCGCCCTCGGGGTGATCGGCAGCAGCTACACCTACGCCGAGGGCGTGGTCCTGTACGGCTCGTGCCCGCTGACCGATCCGCTGCTGGGCAGCCGCGGGTTCCCGATCGTGCACGACGCCACCCCGATGAGCCGGCAGGAGAAGATCCAGGCGCTGGGGGCCTGGCCCGAGGCGCGCCAGCACCTGCGCGTCTGCTGGCAGGGGCCGCACCTGGACCGCAACTGCGGCCGCTGCTTCAAGTGCCTGAACGTGATCCTCAAGGCCCGGGTCGCCGGCCTGGGCCGGCTGGCGGCGTTCCCGGTCGAGGCGACGCCCGCGCGGATCGCCACGATCCAGCTCCGCGCCGACCTGACCCTCGCCAGCGCCGGCCGCACCCTGGCCGACGCCCGCCGGGCCGGCTACCACGACGCCGGGATCGCCGCCCTGCGGTTCAACGTCTGGACCACCCGCCTCCGCCCCTTCTGGTGGCGGTCGCGCCTGCGCACCTGGCGCGAGCGCCGGCGCGACCGGCAGGCCCGGGCTGCCGGCCACCCGGCCGGATCCGCCGACTGACACGGCGTCGGGTCGGCGCGCCGGGCCCACGCTCGTCGTCCGGGCCGCGTTGCCCGGATTCTCGGACGGCCGACCGCCGCCGGGTGCTGGCGGTGGTCGGCCGTCTGGTGTGGTGGCGAACCCTGCGGGGCGGACCGGGCGGGTCAGTCGCCCTTGAGCACGGTCAGGCCCAGGTCGATGCCCTGGCCGCCGCCGGTCTGGCGGCAGCGGACGGCGATCTGGTTCGGGCCCGGCTTGAAGGCGGCGCGGGCGCGGCCGTCGAGCACGACGTCCTCGTAGGCGGTGATGTAGCCGGGGCCGACGTACACCCGCTTGCCGTTGACGTAGAGGTCGACGTCCTCGTCGTGGAACAGCCGGAGCATCAGCAGGTCATTGTCGCCCAGCTCGGGCACGTCGATGGTCGTGCGGAGCCAGATCGTCGGCGTGTTCCAGGGGGTGTGCACGGCCACGGCGGGCGTGCCCTCGGTGCCGAAGCCGGCCGGGCCGCGCTTCCAGGCGGAGTCGTCGAAGCCAGGCTCGATCCAGGCGCCGACCTCGGGCTCGTCGGTGGTGTAGGCCCAGGTCGTCGCCTGGTCGCGGCCGGCCTCGCCGGAGGGGAGCACGCCCACGCGCCGCGAGGCCATCGTCTCGACGGCCGGGCTGAGGCCGGCGTCGACGCCCAGGTCGGCGGGCAGGTCGGCCTCGGTCTCCAGGAACAGGGTCGGTTCGATCGGGTAGGCCCCGGTCTCGGCGCCATAGACCGCCAGGCCGCCGTGCGGGCCGCTGTCGTCGCTGGTGCCCAGGCGGAGGATCAGGGGGCTGCCGGCGGCCAGGTCGGCGATCGCGGTGTCGGGCAGGGGGTGGGCGGCGTCGATCAGGTAGCCGAAGCTGCCGTGCTCCTGGCCCTTCAGGTGCGAGAGCACGCCGCGGGCGTCGGCCGGGTCATCGGCCAGGGCCACGCCGGCGACCCGACGGCCGTTGAGGGTGATCAGCACGCCCGAGGGGTGCTTGCGGACGTCCGTTTGAGGGTAGTCCTGCGCGTTGCGCCGCAGGGCCCAGTCCACCTTCTCGCGGCCCGCCTTGGCGGCCAGCTCGGCGCGGATCCGGAACGCCTTCGGCTTCGCCTTCACCACCGCCTCGGGCACCTTGAGCTTGTAGACGAACGAGCCGTTGCCGCGGCCGTGCGCCTTGCCGTCGGGGAGGCTGAAGCCGTCCGACCAGCGGGCGCTCGAGAACTCGCCGGGGGCGAATCGCAGGGCGACCGTGTGGTCGTCGATCCGCTCGATCCTGGGCGCCGGCGCCTCGGGCCGCACCACGACGTTGACGAAGTTCGCCGCCAGCCGCTTGCCGGTCCTGTCCTCCAGCACCAGGGCGACGGCGCCGACGAACGGCTCGCCCAGCTTGAAGGCGACCCGCTTCTGCGGCGTGACGCTGTAGGGGGCCCACTGCACCTCCCGGGTGCGCGGCTCGATGCCGATCTTCTCGCCCTCGCCGTTGACGCCCGTGACCCACCACTTCAGCACCGGGGCCTCGGTCAGGGTCGAGTAGTGGCTCACGAACAGTTCCACGGGGATCAGCTCGCCGACCTTGGCCTCGATCGCCGGCGGGCCGTCGTAGCCGATGAAGTCGGCCCCTTGCAGGTCGGCCGGGGTCATGCCGGGGACGAAAGCGTCGTAGCCGAAGGTCTTGGGCGTGCGGTCGTAGTTGGCGAAGCCATTGTGTTCCCACTCGATGTCGGTCAGCTCGGTGTAGATGTAGCCCTGGATCTTGGGCTGCTTGCGGAGCAGGGTGGTCAGGTCGCGGAAGCCCCACGAGATGTCGCGGTCGCCGCTACCGGCCGAGACCGAGCCGTACTCGCTGTTGATCAAGGGGGCCGAGTTCATCGTCTCGCCCGGGCAGTAGTTGAACGCGCTGCCGGGGGTGCTGCCGGCGACGACGCCGTCGATGTGCCGCTTCGCCTCGTCGTGGTTGTCGATGTAGAAGTGCCACGAGTTCAGGTCGGTGCCCGCGACGTGGTCGTAGTTGCAGGGGCTGTTGTCCTCGATCAGCCGGGTCGGGTCGATCTGCCGCATCAGGGCGACCATGTCCTTGACCCACTGCTGCGTGCCCTTGTTCGCCTTGTACTCCTCGGGCGTGCCCAGGCCCCAGGTCTCGTTGAAGGCGACCCACGAGAAGATCGACGGGTGGTTGCGGTCGCGCGGCAGGATCTCGCGCATGGTCGCTTCCCAGGCCGCCCGGGCTCGCTCGTTCTGGCGCCAGGTGTTGGGCATGTCCTCCATGATCAGCATGCCGAGCTTGTCGGCCCAGTAGAGCCGGCGGGGCTCCTCGGGCTTGATGTGGATCCGCAGGAAGTTCGTGCCCATCGTGCGGGCCAGCTCGATGTCCTGCTTGAGGAACTCGTCGCTGGGCGCGGTGTACAGGCCCTCGGGGTTGAACGACTGGTCCAGGGCCCCGCGCAGGTAGATCGGCTTGCCGTTGAGCAGGACCCGCTCGAACGGCTCGTCGCCGACCTTGCCGCGGGCGATCGTGCGGAGGCCGAGGTAGGTCCGGATCGAGTCGACGGCGCCCGAGGGGCTCTTGAGCTCCAGGGTCACGTCGTAGAGGTGCGGCGACTCGGGCGACCAGAGCTTCGCGTTCTGGACCGGGAACATGAAGGTGTGCACGGTCGGCGCGGCGTTGTCCTCGCCGGTGGCGAACGTGGCCGAGCGGGCGCCGATCTCGGGGGCCTCGCCGGTCAGGCTCACGGTGTACTCCCCCTTCTCGGCGGGGCGCACCAGCAGGTTCACCTTCACGACGGCCGGTTCGAGCGACAGCGTCGCGGAGCCGAACGCCTCGATGCGCGCCTTCGGGCGTGATTCGAGCCAGACCGTCTGCCAGATGCCCGAGCTGGGCGTGTACCAGCCCACCTGCTTGCCCGTCGGCAGGCTGGGGTCGGTCGGGTCGAAGGCGCGGACGACGACCGTGTTGTCTTCCCCGCGCTTGAGGGCGTCGGTGGCGTCGACCTCGAACGGGCTGTACCCCCCCTCGTGCTCGGCGACCTTGGTGCCGTTGATCCAGACATCGGCCCGCCAGTCGACGGCGCCGAAGCGGAGCCAGACGCGGTCGTCGGCCGGGAACGCGTCGGGCACGCGGACCGTGCGGCGGTACCAGCCGATCTGGGGCGTGACGCCCTTGGCCGCGTCGGCCGGGGTCCTGAGCCCGGCCAGGGCGCTCTCCCAGGGGAACGGCACGGCGATCGTCTGGTCGAAGCCGGCGGCGTCGGGGGCGAACCACTCGGCCTTGAGGCCCTCGTCGCCGGCGTCGAACCGGAACTGCCAGGGGCCGTTGAGGTTCGCCCAGTGCGGCCGCACGGCCGTCGGGTCGGGATGCTCGGGCCGGGGGATCGCCGCGGCCGGGGCTGTCGCCTGCGCCCCGGACGCCGGGGGCGCCCACGGGCTCAGGATCGCCAGGGCCAGGGCCAGGGCCAGCACCGGCCGGCTGGCGGCGCGGGGGAGGCGGGGAATCATGACGGGCGCTCCGTGCTGGGGAGAGGGGAGTGCGCGGGCCGCGCGGGCCCGACGGCCCATCCGGGCGGTCGCGCCGGGTGCCGACGGCCGCCGTGAGCCGGGCGCCCTCCGGTGGCGGGGACGCATCGCCCCGAGCCTATCAGACCCTCCCGGGGGCCGCGAGGGCCGGCCCGGGTGATGCCCGGCCGCCACGACCGGCCGGCGGTGGCACGCCATCTGCCGGCCAACCGCTCACACTCACGCCCCGGCGCGAGTCAAGCCTTTCGCAGTTTGCCCGGTTTCCCGCGTCGACGCCCTCCCGGGCCGTTGCCGGGGTCCGGGCCCGTCGGAACCACCCAGGAGTCTGCCGCTGATGAAGACCAGGATGCCCCGCCGCCCCCGTTCCCTGCAGCTCGAGACCCTCGAAGGCAAGGCGCTGCTCGCCGCGGCCGCCACCCGCCTGGTCCTGCCGCCGGCGCTGATCGGCCCGGTCCAGGTGCGGGCCGCCGTCGCCTCGACGCCGGCCCCGACCGCCGGCCGGGTCTCGGCCCAGCAGGTGGCTGACAACGGCACCACCCAGATCACCCACGAGCGGTTCAAGGTGCGCGGCGGCCAGACCAGCTACGACCTGAACCTCAAGGAGGGCGGCTACAAGTTCGACCAGTCGTACGACCTGACCGTCCGCCGCGTCCGGGGCCAGGTCCAGACCGGGACCCTGACGGCCGCCGAAGCGGCCGGGCTGTTCTACGCGCGCTTCGACGAGCTGTCCACCAACGCCATCGCCAACGGCGGCAACACCAACCACGGCGGCCTGACCGGCGGCGACTTCGAGGACATCGAGGTCCGCAAGCAGAACTACAGCATCCGCAACGGCAAGACGACCTACAACCTCACGTTCCGCTCCGGCGGCTACGAGTTCCAGCAGTCGTACACCCTGAAGGTCCGCCGCGACGGCAACTCGCCCATCACCGGCACCCTCTCGGCCGCCGATGCCGTGGGCCTGTTCGTCCAGCGGTTCGACACGCTGGCCACCCAGTACGTCAGCACCCACGGCGCTGGCAACATCTGATCGGAAACGGAGCGGCGCCCTTGGCCCCCGCCCGGCGGCGGGCGGTGTCCCCACCCGGACCCCGCCCGCCGCTCCGGTGGCCGCGGCATGCTTTCCATGTTCCCCAGATTGCCCTGTTTCCCGGATTGGATTCTTCCAAATATCCTGAGATGGGAGTCGAATGGCTCTCGATGGTTGCCAGGCTGTCCCCTGTGCGGCCGGTGGGCCCGCTGGGTCCCGGCCGGGGAGAGCGATCGAGGGACCCGCCCCGTGCGCGGGTCCGGCACCATCGCAGGAGGCCCCCCAATCCGGGGTCAGAACATGGTGAGCTTGCTGGGGATCGGCCTGGGCACTGTCCTGCCGATCGCGGCGCTGTTCCCGGGCGACTGGGCCGTCTTCGGCCTGGCCGGGCTGGGGGTCGCCGCCGTGCTGGCGGTGGTCTTCAGTGGACTGCGTTACATCCCGAACAACCGGGTGGGCATCGTCGAGAAGCTCTGGTCGTCGAGCGGCTCGGTGCCCGAGGGGCAGATCATGGCGCTGGCGGGGGAGGCGGGCTTCCAGGCCGGCCTGCTCCGCGGCGGCATCCACTTCGGCCAGTGGCTCTGGCAGTACCGGATCCACAAGGTCAGCCTGGTCACCGTCTCGCAGGGGAAGATCGGCTACGTCTATGCCCGCGACGGCGTGCCCCTGGCGCCCAGCCAGACGCTGGGCCGGATCACCGAGTGCAAGAACTTCCAGGACGCCGCGGCCTTCCTGATGGGCCCGGCCGAGGATGAGACGGGCGTGATCCGCGGTCAGCGCGGCCGGCAGCGGGCCATCCTGCGCGAGGGCGTCTACGCCATCAACCTGGCGCTCTTCGTGGTCATCACCGAGCAGTCCGTCTACCGGCTCGAGAATCAGGGGCGCCGCGAGGTCGAGACCCTGCTCGGCTGGCAGAAGGAGCTGGCCGACCTGAACGCCTTCAACCCGGTCGTCGTGGGCGCCCCGATCGAGGCCCCCGACCCGCTGCGGCCCGGGCACCTGATGCACACCGACAGCATCGGCATCGTCACCGTGCACGACGGCCCCAGCCTCGGCCCCGGGCAGATCATCGCGCCCGAGGTCGGCACCGAGCGCAACGACAAGCACTTCCACAACAACTTCCAGGACTCCGAGGCGTTCCTGGCCGGCGGCGGCCACCGCGGCCGGCAGTACGCGACCCTGACCGACGGCACCTACTTCATCAACCGCTGGTTCGCCACGGTCGAGATGATCCCCAAGACCGTCGTTCCGATCGGCTACGTCGGCGTGGTGGTCAGCTACTACGGCCGCGCCGGCCTGGACGTCTCGGGTACCGGCTTCCGCCACGGCGAGCGGGTGCAGGACGGCGAGCGCGGCGTCTTGACCCGGCCGCTGGGACCCGGCAAGTACCCGTTCAACACGTATGCCGGCAACATCGTGCTCGTGCCCACGACCAACTTCGTGCTGCACTGGGTCACCGGCCGCTCCGAGAGCCACCGCTACGACGAGAGCCTGCGCTCCATCGAGATGGTGACCAAGGACGCCTACGAGCCGACCCTGCCGCTGTCCGTGGTCGTGCACATCGACTACGAGAAGGCGCCCAGCGTCATCCAGCGGTTCGGCGACGTCTCCAAGCTGATCACCCAGACCCTGGACCCGATGCTCTCGGCCTACTTCCGCGACGTGGCCCACAAGCGGACGATGCTCGAGCTGCTGCACCAGCGCGACGAGATCCAGGCCGAGTCGCGCGAGGCGCTGGCCCGGCGGTTCGGGCAGTTCGACATCGAGTGCGTCGACGTCCTGATCGGCAAGCCCGACACGGCCGAGGCCGGCGGCAAGATCGAGCTGCTGCTCGAACAGCTCCGGCAGCGGCAGTTCTCGGTCGAGCAGCTGGAGACCTACGAGCGCCAGCGCGCCTCGGCCGAGAAGCTCCAGGAGCTGAACGAGGCCCAGGCCCTGGCGACCATGCAGACGCAGCTGACCAACTCGCGGGTGCAGGTCAAGATCGTCGAGAACCAGGGCGAGGCCGACCTGGCCAAGGTGCAGAAGGCCGCCGAGGCCGACCTGGCGCGGGCCCGCAAGCAGGCCGAGCAGATGGTCGTCATGGCCGACGCCGAGCTGTCCCGCTCGCGCAAGGCCGCCGAGCAGACCCTCGTCACCGCCCAGGCCGAGGCCGAGCAGCGCCGGCTCGCCGGCAAGGGTGAGGCCGCCAAGCTCGCCCAGATCGGCCTGTCGGAGGCGTCGGTCCTGCTCCGCAAGATCCAGTCGTTCTCCGACCCGAGGCTCTACGCCCTCACGCAGGTCGCCGCCCAGCTCGCCCACAGCCAGCAGCCGCTGGTCCCCCAGCGCGTCTTCATGGCCGGTGGCTCGGCCGGCGGCGGCAACGGCGACGGCAAGTCTGGCGCGGGCGGGGTCGACGCCGCCGGCGGCCTGTTCGGTATGCTCCTGAGCCTGATGGTCGCTGAGAAGTCCGGCTTCAGCCCCGCCGAGGCCGACCCCGAGCTGACCCGCCTGGCCTCCTACGCTGACGAGCTGGCCCGCGACCAGCCGATCACCGAGCCGGCCCCGGTCCCGGCCGTGATCCCGACCCCCACCGTCGCGCCGGCCAGCAACGGCAAGTGACCACTGCCAGCCCCTCGGGGCGGGATCCAAGTTCCACACAACCGGCCCGTCGCGTCCCCCCGGCGCGACGGGCCGCGGCGTTGTTGCCGGTGAGCCCGATCTCCCGACTCCGGCCCACGGCAGCTCCGTCCGAGGCCGCTGGATCCGGGCTCCGCACACGGAACCCGGGCACCCGGGCGGTTCCCGTCCCGTAGGTCGGATGAGCGGAGCGAAAACCCCCGGGCGGGGGCCCGGGCCGGCTCGGGG
>CAZUZD010000182.1:0-12342 GCA_964624465.1 uncultured Isosphaeraceae bacterium
GCGGAAGCGCCGATGCCGATCCCTACCGGCAGCCCGATCCGGGACCGGCGGTCCCGTCGACGTCCGGGAGGCCCGCTCTCGCCGAGGGTTCCTCGGAATCTGCTGGCATTGCGCCCGGGACAACCGTAAACAGAATGCCGGCATCGCTGCGATCCAGACATCGACGGCAGTGGAGCGGACCATGCTCATGCTCAAGCGCAAGCTGATCGGCGTCGGCATCTTCTGGCTGCTGGCCGCCGCCACCGCCGCCGCGCTCACCACCCCGCAGTCCGCTCCGAAGCCGGACCCGCCGGCCAGTCCGCCCGGTGGGGCCAGGCCCGCGGATCCCCAGGAAGGCCCCGGCCAGCGGCGCCTCCAGGCCGCCAACGCGTTCCTCGCGGCGGCCCGGAACGCCTACACGGAGGGGACCATCACCATCGACCGGTACATCTCGGCCTCGCAGCGCCTCGCCCGGGCCGAGGCGGGACCCGTCCGGGCCGGTGCCCGCCGCGCGGCCTGGCAGGCCCACGTCGACCGGATGCGCGACGTCGTGAAGGTGGAGCAGGAGCGGTTCCGGGCGGGTGCCGGCTCCGCGGCGAACCTGGCCGAGGCCAGCCTCGGGCTGGCCGAGGCCGAGGACGACCTGGCGGGCATGCCCTGATTCGCGGGCCCCGGTCGGATCAGAGGTCCCAGAGCCGCACGCCGCCGGCGAAGCCGGAGACGATGCCGTCCTCGCTGACCTTGAGCACCGGGCCGAACTGGCTGGCGACCAGGGCGGCCGTGGTGCGGGCGCCCTCGGCCTGCGAGAGCGCGGGCAGGTCGCTGGCGGCCTGGCGCAGGATGGCGCCGAAGGCGAGCAGGCGGCCCGAGCGGTCGGCGACCAGGGCGCCGTCGAGGCCGGCGAGGGCCTCGAGCACGGCGGGGTCGAGGGTCTGCACGCTCCGGCCGCGGGCCAGGTAGTGCAGGGCGCGCCGGGCCAGGGGGTCACCGGGGGCCAGCTCGGGGGGCGGGCCGGGGGGCGGCTCGCTGTCGAGCAGGTCGTGGGGGGCGAGCAGGCGGCCCAGCGCGGCGTCGGGGTCGTCGGCCACGACGAACAGGCCGCCGCGGCGGGCCTCGGCCAGGTTCAGCGCCGCCTGGAACAGCGCCCGCGCCAGCCCGGGAGTGGGCACGAGGGCCGACCACTGCGTGTACTTCTCGGCGGCGTCGAGGATCCGCCAGCGGCCGTGGGCGAAGGTGAACGTCTGCACGCCCTCGGCGAAGACCTTGATCTCCTGGCTCGGGCTCAGCACCACGCAGACGTGCCCGGCCCGGCCCCTGGTGGCGCGGGCGTGCGACTCGTAGGCTCGGGCGCACGGCACGGTCAGCGGCGAGCGCGAGTCGACCCCCTCGACCGGTGGGGCGTGGTCGGCCCAGTGGGCCAGGTCGATGATCTCGGCCAGGCGGCCCTCGCGATCAACCAGGAACAGCGTCGCCTGGCCGTCGCAGAGCCGGTGGATGCTCTTGAGCGCCGTGAGCTCGACGTTGTACGGCAGCGCGTCGGGCGGGCTCGGGCGGTCGGCGGCGCCGGGGCCGAGCAGGAGCACGCCGGTGGAGACCCGCTGGTTCTCGTAGGTCGAGAGCGCCGCGGTCCGCAGGGTCTGGATCGTGGCGGCGACCCGGCTGGGCCGGTCGCTGCTGCCGGGACCATACGCGTCGGGGTCGATGAACGCGGCGATGTAGTGGTCCTCGCCGCCGCCGCGGTACAGGTCCAGCCGGGTCAGGCTGCTGACGCCGAAGAGGTTGAAGTACCGCATGGCGTAGACCGACGCCACGGCCTGGAGCAGCCGGCGGTCGTGGCCCGAGAGCGGCCGGTTCTCGCGGCTGCTGACGCGGTGGCGGGTGCCGAAGTACTCGACCTCGTGGTCGGCGTCGCCGTGGGCCTCGGCGTCGGCCGCCAGCAGCCGCAGCACCGGGCCGTGCGGCGGCGGCACCGCGCCCGTCTCGGGGGGCGACGCCGGCGGGGCCGAGGGCAGGGGCTCGCAGACCAGGTGCGGGATCAGCACCTGGACGTCGCGGCGGAAGCCGTCGAGGAACAGCTGCGTGAGCACCGGCGAGTCGGAGCGCGGGTCGGCCGCGACCGGGGCGGACCCGTCGTCGAGGGTCGGCAGGTGGGGGGCGCGCGGCGTCGGCGCGGCGTCGATCCTGGGCCGGAGCATGCGAAGCAGACCCCCTTCGTCCTTGAAGTGGTCGAGTCCCGGCCAGCCCACGGCCAGGCGGGGCGGCACGGTACCACAGGCCGCCGGGCCGGGGAAGCGCGGTTCCCACCGACGGCGCGGCCGGGTCACGCGGTGCCCGGCGCCGGTCAGTCGCGGATCCGGGCGGCCAGGCCCAGCACCGTCGGATCGGACTTCAGCGTGGTGATGGAGTCGGTCCGGCGCAGGTCGGTGAGGAACCAGATCCCGACGCGGGCGGCGCGCGACTCGGCCGAGTTCAGCACCGTGCGGGCGATCGCCTCGCGGCTCACGCCGGCGGCCCGCAGGTTCAGGATGTTCTGCGCGGCGGCCGGGTCGATGGCGCGGCTCAGGGCGCGGTCGTAGAGCGCGGCGGCCCAGGACAGGTCGGTGCCGCCGCTGCGGGCGTAGAACTCCGAGGCGCCCAGGATCAGGGCCCGGACGGCCATGTCGGCGGTGCCGCCGGCGAGCTGATCGGCCCAGGCGAGGATCGTCGGGCTGGCCTTGAGCGCGGCCAGGCTGTCGGCCGGCCAGCCCACGTCGTCGATCAGCCAGCGGGCGGCCCTGGTGGCGCGGGCCTCAGGGGAGTTGAGGATCTGGCCGGCGATCGCGCCCCGATCCTGCCAGCCGAGCTGCTCGAGCCAGAACGTCGCCGCCTGGGCGTCGATCGGCCGGCCCAGGGCGTCGCGGTACACAGCATCCAGGAATCCGAGCAGCGAGCCGCCGGCGCGGGTGGCGAGGTACTCGGGGGTGGCCATCAGGTCCCGACGCACCTGGTCGCCCGAGCTGAGCACCGCCGTCGCGGCCGTGGTGCCCGAGCCCGAGCCGTTCGTCGGCGTGTTGGTGCCGCCCGCCGCCGGAGCCGGGGTGCTGGCGGCCGAGGTGCGGGCCCCGAGCGCGGCGCCGGCGTCGACGATCCCGCCGCTGATCAGGCGGCCCTGCAACCCCGGCAGCCGCCGGGCGGTGGCGACCACCCGCTGCACCAGTTGCTCGGCGGTCCAGCCCGGATTCTTCGCCACCAGCAGCGAGACCACGCCGGCGACGTAGGGCGTGGCCATCGAGGTGCCCGAGAGCGACTCGTACCCGCGACCGGCCTGGGTGCTGTAGATGCTCACGCCGGGCGCGGCGATGTCGACGGTGGTGGCGCCGTAGTTCGAGAAGGTGGCGAGCCGGCCTGCCTGGTCGACGGCCGCGACGGCGATCAGGTTGCCCGAGCGGTTGCGGGCCGGGTAGCTGGCGACGGCGTCGTTGTTGGCCGCCTCGTTGCCGGCGGCGGCGACCACGACCACGCCCCGGGTACCGGCGTAGCGGATGGCGTCGGCCAGCGAGGCCGAGTAGTCGGGCCCGCTCCAGCTGGCGTTGATGACCCGGGCGCCCTTCTGCACGGCGTAGTAGATCGCCTTGACGGCGTCGGCGATCGAGCCGTTGCCGTCGGCGCCGATGAACTTCAGCGGCAGGATCCGCGCCTTCCAGTCGACCCCGGCCACGCCGCTGGCGTTGTTGGTGGCGGCGGCGATGATGCCGGCGACGTGAGTGCCGTGACGGGCGCCGTCGGCGACGTTGGCGTTGCGGTCGCGGAAGTTCCAGCCGTTGACGTCGTCGACGTAGCCGTTGCGGTCGTCGTCGACCCCGCGGCGGCCGGAGGCCTCGGCGGTGTTCACCCAGACCCGGCCGGCCAGGTCGGGGTGCGAGAGATCCAGGCCGGTGTCGATGACCGCCACGATCGTGCTCGGGCTGCCGGTCGTGACCGACCAGGCCTCGGGCGCGTTGATGTCGATGTTGCTGGCGCTGTTCAGGCCCCACTGCCGGCCGAACTGCGCGTCGTTGGGCAGCGTCGCCTGCACGGTGAGGGTGGCGTTGGCCTCGACGTACCGCACCAGCGGGCTGCGCTGGAGCCGGGGCAGCACGGCGTCCAGGTCCACCTTCGGACCCGGCGTCACCCGCACCGCGCCGGTCGGCAGCACCTCCAGGCTCTGCGGCCGCAGCAGACCCAGCACCGAGCGCACGACCGACGTCGACAGGCCGGCGCGCAGGCCGATCAGGAGGTCCGATTCGGCGGCGGCGGCCGACGGGTCGGCGGTGCTCAGCAGCCGTCGCGACTCCAGCGGCTCGCAGGCCGGCGCCAGCCGGCGCCGGTTCGGGGTGCGACGGGCCATGGGGCGAGTCCTCGGGGGTGCGGGCGCAAGCGGGCGAATCGAGCGAGGTCGGCCGGCGGGTGCGTGGCCGGCTCGACCCCACCGGGGCGATCGGCCACGCCCCTAACATAGCTTGGATCTCTTCGATCCGGCCAGCCCCCGCATGAGCCGTTTTGCCGGCGATCTCGACGCTTTCTCGCCCCATCGCCCACCAACCCCGACAGCTCGCCCAATCCGATCCCACCGCAAGGCTTCGCCGTCCGCCACAGCTTCCGGCAGCAGCCGTCCCGGCCCACGGCGCCGACGCCCACCCAGGCCACCCAGAACCGGCGACCGACCAGGTCGCCAGCGCATCAGCGACGAGACCTTGCGGGCTGGGCAAGGGGTCGGGGCTGAGGCGCGCCGACAGGGGGTCGGGACGGCAAAACCCCCGATTTTTTCTCAAGCCAACGCGAAGGGCCGGTGTATACTTCCTTCGACGCCAGACCGGGCCCCTTGTTGCCCGGTGTCGGTTTGCAGCGTGATTTTGGACCTTGCCGCGCATCATGCGGCTGCGATCGACCGGCATCCCGGACACCCTGCTTCGGGCCCTGCCAGTTGGCGGTCGTCTGTCCTAGTGTTACGCACCCGTACCCGGCCCCCGCGGCATGCACCCGCCTGCCGCGAGGGCCGGGTTGGTCTATTTCCCCGACCGAGCCCACCGACGCCCACCGCTTGCGGGCCGTCGCCGCCGGGGTACGATGAGCCGGAAGGCCCCGCGACCGCCCGACCCGGGCCGGCGCTGGGGCCCGGACCGGGATCGGAGTCCTCGGCCGCGATGATCGACCCGTCAGGCGTCCCGAAACCGGCGCCGCCGTCGGACCCCGGGACCGGCACGGACCGGGAGCGCCCGGCCGACGCCCGGCGGATCCTGCTGCTGGCGCTGGCCCCGGCGCTGCTGGCCGTGGGCCTGGTGCCGGGGTTCGTCACCCAGGACGGCCCGGCGCACGTCTACAACGCGCACATCCTGCTGGAATCGCTAGGCGCCGACTCGCCGTTCGCCGACACCTACGCGGTGCGCTGGGAGCTGCTGCCGAACTGGGCCGGACACCTGATCCTGATGGGCCTGCTGAGCCTCGCCTCGCCCCGCGCCGCCGAGCGGGCGATCACCGTGCTCACGCTGCTGGCCCCGGCGCTCGCCACCCTGAGCCTGCGGCGCCGGGTGGTGGGCCCGAGCGACCCGGCGGCGGTGCCGGTGGCGCTGGCCGTGGCGGTGCTGGCGCAGAACCTGACCTGGCTGTTCGGCTTCTGGAGCTTCCTGCTGGGCGTGGCGGTCTTCGCCGCGGCGCTCGGCGTGGCCTGGACGGGCCTGGAACGCGGGCGATTGAGCCCCTGGCGGATCGCGGCGCTGGGCGGGCTGCTGGCGCTGGGGTACCTCTGCCACCCGATCAGCCTGGGCCTGACCGTCGTCGGCCTGGGCGTGCTGGCGCTGGCCACCCCGGCGGAGCCTGGCGAGCGGCGCCGGCGACTCGTCGGACTGGGCCTGGCGCTGACGCCCCTGGTCCCGCTGGGCCTGGTGTACCTGCGGGCGATGCGGGGGGGCGGGGCCATCACGCCGCTCTGGGACAACCTGACCGACCCGACGTCGCTCGCCGCCTGGCGCGCGCAGCTCGGCTGGGTCGACCCGATCACCCTGGGCAGCCGGGCACAGTTCCCGTTCGTGCCCCGGCGCTCGGGGCTGTTTGGCCTGCTGGCCCCGGTCGTCTGGCTGGGGCTGGGGCTGATCGCGCTGGGGCTGGCCGGCTGGACCGCTCGCCCGGGTGACGATGTGCCACGTGGCACACGACGCGGGTGGTGGCTGCTGGCCGGCGGGCTGCTGGCGGGCGGCGTGGTGGCGCCCGACTCGCTGGGCCTGAGCCACGGCTTTTACCTGGCGCAGCGGGTGGTGCTGCTGGGCCTGGTGGCGCTGATCCCCTGCCTGGGCCCGGCGGCCGGGGCGACGCTGACGGCCGGCGCCCGCCGCTGGCTCCAGGCGGCCACGGCCGCGCTGGCGCTGGCCGCCGCGGTGCAGGGGCTGGTCGTGGTCGAGTACGCCCGGTACGCCGACCGCACCGTCGGCCCGGTGCTGGCGGCGACCGGCCGGGTGGGCCGGGGCGTGCGGCGGGCGCCGCGCGGGCTCGACCCGCGGGGCCCGTACCGGGTCAACCCGCTGCTGCACGCCGAGTCGTGGCTGGGGGTGGGCACGGGGAACGTCGTCTGGAGCAACTACGAGTCGGCCTTCTATTACTTCCCCGTGCAGATCGCGCCCGGCGTGGCCCACCCGCCGGTGCTGGGGTTCGAGGCGGTCTCGATCCTCGACGACCCGGCCGACGCCGCGCTGCGGGCGCAGGCGTGGTTTGACCTGCTGAGCTTCGGGCACGAGACGATCGACGTGCTGGTGCTCCGGGGCCACGACCCCTGGCTGGAGAGCATCACCGGGCTCTGGTACGATCCGATCGGCCGAAATCCGCGCGCGGCCGTGCAGGTCTGGCGGCATCGGCGAACCGGTTCCGACTGATCCTCGTACAATGCTGGGGGTTCAAGCCCACGGCCCCGGCGAGTGACCTGGGCGGCGGGCAGGTCTTCCTGATACAAGAGACTGGGGGAACCGGAGTTGGGCCCAGGTGGCCCGCCCGGCCCACAACCCCTCGGAGGGATGCCGTGAGTAGCTTGACGAGCAACATGAAGACCGGGAACCCGGTCTTCAACATGGCGATGGACGAGGGCACGATCTACGGCGACTGGGCCCGCACCGAGCGCCGGTCCACCGCGATGACCGTCGAGGGTACGGCGCTCAAGGCCCTGGGCCTGCTGGTCGTGCTCACGATCTGCGCCGCCGTGTCGTGGACCCAGTCCAGCAACCAGACGCTCAGCGGTGGCCTGCTGATCGGCTCGGCCATCGGCGGCATGATCGTGGGCCTGATCACCAGCTTCAAGCCCACGCTGGCCCCGTTCACCGCGCCGCTGTACGCCGCCCTGGAGGGCTTCTTCCTGGGCGCGATCTCGAACCTCTTCGAGATGCGGTTCCCGGGCATCGCCGCCCAGGCCGTGGGGCTCACCTTCGCCGTCATGTTCATCATGCTCGGCCTGTACAGCTTCCGCGTGATCCGCGTCACCGACCAGCTCACCCGCGCCATCGTCGCCGCCACCGGCGCCGTCTGCCTGGTGTACTTCGTGACGTTCCTGCTCGGCATGTTCGGCGTGATGGTGCCGTCGATCTTCTCCCACGGCCCGATTGGCATCGCCATGAGCGTGCTCGTCGTGGGCCTGGCCGCCTTCAACCTGCTGCTCGACTTCGACTTCATCGAGCGCTCGGCCGCCCAGGGCGCCCCCAAGTCGATGGAGTGGTTCGGCGCCTTCGGCCTGATGGTCACCCTG
The DNA here is from genome assembly GCA_964624465.1 of uncultured Isosphaeraceae bacterium. Taxonomy (GTDB): domain Bacteria; phylum Planctomycetota; class Planctomycetia; order Isosphaerales; family Isosphaeraceae; genus CAZUZD01. The sequence goes on from CAZUZD010000182.1 coordinate 7,721, forward strand.
GTCTGGCTGTACCTGGAGATCCTCCGCCTCCTGGCCAAGCTCCAGTCCAACCGCGACTGACCCGGCCCCTCGCCCGGTTCAGTCCCCGATCTCCCGCACGGCCGGCTCCCCCACTCGGGGCGCCGGCCGTGTCGTTTTCCATCCCTGTAGGGCGGATCAACGGAGCGTCATCCGCCGGGCCCGCAGGGGTGTCGTTCGGCCATCCGGTGAAGCGGGTCCGGCGCGGGCCACCGAGCCGTCGCGGCGGATGACGCTCCGCTGATCCGCCCTACGAATGCGGGTGCGGGTGGCTGTGACCGTGGCCGGCGGGGGGGAGGGGTTCGGCAGCGGCGAGGACGAGGCGGCCGGTCTCGACGCCCTTGGTGCCGATCAGGCCGTCGGCCAGGGCGCGCACCTGGGCGGCGGTGCCCCGGAGGAGGATCACCTCCAGGCAGCGGTGGGCGTCGAGGTGCACGTGGGTGGTGGTGACGACCCGATCGATGTGCTCGTGCTGCAGCTCGGTCAGCCGCTCGCCGATGCGGCCGGCGTGGTGGTCGTAGACGAGCGTGAGCACGCCCAGGGTCGGGCTGTCGTCCTGGGCGACGGCGTCGTCGATCAGGGCCGAGCGCATCAGGCCGCGCACCGCCTCGCTGCGGTTCGGGTACCGGTGCAGGGCGCGATACTCATCGAACCGCTTCAGGAGCTCGCCGCCGATGGCGACGCTGAACCGCACGAGCTGCTCGCGGGCGCGGGACATCGGCGGCTCCGGGGTGCGAGGGGGACGGGGGCGGGGCGACCCGGATCGGGCCGCCCCGCGATCGGTTCGAGGCGGAGGAGCCGAGCAGGGCGGCGCCGGGCCGCCCGGCTCACTTCACCTGGTCGAGCGGCACCGGGCGCTGCTCGCCGGCCGAGAGGCTCACGGCCTCGAGCACGCGCTGGGTCTTGTACGCGTCCTCGAAGTCGGGGATCGGCACGGTCGGCGTCTGGCCGGCCAGGGCGAGCAGGATGTCGTAGCACTGGTTGGTGAAGCCGTGCTCGTAGCCGATGATGTGCGCGTCGGGCCACCAGTGCTCGGCGTACGGGTGGTCGCCGCCGTGGGTGCACATGATGTTCGTCCAGCCCTGGTAGGCGCGGGGCTTCGTGGCGTCGTAGAACTCCAGCTCGTTCATCCGCTCGAAGTTGAACCGGATGGCCCCCTTGGAGCCGTTGATCTCGAAGCCGTTGCGGTTCTGGTTGCCGGTGGCCTGGCGGGCGGCCTCGAAGCTCGCCACGGCGCCGCCGCCGAACCGGGCCAGGAACAGCACGGCGTCGTCGACCGTGACCGGGCCCTTGCCCGAGCCGGTGCCGATGCCCGCCGCGATGCCGCCGGCGGCGCCGCCGGCCGGGATCGTGCGTTCCTTGATGAACGTCTCGAGGATCGAGCCGCTGACCTCGACGATCTCCTCGCCGGTGACGAACCGGGTCATGTCGATGATGTGCGCGGCCAGGTCGCCCAGCGAGCCGCTGCCGGAGACGTCCTTCTGGAACCGCCAGATCAGCGGCACGTTCTCGTCGGCCCAGTCCTGGAGGTACACGGCGCGGACGTGGCGGATGGTGCCGATGAGCCCATCCTTGACCATGCGGTGGGCCAGGGCGACGGCCGGGCAGCGGCGGTAGTTGTACCAGACGAAGGTCGGCACGTTCGCCTTGCGGGCGGCCTCGGCCATGGCGCGGGCGTCGGCCAGGTTGTCGGCGATCGGCTTCTCGCAGGCGACCGCCTTGCCGGCGGCGATCGCGGCCGTGGCCATCACCGCGTGCTGCCTGTTGGGCGTCACGATGTCGACCAGGTCGATCTCGGGCGAGCGGACCACCTGCTCCCAGTCGGTCGACGTGTGCTGCCAGCCCCAGGTCTGGGCGAACTTCTGCGAGCTCTCGGCGCGACGGCCGCAGGTCGTGTGCATCACCGGGCGGACCGGCGGGGTGAAGAACCGCGGGATCTGCGACCACCCGTTGGAGTGGGTGCGGCCCATGAACCCTTCGCCGATCAGGGCGATGTTGACGTCGCGCATCGCAGCGGACTCCTCGACTCGAATTCCAGCGGCCAGGGGGATCAGAGCAATTGCGGGGGAGCGCCGACCGCCGCGAGCGAGTCGCTGGGCGGGGCACCGGGGGGCGGTGGGCGGCAGAACGGGTGCCGTGACGCTCCGTCGCGGCCCCGCGCCGCCGCGCGATCGCGTCACGATAGCACGCGCCTCGGGCCCTGGCCAAGGGCCGGCCCCCGCCGCCCGGAGCGACCCGTACCCCGCTCCAGCCCACTCGCCCGGACCGTCCGATCCGGGTCGCGCAGCGACAGGCGGGGCCAGGGAGTCGCTCCACCGGATGGACGGGCGGCGTCAGGGAGGCACTCCCTCGGTCGCCCGGAAATCAAGTTGTCCGGGCGACCCAGGGATCACAACAGCGAGCGGCCGGCGGATGCTGGCTGGCTCAGCCGACCGGGGTCCAGGCCTGCTCCCTGGCGCTGCGGGCGATGGCCTCGCAGATCTTCACCTCGTAGTCGCCGTCGGCGAACGTGGGGAAGGGGGCCGGGCCCTGGCTGCCGCCGCCGATCCAGCCGTAGAACGAGAGGGCGAGCTGCTTGAAGGCGTCGGGGAACCCCTCGGCGTGGCCGCCGGGGTAGTGGCTGATGTTCGCCGCCTCGGGGGCCATCAGGCTCGGGTCGCGCTCGAACAGCTCGCTGGAGCGGCCGCGGCGGCCGATCCAGAGGTCGTTGGGGTCCTGGCTGTCCCACACCAGCGAGCCCTCGGTGCCGCTGATCTCGATCTGGAGCCGGTTCTTGCGGCCGGCCTGGCACTGCGTGACGTGATAGACGCCGCGCACGTCGCCGGCGAACCGCATCACGACCGCGCCGTAGTCCTCGGTCACGATCTTGACGCCCTCGGTCGGCCGGGCCTGCGCGGCCGAGCCGGTGAAGGTCTCGGAGCCGCCGATCGGCTTGCGGCGCTCGGGGTGGAAGACGGCCAGGTCGCTGAAGACCCGCTCGATCTTGTGGCCGCTGATGTACTGGGCCAGGTCCATCCAGTGGGTGCCGATGTCGGCCACGGCGCGGAGGTTGGTGGCGCCGTCGGGCTCGACCCGCCAGTTGTAGTCGGTCGGCTGGAGCAGCCAGTCCTGGGTGTACGAGCCGGTGATCGACAGAATCCGGCCGATGTCGCCCGAGGCGACGCGGGCCCGCATCTCGTGGCAGAGCGGGTAGAACCGGACGTTGTAGTTCACGCCGGCGGCCTGCTTCGGGCGCTGCGCGGCCAGGGCGGCCAGCTCGGCGGTCTCCTTCGAGGTGATCGCCAGCGGCTTCTCGCAGAGGACGTGGCGGCCGGACTCGAGGATGCGCTTCGCCTGCTCGTAGTGCGCCGGGTTGGGCGACGCGATGTGGACCGAGCCGATGTCGCCGTCGGCCAGCAGCTCGTCGAGGCTGCCGTAGACCCGGGGGATGCCCAGCCGCTCGGCCGTCTTGCGACCGACCTCGGGGTTGATCTCCAGGATGCCGAGGACCGGCACGCCGATGCGCCGGAGCGCCTCGCAGTGCACGGGGCCGATGAAGCCGCCGCCGATCAGGGCGACCTTGGGGGCGTTGGACAGGGTCGTGGGGGCACCCATGGCGGGCTCACTCCAGGCCGGCTCGCGGCCCGAGCCGGGACCCCTGGCCCGGCGCGGCCGTCGGGCTCGGGCGACCGGGCGGGTGCCCAGGTCGACCGCCCGGGCGCGGGCGTTCGGGACCGGATCGGTGTCGAAGCGGGTTCGGTTCGATGGGGACGCCGAGGGGCCGGTCGCGCTTGACCGGCCCGCCTCGCACGGCCCCCATGATAGCCCGCCCCCGACACGCCGCAAACCCCCGCCGGGCGGCCCGCAACCGGACGGCGGACCAGGGGTGGATCGCCGCGAAGCCACGTCGACGATCCGGTCGCCAATGCCAGGCACATTCCGTGTGCCGTGGCCTGAGCGCCCGCGTGGCCACGCGGCGGAGGCACCCGTCAAGACGTGGCCACGCGGGCGCTCAGGCCACGGCACACGGAGAACCGGGTCGTGGATCGACAGGTTCGGAGAACCAGGTCGTGGCTCGGCAGGTCGCGGCAGGGCGGGCGGCCGGTCGACCGCACCGCCAACCGTCCGGACCGGTTCGGCCAGCCGGCAGCCAGGCCAGCCAGCCCCGTCGGTCAGTCCCAGAAGGAGTAGCGGAGGATGCAGTACAGGGCCTTGACGCCGTCCTTCCAGCCGATCTTCTTGCCTTCCTCGTAGCTGCGGCCGTCGTAGCTCACGGGCAGCTCGTAGATCCGGCACCGCCGCATCGGGTTGCGGCCGGGCACGGCGGGCATGCGGAACCGGGCGACCTTGGCGGTGATCTCGGGCTCGAAGCCGAACCGGTCGCTCTTGAGCGTCGGGGCGATCGCCTTGATCACCTCGCGGTGGAAGACCTTGTAGCAGACCTCCATGTCGGTCAGGTTCAGGTTGGTGAACATGTTCGACAGGTGGGTCAGGAACTTGTTGGCCAGCGAGTGCCAGTAATACAGCACCCGGTGCTTCTCGCCGATGAAGCGGGAGCCGTACACGACGTCGGCCTTGCCCTCGAGGATCGGCTGGATCAGCTGGGGGTATTCGGCCGGGTCGTA
>CAZUZD010000183.1:0-12287 GCA_964624465.1 uncultured Isosphaeraceae bacterium
GGCACCGTGTGGGTCAACTGCTACGACGTCTTCGACGCCGCCGCCCCCTTCGGCGGCTTCAAGTCCAGCGGCATGGGCCGCGAGCTCGGCGAGAAGGCCCTCGACAACTACCTCGAGCTCAAGACCGTCACCGTCGCCCTCGACTGACCCGGTCGCCCCAGACTGCCTGCCATTGACCCTCCACCCAGGCCCGCCCGATCGCCGATCGGGCGGGCCTTCGTCGTTCAGACCGCCGACCGCTCCGGTGTCATCGACGCGATGGGAACGCCCGTCCGACGCAGCAGCAACGGTGTTGCGACTCGCCCATACGACTCATTATTTGCACACCCCATCATGTTACCCAAGAACCTTCGAAGGTCGCATCCCGGCAGGCCGTCGGACACGGACGGCTGACGCGATGTCGGACGAGCGCCGGGGCCGCCAGCCACGCGCCGCGATCCAGCGGTTGCGAACGCGATGGGCCCGGTGGCAGCTATCGTCTGTGCCGTGCGTCGCGCGGTCACACCACGGTCGTCCCAGGTCGCCCGCCCGGTGGGTGACCCGATGGCCTGTGGGTCTGATCGAATCGAGCGACCGATGGGATCGCTCAAACTGAGCGATCGAGCCGCGACAACCGTGATCCCGCAGCGCGACGTCGGTCGAGAATGCCCCGGTCGACGTCACGTTCGGGATGGGGACTGGCCGTTCGCGGCGGCATCCCGCGTACGGCGGAACGGCCGCCCGCGACCTGACGAGGAACGCGCGGTCGTCGGGGATGAGCCGGCCCTGCATTCCCTTGCCGCGCTCGTCAGCGACGGATAGTGTCGACGTGGGCCAAGGTGACCCCAGGAGGTTCCAGCGCCGATCGCACCGCCTCGACACGGATCAGGCCAGCGGCGTGGGGCGGGTGTGCGGAGCGCATGAGCATGAAGCCGATCACGATCCTGTTTCTCACCGCCAACCCGAGCGACACGACCCGCATTCGCACGAACTTCGAGCGTCTTGAGGTGCAGGACGAGATCTCGAAGTGTCGCGATCGCGAGGCCATCCGCCTGGTCTATGAGCCGGATGTCAGCCCCAGGATTCTCATCGACGCCTTCCAGCGCTATCGGCCTGAGATCGTCCATTTCAGTGGGCACGGCAGCGCCAACCATGAAGTCGTCCTCGCCTCCGACGACGGCGCCTCGCGACTGCTGCAGAAGGATGACCTGGCCGAGCTATTCCGGCTCCAGGGCGAGAGCGTGCAGGTCGTGCTGCTCAACGCCTGTTACTCCGAGAAACAGGCCGCCAGCCTGTTGCGCTTCGTGCCGTGCGCCATCGGGATGAGTACGGCCATCGAAGACGAAGCGGCCATCAACTTCTCACGGACGTTCTACCGCAGCATCGCGGAGGGCGAGTCGGTCCGGCGCGCCTTCGAGACCGGCCTGCTCCAGCTCAAGCTGACGGAACTTTCCGAGGCCGCGCCGACGCATCGCGACCTCAATCCCGATCTGGCACCGACCGGGTCCACGGCCCCGTCGCCGCCACCGATGGCCACCTTGCTGGAGCGCGCCCAGGGGGTCGCCGAGCACCTGATCCTGCTCGACCCGAGCCCCGCCACCGTCACGAACGGGAAAACCGATCCGATCGCCGAGCCAGGGCGCCCGGATCCTCGCGCCATGCGCCCGGCACCTCGCGACCCCGTGACGGTGGCGAACGACCGACCCGGGCCCGTGCCGCCATCGTGGTTCGATCGACCCTCACCAGCGCGCGGCCTGGTCGGCGCGGCGGTGTTGCTCGTGGGTCTCGGGCTGGGTTATCTCGGGATCAAGGCGGCGATGCGCCCGCCCCCATCCCCACCGGATCCCGCACTGTCGAACGGGGGGAGGGCCCCGGCCCCCGTGGTCGGGCCCGACGGGCCGGGCGACTCGTCACCGCCATTCACCACCGAGCAGATGACCACCCCCAGCCTGACCCGGCCCGAGCCCGACCCGCTCTGGCCGTTCGGGTCGGAGGCCGATCAACAGTCGGTCACCATCCAGAACCGGACGAATCAGAAGCTCCGACTCTGGTTCTACCCGCACTGGAAGCCGACCGGAGTCGACGACCTGGGCCAGCCGAAATGGCCCCCCTACCGGGCGATCGACCTGATCGGCGAGACGACCGAGGCGAAACGCTTTCCCATCGGCTGGGTCGACCTCCGGATCGAGTGCCTCGACAACGACCATCACGATGTGCGAGCGCCCTCGGCCGCCGGGTCGATTCCCCTGGGCTGGAAGGAGTTCAAGCGCTCCGAGCAGGAGCTGATCTTCATCATCGAGGGCGACTACGGCTCGGGGAGTGAGCCCCCCCGGACCCCACGCGCCACGCGCTTCAAGGTTTCGAACTAGCGTCGGGCTTGCCGGGAAACATCGGGATTTCCAGGACCCGGGCCGTCTCTTGCCGCTGAACGGATTCCGTAACGACCTTTTGAACCATAGCACCCGTCTCGGGGTCCCTGGTCATGATGACCTGCATGACCGGGACCGTGACGGTCCGGACGAAGACGGGTGAGCCTTCCACCACACTGACCACGGAATCGCTCCGGACCAGGACGCCATCGGAGTTCTTGAAGACGAACTGGTACTTCCCCGGCCTGAGGACCGGATCGACCTGGCTGCCGCGGCCCAGCACGATCGGGTCCTTGTACAGCCAGGCCTTTGCCTCGTAGTCCCACACCCAGACCTTCACGGTCAGGTCGTGGGGATTGTGGATCGTCAGCGCCCGGGCCTCCTGTGGGCCAGGGGTCGCGAGCAACGCGAGCATCAGAGTGCAGATTCCCATTTCCACGTTCCTCCCCGGTGATTCCAGGGTAGCAAAGTGGACGTTGGCAAGCGAAGCCAACAACAACTGTCCTGGTTCCCGGTCTCGAGACAACGAGACAACGGTCGACTGCGGCGTGTTCGAACCGGATCGGGTCCTGCCGCCGATCCGGTCCGGAGTTCGAGAACCGGGGTCAGCCGGTCGGGTGGGTCGGCTCGGCTTGACGGAATGCGGTGTGCTCTGCGGTGGGCTTGCGGTCCTCGACGTCGGCGAGGGCGTCGAGGGCGGGGGTGTCGGGGGCCATGACGACCAGGCCGCGCAGGAGGATGAGCATGGGCATGGCCAGCACCGAGCCGAGCGGGCCCCAGAGATAGCCGAAGAACAGGACGCCGAGCAGCGAGGTGACCGGGTCGATCTCGACGGCCGAGCCGTAGACGATCGGCGTGATGACGTACCCCTCCACCAGGTTGAACACGACGAACAGCGCGAGGACCGCCAGCGGCTGCCAGAGCGTCCCCTGAGAGAGCGCGACCAGGCTGATCAGGGCCCCGGCGATCATCGGCCCGAAGAACGGGATGAACTCGCAGAGCCCGCTGAGCACGCCCCAGAGCAGGGGCGAGGGCAGGCCGATCGCCCAGAAGACCAGCGTCGCGATCGCGGCGTACGAGAGGGCCACCAGGCTCACGAAGCCGACGAAGACGACGATCTCGTGCCGCGACCGGTCGAGTGCGAGCCGGTCGCGCCGCAGCCCGAGCCGGCCCAGCACCCGGATCAGCCTGATCGAGAGCTGCTCGCGGGTCTGGATCAGGTAGAACTGGAATGCCAGCACCACGACCGTGCCGGCCAGCACGCCGGCCAGGCCGCCCAGGCCGCTGGCCACCCAGCCGCCGGTTGCCCGCAGACTCGTGCGCAGGAGCCGACTCCAGGCCTCGGCCCCATCGGCGGCCGCGGCGTCCGGATCGGTCTCGGGACCCGTCCCGGGCTCGGTCGGCGCATCCTGGAGGATGCCGAGCGACTGGAGGATGCGGTCGCCGCCGAGCCGTTCGGAGAACTGGCTCAGCGACCCGGCCGTCTGGTCGATGAGCTGATCCGACTGGCCGATCATCCGGCCGGTCTGCACGAGCACCAGGCCCAGGGTCCCGAGCAGCAGCGCGGCGACCAGCAGCATGCTCGCCAGGCTGGCCAGCACCCGGGGCGCCCCGAGGCGTTCCAGGCGGTTGGCCAGCGGGGTCAGCGCGATGGCCAGGACGACGGCCAGGACGAACGGCACCAGGATCGTGCCGAGCGCCCAGGCGGCCGCCCCCACCAGCAGGGCGGCGATGAGCTGCAAGGCCGCCGTCTGCGGCTCCAGCTCGTCGCGGATCTCCTCGGCCTCGGCCGACAGGACGGGGGCTGGATCGGCGGCGGGGGCCGCGGGGGGGGTCACGGGGGCCATGCGCAAAGGCTCCGGGCGCGGAGCGGGCCGGGGTCGATCGCCGACCCCACGGGCCACAGTCTCGCACCCGGAGCCTCTTGCAAACCGGGTTCCGACCGGGCGAACCGGGCGGAGAACCGACGGCGGCCCCGATCAGCTCACGCGCCCGCTCACTGCGCCAGCCACGGGGGCACGGCGCCGGCCGGGGGCAGCTTGATCAGGCTGACGCTGACGACGTCGGGGTGCTTCTCGACGGCCTGCACGGCCTCGGGGGTCGGGGTACCGTCGAGGTTCACCACGCCGATGGCCTCGCCGCCGGGCTGCTTGCGCCCGACGTTCATCTGCGCGATGTTCGTGCCGTGCTGGCCGAACGTCGTACCGATGAACCCGATCAGGCCGGGCCGGTCGTAGTGCGTGAAGATGAGCAGGTCGCCTTCCAGGTGCGCGTCCAGGAAGTACTGACCCAGCCGCACCAGGCGGACGAACTTGTGGCCGAACAGCGTGCCGGCGGCCACGTACGTCTTCTTGTCGGTCTCGACCTCCGACTGGATCATCGTGGCGAAGTCGCCGGTGTCGGTCGACTTCTCCTCGACGAGCTGGATCCCGCGCTCGCGAAGCAGGACCTCGGCGTTGACCAGGTTAACCTGCTGGTCGAGCGCGGCCTCGAGCCAGCCGGCGGCGAAGCTGGCGGTGATCAGCTTCGTCTGCTTGTGCGCGACCTCGCCGCGGTACCGCAGGGTCGCCTTCTTGATCGTGCCCCGGTCCATCTGGGCGTGGAGCATGCCCAGGCGCCGGCCCAGGTCGAGGTACAGCCGCAGGTCCTCCAGCTCGGTGCGGTTCAGGGCGCCCATGTTCACGGCGAACCGGACCTGGCCGCGGCGGAAGAAGTCGATCAGCAGGCGGGCGGCCTCCTCGGCCACGGCCACCTGCGCCTCCTCGGTCGAGGCGCCCAGGTGGGGCGTCACGACGATCTTCGGGTGGCCGAGCAGCGGGTTGTCGGCCGGGGGCGGCTCGGGCTCGAAGACGTCGACGGCCGCGCCGGCGACCTTGCCCGACTCGACGGCGGCCCGCAGGGCGGCCTCGTCGATCAGGCCGCCGCGGGCGCAGTTGATGATCCGCACGCCCGGCTTGAGCTTCTCGATCACCGCCGCATCGATGATGTTGCGGGTCTCGGCCGAGAGCGGCGTGTGCAGGGTCAGGAAGTCGACCTGGCCCCAGAGGTCGTCGAGGTTCGAGACCGTCTCGATGCCCAGCTCGGCGGCGCGCTCGGCGGTCAGGAACGGGTCATACCCGACGACCCGCATGTCGAAGCCCTGGGCGCGCTTGGCCACGGCCAGGCCCACGCGGCCCAGGCCGATGATGCCGAGGGTCTTGCCCTCGACCTGGGTGCCGGTGAACTTGTTGCGGTCCCACTTGCCGGCGGTGAGGCTGCCGTGCGCCTGCGGCACGTTGCGGGCCAGCGACAGCAGCAGCGCGATGGTGTGCTCGGCCGTGGAGATCGTGTTGCCGCCGGGGGTGTTCATCACCACGATGCCCTGGCGGGTGGCCGAGGGCACGTTGATGTTGTCGACGCCGACGCCGGCGCGGACGATCGCCTTCAGGCGGGTCTGGCCGTCGAGCACCTCGGGCGTCAGCGTCGTGCCCGAGCGGATCACGATACCGTCGGCCTCGGCCAGCGCGGCCTTCAGCGCCACCGGGTCGCCGGCGAGCTTCGTGTTGACGATGACTTCCAGATCCGGCTCGGCCTTCAGCAGCGCCAGGCCTTCTTCGGCGAGCTTGTCGGTCACCAGGACGCGATGCATGGCGGGAGGCTCTCCTGCGGGCCGTCGGCCGGCCCGCGTGTTGGGTCGCTCGGGGGCGTTGCGGTCACAGGGGACGAAAAGCAAAGGACCGGCCCGGATCCCGGGGATCGTGCGATCCCCGGGGCGGGCCGGTCCCGATTTGTCAGACGGACGGTGGCGACAGCAGCGCGGGGCCGTGGCCCGCGTTCCGGGATCAGACGCTGGCGGCCGTGCGCTGGCCGATGAGCACCTGCTGGGCGGCGGTGACGGCCTTGCCGGGCTCGACGTCATAGCCCAGCTCGGCGAGCACCATCTCCAGGGCGGCCAGGCCGGCGACGACGTCGAGCTCGTCGGTGTAGCCCATGTGGCCGACGCGGACGATCTTGCCCTTGAGCTTGTCCTGGCCGCCGACGGTGGTGATGCCGAACCGCTCGGTGAGCTTGCCGCGGATGTCGCCGTCCTTGAGGCCGGCGGGCACGCGGAAGGCGGTCAGGCCCTCGGCGGGGCGCTGGCTGAAGAGCTCCAGGCCCAGGGCCTGGACGCCGGCCTGGCAGGCCTCGCTCATGCGGCGGTGGCGCTCCCAGACGTTCTCGATCCCCTCGGCCTGGATCCGCCGCAGCGCCTGGCGCAGGCCGAGAATGAGCGTGTGGGCCGGGGTGAACGGGGTGTCGAACTCGGCCATCTTCTTGCGGGCCGACTTCAGGTTGAAGTAGAAGGCCGGCGCGTCGAAGCTGTCGATCTTGGCCCACGCCTTGGGGCTGACCGAGACGAACGCCAGGCCCGGCGGCAGCATGAGGGCCTTCTGCGAGCCGGCGCAGAGCAGGTCGATGCCCCAGGCGTCGGCGCGGCACTCCATGGCGCCCACGCCCGAGATGCCGTCGACGGCGAACACGGCGTCGGTCTGGGCAACGATCTTGCCGATCGCCTCGACCGGATGGCCGGTGCCGGTGGATGTCTCGCTCAGGGTGCCCATCACGCAGACGGTGTCGGGGTGCTCGGCCAGGGCGTTGGCGACCCGCTGGGGGTCGACCGGGGTGCCCCACTCGAAGTCGACGTTGATCGCGTTGATGCCGTAGGCCTGGCAGACCTTGCCCCAGCGGGCGGCGAACCAGCCGGCGTTGAGCACCAGCGCCTTGCCGCCGCGCGGCACGGTGTTGACCGCGGCGGCCTCCATCGCGCCGGTGCCCGACGCGGTGAGGATCATCACGTCGTTCTGGGTCTGGAACACCTCTTTGAGGCCGGCGGCACACTCGACGATGACCTGCTTGGCCTCGGCCGAGCGGTGGTGGATCACCGGGCGGGCCAGCTCCAGGAGCACGTCCTCGGGGACCGGGGCCGGTCCGGGCGTCATCAGGCGCGGCTTCTGCATCGGAGGGAAACCTCGGGCTCTCGCTGCAACATGGGGAATCGGGGGCGGCCGGCGCGGACACCACCGCGCCCCGACGGGCGGTCGATCAGGTTCTCGGACCCCTGGGGCCGGATCTCGCGATTGAGACCCCGCCGCCGGTCCAACAGTGTATCCACTGGCGAGTGGCGCGTGCGAGTGGACTTGTGTCCCCTGCGGCGAACCGCGCCCGCACCACGCTCGGAATCGGTTGAGCCCGACTCAGAACCCCAGACCCGCCTCACCCTCGGCGCCGCCCTCGCCCTCGGCGTTGCCGTTGAAGGCGGCGACCGCCTTGCCGCCGGTGGCCACGGCGCCCAGCGCCAGCGGCACGGCGGTGGTCACGGCCTGCGAGTTGGCCGACGCGGCCGGGTACACGAAGATCAGGGCGACCTTCTCGGTCGGCTGCTCGTAGAGGTTGGCGCTCACGAACTGGCCGTCGGCGGCCTGGAACTTGATCCGCTTGTAGGCGCGCCCGCGCTCGTTGACGGCGTCGCTCTTGGTGTCGCCGCCGGCGCCATAGACGGCGTTGAGCAGGCCGCGGAGGTCGCTCTCGAAGGTCGCCAGGTTCGTCTCGGGCGGCGGCGGCGGGTCGCCCGCCTTGGGGGCGGCCGCCTTGCGGATCGGCTTGACCCGGGCCAGGACGTGGAGCTGGATCGGGTTGCCGGCGGCGTCGACCACGCCGAGGAACGTCTCCGCGGCGTCGTAAGCGTTGGCCGGCACGTTGATTCCGGCGGCGGGCGCCTTGGCCATGCCCTTGGGCGGCCGGACGAAGAGGTTCAGCTCCTTGAGCCGGCCGACCTCGGCCGGGTTAAGATTGGCGTCGAGCTGACGCTGGAACTTGAGGTTCTCGAGCGTCCGGTTCAGCCGGCTCTCGTAGCCCGTCTCGCCCAGGCAACCGACCAGGCCCAGCGAGCTGGCGGACAGGAAGACGACCAGGACCCGCTTGAGCATCGGACAATTCCTCTGGCTGGCGTGCGTGGGCGCGGCGAACTCGGTCGGGGGCAGGCGCAAGGGTCGCCCCATCACTCTCAGGGGCGTGCAACGCGATGTCAAGAGCCGGCACGGGGGCCCCGGTGGTCCAGCTGATCGCGATGGTCAAGCCGTTCCGCGCCGGGGCCGTGCTGACGGCGCTGGAGTCGGTGGAGGTGATCGGCGGCACGGTGCGCGAGGTGATGGGCTTCGGGCGGCAGAAGAACCGGCTGCACCGCTACCTGGGCAGCGAGTACAACACGTCGTTCGTGCCCAAGGTCGAGATCACCCTCTGGCTGCCCGAGTCCGAGGTGCCGGCCGCCGTCCGCGCCATCGTCGGCCAGGCTCGCACCGGCCGCATGGGCGACGGCAAGATCCTGATCACCCCCTGCCCCGGCCCCTATGTGAGCTGGTGAGCCCGGTGCGGCGAACCAATCCTGGCCGTGAGGTCCCGGGGCAGTGATCGTCGTCCAGCTCCGGGACTCGTGTAGGGCGGATCAGCGGCAGCGTCATCCGCCGGGCCGGGTCGGAGGCCATCGTCCGGACCGGGCGGATGGGCCAATCGGAGGGTGCCTGCTCCGGACACGGCGGATGACGCTGACGCTGATCCGCCCTACCGGGAACCATCCTCCCCGGGGCCGGGGCTCACTTGTCGTCGTCGTCGATGTCCAGGCCCATGAGGTAGTCGGCGACGGCGTCCTCGCCGAGGGCGGGCTCGTCGTCGGACTTCACCAGCGACGCCGGCTCGGCGGGCGGCGCGTCGGGGTCCGGGGTCGGGGCGACCGGCTTCGCGGGGGCCGGCTTCGTGGCGGGTTTCGCCGCCGCCGCCGGGGCGGCCGCCGGTCTGGCCGGGGCGGGCGGCTTCGCGGGGGCCGGGGGCTTGGGGGCGGCCGGCTCCTCGTCGGTGATCTCGAAGTCCAGCTCGATGTCCGCCTCGCCGCCGACGTCGACGGCCGCCGGGACCGCGGTGTCGCCGGCCCCGCTGCCGGGGGTGGCCCCGTCGGAGCGCTCGACGCGGAACACGACGCTGCCGATGACCAGGGTCTGGCCCGGCTCCAGGATCTGCTGGCCCTCGACCTTCTTGCCGTTGACCAGGGTGCCGTTGGAGCTGTTCAGGTCCTTGACGACCAGGTAGCCCTGCTTCTCGAAGAGCTCGCAGTGCTTGCGGCTGACCTGCGAGGAGCTGATCCGGATCTGGCAGCCCTGCTGGCGGCCCACCGTGGTGACGCCCTCGGCGGGCAGCCGGAGCGCCTGGCTGGCGCTGCGACCCTTGAGGATGACGAGCTGAAACGGCATGGCGGAGATCCCGAATCGGCGACGGACCCGCGCGATCGGCCGCGAGCGGGCCCCCGGCACTTTTTGAGATTTGGGGAAGGGTGAGAAACCCAGGCTATCGCCAAAAGTCGGGCACCGCAAAGGGGTCCCGGCCGACTTCGCGGAGGTTTTGGCGGAACCCTCTTGCAATCCGCCCCGGGCCCTCTATACTTGCACCCGTCGACGCCACACGGCCCGACACGACGCCGCGGCCCTCACCCGGGGCCCGTCGCGTATCGCGGGAGTAGCTCAGGGGTAGAGCACCACGTTGCCAACGTGGTTGTCGTGGGTTCAAATCCCATCTCCCGCTCTTTTGCCTCACCTGTTGCCGATCCCGGCTGGCGGCATTCGCTCGATCGCCCCGGTGCGTGGTGGCGGCCCCAGCCGTCACCGAGATGGGCTTTTCGCCCGTCTCGAAGCGCCGAGTTTGATCCGAAGGAATGCCAGCGATGAGCAGCCGGGAAGACGATCGCGATCCGTCCGTGGCCACCGAGGCGAGCACCGAGCCGCGCAAGCTTGACCTGGACGTCCAGATCACCGACGCCGGCCCGTGCAAGAAGCACATCAAGGTCTCGATCCCCCGCACGGAGGTCGAGCGCCAGTTCAACGAGTCGCTCGGCTCCGTCCGACGCGAGGCCCAGATGCCCGGCTTCCGGCCGGGCCGGGCGCCCAAGAGCCTGGTGCAGGTCCGCTTCCGCAAGGAAGTCAGCGGCCAGGTCAAGTCGGCCCTGCTGATGGCCTGCATGGAGCAGCTCGACAGCGAGCACAAGCTCAACCCGATCTCGCAGCCGAACCTGGACGTCGACGCCATCGACCTGCCCGATGACGGCCCGATGGCCTTCGAGATGGACGTCGAGGTCCAGCCCGACTTCGCGCTGCCGACCTACAAGGCCCTGACCGTCAAGCGACCGGTCAAGGAGGTCACCGCCGCCGACGTCGAGGCCCAGCAGAAGGGCTTCCTCGAGCGCTACGCCCAGCTCGTCCCCAAGGACGGCGGCGCCGCGATCGGCGACTTCCTCACGGCCGACCTGACCTTCCACAAGGACGGCGTGACCTTCAACGAGGCCAAGGAACTCCAGTTCCGGATCCAGCCCGAGCTGCGGTTCCAGGACGGCCATGTGCCCGACCTGGCCAAGGCCCTGGTCGGGGCCAAGGCCGGCGACGTCCGCGAGGCCGACGCCCAGGTCGGCAGCTCCTCGCCCGACCCCGCCCTCCGCGGCCAGACGATCCGCGTGACCTTCAAGGTCCACGACCTCAAGAGCCTGCGGCTGCCCGAGGTCGACGCCGAGTTCCTCCGCGGCATCGGCTTCGACAGCGAGGGTGAGCTCAAGGACGCCCTCAAGGAAGTCCTCGACCGCCGCATCGCCTACCAGCAGCGCCAGGCCATCCGCGCCCAGGTCGTCGACCAGCTCATCCAGGACGTGCCCTTCGACCTGCCGGCCGACCTCGTCGCCCGCCAGGAGCGCTCGACCCTCCGCCGCCAGGTCGAGGAGATGCGGCAGGCCGGCCTGGGCGAGGGGGAAATTCGGGCCCGCGAGGCCGAGGTCCGGGCCAACGCCCACGAGCAGACGCTCCGGAGCCTCAAGGAGTTCTTCCTGCTCTCGAAGATCGCCGAGGCCGAGGAGATCAAGGTCGAGGACGCCGACATCGAGGCCGAGATCCTCGCCATCGCCGCCCGGACCGACGAGTCGCCCCGCCGGATCCGCTCGCGGATCGAGAAGGAGAACCTCCTCGACGGCCTGACGCAGCAGATCATGGAGCGCAAGACGCTCGACCGGATCCTCGACTACGTCAAGTACGAGGACGTCCCCATGGTCGAGGAGCGGGCCGTCGAGACCCTCGACGAGGCCGCCGGCCCGGCGCTCGAGGCCGCGGCCGAGACCGAGACCACGACCTCCGAGTCGGCCGAGGCCTGAGCGATTGCCGACCTGGCCCCCGCCTGACGGGGGGCCCGGATCGGCGCGGGGGGCTACGCTGCCGCCCGTCGCTGGCCTACAATGAGAATTCTGGCACTCGCCACGCGGGCCTCGACCGGAACCCCGGTCGCGGCCCGTGCCCGCGCCCGGACCGGTCGAGCCACCCACGCCTGATCGCATGGTCGCGGGCCGTCCCGGCGACCCCGGCTCGGCGATTCTGGCCGGTTCCCCGCCGCTGGGGGCTTGCCACGCCGGGCCCGCCAGCGAACACTCCGCGTGGTGGCGACGAACAGAACCGACTCCGAGCCCGAAACTCCGCACCCGCTCGCGCCGAATCCGGCCCCCGTGCCGGGCCCGTCCCGCGGTCATTCCGATCCTGGTAAGGACCCTCGCCATGCCGTTTGACCCCGCACGCCCCAGCTGGGGCGAGCCGTTTCCCGGGCCATCCGACACCCCGCTGACCGGGCCGGTGCTCCAGCGCTACAAGGACTACGCCCGCCAGCGGCAGATGACGCTCGGCGACCTGCTGCTCGAGAACCGGATCATCTTCCTCGAAGGGGTGATCAACGACGGCACCGCCAACCTGCTCGTGATGAAGATGCTGTTCCTGCAGTACGAGAACCGCTCGCAGGGCATCCAGTTCTACATCAACAGCCCCGGCGGCAGCGTCTCGAGCACGCTGGCCATCTACGACACCATGCAGTTCATCGAGTGCCCGATCGCCACCTACTGCATCGGCCTGGCCG
>CAZUZD010000184.1:0-12266 GCA_964624465.1 uncultured Isosphaeraceae bacterium
GGGCTCCATCAGGCAGGCGTGGAAGGCATAGAAGTTCTTCTTGGCCTGCGACATCGTCTCGTGGTTGTCCCACGCCTCGGGCACGAGCATCATCATCGCCCGCGCCAGGCCGAAGCCCGACTTGACCAGCAGCTCGACGGCGTTGTCGAGGCAGGCCGTGTCGGAGAGCCCCTCGCGGATGATCGGCAGGAGCTTCTGGACGTCGCCCGGCTCGTACAGTTCGCTCTCGAAGAGCGCCTCACGGGCCCGCATCCAGTTGATGTTGCCGCGAAGGGTGTTGATCTCGCCGTTGTGTGCGATCATCCGGTACGGGTGCGCCAGCTCCCAGCTCGGGAACGTGTTGGTGCTGAACCGCGAGTGGAACAGGCACAGGGCGCTCTGGAAGGCCGGGTCGTTGAAGTCATCGGCGTAGTAGTCGGGCAGCTGGCCGGGCGTGAGCATGCCCTTGTAGACCAGGGTGCGGCACGAGAGGCTGGCGAAGTAGAAGAACCGGCGGGTGTGCATCGCCGACTGCTCGATGGCCGACTCGAACCGCTTGCGGACCACGAACAGCTTGCGCTCGAAGCGGTCGGGGTCGTCGTACGGCGAGGCGACGAAGGCGTGGAACATCGCCGGCTCGACGGCGCGGGCGCTGTCGCCCAGCGAGCTGTTGTCGGTCTTGAGCCGGCGCCAGCCCAGGAACTTCAGGCCCTCCTCGCGGAGGATCTCCTCGAAGAGCCGCATCCCCTGCGCCTGCTGAGCGGGCTCGGGCGACGCGAAGAACGCGCCGACGCCGTACGCCCCGGGCTCGGGCAAGAAGATGCCGAGCGGGGTGCAGCGGGCGCGGAGGAACTCGTGCGGGATCTGCACCAGCAGGCCGGCGCCGTCCCCGGTGTTCGCCTCGCAGCCGCAGGCCCCGCGGTGGTCGAGGTTCAGCAGCGCGGTCAGGCCGTCGCGGACGATCCGGTGCGATTTGCGGCCCTTGAGGTCGACGAGGAAGCCGACACCGCAGCTGTCGTGCTCGTACTGCGGGTCGTAGAGGCCCTGGGGTTCGGGGTAGCCGCTGCTCATGCGTCACACCTTTCAGGTCGCGTCTCGGGCAGATCCGTCGGCCGGATGATCCCGATCCCTGGGATCCTCGGTTCAGATCATCGTCTCGGGCGGAGGTCGGTCGGTCGGTCGGACCGGCGGCGGGGCCGCTCGATCCGGTCGGTCAGCCTGCGGGAGGCGGGCGGCCGCCCCCGGCGTGGTGTCAGCGGCCGCTGGTGGCCGGAGCCGCGGCCGGGTCGGCGACGGCGGGTGCGTCCTCGTCCACCTGTTGCAGCAGGTCGAGGAAGCGGCTGGCGGTGGGGCCGAGCCGGGCCCGACCGCGGTGCACGATCACCAGCGGGCGGGTGAGGCGATGGTCGCGGAACCGGACGGCCGCCAGCGTGCCGGCCGCCAGCTCGCGCTCCAGCGTCGGGCGGGGTAGGATCGCGATCCCGGCCGGGATCTCCACCGCCCGCTTGATGTTCTCGATGTTGTCGAATTCGAGCCCCACCTCCACCTGCACCCCCGACTTGCGGAGGAAGCGGTCGATGGTGCGGCGGATCGCCAGCTCGCTGTCAAACGCCACGAACTTCTCGCCGTCGAGCTGGCCGATCTCGATCTCCCCGAGCGCCGCGAACCGGTGCTTGGGGTGGACGGTCACGACCATCTCCTCCTCTCGCCACGGCAGGACGGTCAGGTCGGCCCACTTCTTGGGGTAGGAGACGATGCCCAGCTCGGCGGCGCCGGACTGGACGGCCTCGACCACCCGGGTCGGATGCAGGTACTCCACCCGCACCTTGGCGCTGGGGTACGTCCGCTCGAAGTGCTCCACATAGCGGGTCATATGAGCCAGGCCCACCGAGTAGATCGAGGCCACCGTGACCGTGCCCACGACATGCTGCTCGTCGGAGAGGCTCTGGACCCGGGCCTCGAGCTCGAAGTAGCGACCGACCAGGTCCTTGACCCCCTCGTAGTAGACGCGGCCATGGGCCGTCAGGATCAGGGGGCGCTTGGACCGATCGATCAGCTTGACCCCCAGGTGCTCCTCCAGGTTCCGCACCGCCTGGCTGGCCGACGACTGCGAGACCCCATTCTCGGCGGCACCCCGCGAGAAGCTGGTCCAGCGGACGACGTCGCAGAAGATCTTGAGCGCTTCGAGCTGCATCGAGACCCTCACGGCCGACGGTGGAACCGCCGGGAGGCCTTGCTGTATCCAGATTTGCATCCGTCGAAACTGTCGCGAGTAGCCCGGCACCTCGGGGCGACTTGCAATAGTACGTCGGGGCAGTATTCGCGTTCCGAATACTTAACTCGGGCCGATCGGCCGGCGTCAAGAGAAAAAAAGCGAAAATGACGGCCGGCGCAGTATCGGAAAAACCGATTCTAGTGCCTGGGGCAACCGGATCGACGCATTCGGATGCCCTGGGAGCCGGCGGGCTCCGGCAGGGCTCGGAGGCCCGCCTGATCGGTCGCCTGCGGGCGGGTCCGCCGACCCCCGAAGGTGGGGCGGGATTTTCCGGAACCCATTAGAAAAACAAGAACTTGGAGTCGGTCCAGATCGTAAACCAGGAGGCAGCCAGGGGAGATTGCACCGGGAGGGAAGAGGGGGATCACATGATCCGAAAACGGGACCTGTACGTCGCCACTTACGGGCCGGTGGCCGGCCCGAAGCTGTATCACGCCTTGCAGAGCCAGGCCGCCCACGCCGGGGTGAGTGCCCGGCTGCGGCGCCGACTTGACGAGCTGGAGGGCCGACGGCCTCCCCGGCCGCGGGCCGTCTCGGCGGACGTGTTGCCGCTGTTTCCCGAGCCGGAGCGGCCAGACCGGGCGTCGGTCGGGCTGGCTTCTAGTCCGGGCCGCGACCTCTGAATCGCGGACCGCGGCTGCCCCGGATGGCGCGGGGCGCAATCAACGAGCCGGCCGGGACCGACCAACCTCAGCGGACCACCTCTCCCATGGTCGCTTCAGCGGTCGAGCCCGGCCGGCTCTGCTCGGACTGGGTGGCCCAGGGGCGGCACACCCGGTGTGGAGAGGGCGAGCGGGGGGGTCGTGCGAGGCAACCCGCTCGCCCTTTGGCGGTTGGAAGCCCCCAGCGAGCTGGGAGGCCACCGTCGCCAGTGGGGTGGTTCATTTCTCCGGATCGGCTCTGATCCGGGGCGACTCGGACACCGAAGGGATCTGGCTTTTTCGATCCCCTCAGGAGTCGCACACGGCTGAAGGAGAAAGCAACGGCGGTGCCAAATCGACGCAGGGCTCATTTCGAGTCGCCGTCTTCGCTAGCGGAGCGTCCGAGCCAGAGGCTTAAGGTCAAATCAGTTTGGCACTTAAGGAAAGCGACCTGGTCACGGCTTTTTCCGGTGTGGGTCCGGCTCACGGGAGTGGTAGAGTTCGGCGACCGAGAGCAACTGTCGAGGAATTGGGCAGGTGGGCCTAGCCCCTGGGCAGCCCGTTTCGAGGAGTGGCACGACGATGACGCGCCGGGCACAGACGACGGGCCGGGGTCGGGGCTCCGCAGCATCAGACGCCCTCCTCGAGGGGACGAATCTCCCGTTCGCGGACCCCCGGACCGGTTCGGTCCCGAGGTGGCGCCGCGTCGAGCGCTGGCTCGGTCGCGACGGCGTGGGCGCCCGTCACGCCGGTCCTTCGGACTGGTGGCAGGCACTGGCCGTCCTCAAGACCTGGGCCGAAGCCGAGCCGGCGTCCTGGACCCCCGAGCGGGTGGCGCGGCTCGAACCGCTGCTGCGCGTTGCGATCGCGGCAGGCCGCGGCGATGGCTCGCTGGCCCTCGGCGGGACACCACCCCCGGATCGGGCCCGGATCGCCCGGTTCTGGAGCGCGCGAATCGGTGAGCCCGGCCTGGAGCGGCTGGTGCGGACCGCCGTCGGGGAGCCCGCGCGAACGCGAGCCTCCGACCTGCCCCTCGACCCCTCCTGGGTGGGGGGGCTGCCGTCGCTCCTTGCCTTGCTCCGGTCCGAGGCCGGCCCGGAGGGTGCAGTGCTCGCGGTCGATCCTCGTCAGGGCGGGCCTGGCACCCGTCTGGAGCTCTGGGCCGAGGGGGTGAACTGGCTGGGCGGGCTCTGGTCGACCCAGGGACCCGAGCCGGAGGCCCGTGCAGCTCGAATCGTCGGCTGGACCACGGGGCCCGAGGTCGACTGGGTGGAGTGGTCGCTGAAGGTGGGCTCCGAGCGGGTGGTCCGCACCGTGATCCTGCTCAAGGAGTTCGGTGTGGCCCTGCTGGCCCAGGAGAGCACGAGCCGCGACCCGTCGGCGGGGTTCCGGCTCGACCTGGCCCCGGGGGTGACCACCCGCACCCTCCCGGACTCGCGGGCCCTCGCGCTGGCGGTGCGGGGTCGCGCGGCCCGGATCTATCCGCTGGGCCTGCCCGCGCTGGACTATGCAACGGATCGCGGCTCGTTCACGGCCGACCCCGCCGGAGGCTCGCTCCGTCTGCGCCAGACAAGCCCCGGCCGCCGTCACTGGCTGCCGCTGGCCGTGTGCTGGGACCCGGAGCGGGTGCGACGCCCGGCGACCTGGCGGGTCCTGACCGTCGCCGAGCAGGCGAAGGTCTGCCCGCCCGAGGTCGCCTGCGCGGTGCGGCTGGGCTGGGGGTTGAGCCTCGACGGTTTGCTGATCTACCGCAGCCTCGCGAAGCCGGCCTCTCGCTCGTTCCTCGGCGCCCACACCACCAGCCGACTCTTCGTCGGCCGGCTCGACTCCGAGGGGGACGTCACTCCGTTGCTTCAGATCCAGTGAGGGCCGGACCGGCTGGCCGTGGCGGCCGGGCTCACTTGCGAGTGGGGACGTTGACCGTGGCCCAGAGCGACAGGGCGATGTAGAGGGTCGACACGGCCACGGTCGTGTAGCCGCTGTGACGGTGGGCGGTGACCAGGTTCGTCTTGCCGGCGTGGATCAGCTGGCCGAGCGAGAGCTGGGCGAGGATCAGGAACGCGCTCAGGATGCCCAGGCCGAGGAGGAGGAACTTCTGTCGGGCGGTCATCGGGGGCAAAGGCCTTTCCGGTCGAGGGGCCGCGGACGTCGCGGGATGGGCCCCGGACGTGTGCCCGGAACCCGGATCATGCTGCTCATGATGGACACCGCCGCCGGATGCGGCAAGCCGGCACCCGGCGCCGACCGGCCGGCGGCCGGGGCTCAGAGGCTGCCGACCTGGCGGCTGCGGGGCTTCTGGATGTCGGTGACCAGGCGGCCGCCCTTGAAGATCGAGACGCTGCCGGTCGACTGCGAGATGCAGAGCGCCACGGAGCGGGTGGTGGTCGTGATCCCGGCGGCGGCCTCGTGCCGAGCCCCCAGGCCGTGGGGCAGGGGCTCGGTCGGCTTGTCCTGGGGCACCAGGTAGCGGGCCGTGCTGAGGATCACCCCGTCGCCCCGGATGATGAAGGCGCCGTCGAGCGAGGAGAATTCCTTGACCGTCTCCTCGAGCCGCGGGTCGAGCACGTTGCGCTCGTCCTCGGGGTAGCCGTGAAATGGGTTGATCACGAGCTGGCGGCTCTGGGCGAGCACGTTCTCGGTGTCGCCCAGCACGAACAGGGCGCCGACCGGCCGTCCCTCGCGGCCTTCCATGCCCAGCTCGGCGGCCAGCGAGAGGACCCGCTCGAAGACGGCCGGGCGGACGTCCGGGGGCAACGGCTCGGCGGCGGCTGCGGTGAACATCTCGACCTCGGTGCCCAGGTCCAGTACGAGCACCGTATCGAGCTGGTTGGAGCCCTGAATGCCGGTGAGCCAGACGACCCGGTCGCCGAACTGGATCTTCCCCTCGATGGCCGCCACCAGGGTCGCGATCTTGACCTGGCCGGAGCGGGTCATCGGGATGTCGGGCACGTTGACCACCGCACACAGATCGTCCCAGCCGGCCGGCGGGCGGAAGTCCAGGCGCCTGGAGACCAGCACGACGCGGAAGTCGACATCCTGGATCAGGGCCGCCAGGTCGCCATCCTCCTCGACCACGTCGGCATAGAGTAGGACGGCGCGCGCCCCGCATTCGCGGGCGATCGCATGGGCGTGCCGGACGAGACTGCGGGTGAGCGTCTTCACGGGCGGGGTGCCCCCGGGTCGGCGATCGTCGACTCCAGGGCGATCCCGAGGAGGCCCAGGTTGTCGCGTTTCCCGGGGTCGTCGGGAGTCCCCGTCTGCTCGAACTGCAGGCGATTGCGGCCGGGACGCAGGGTCCCGGGGGCCAGGTCGAGCCGGATCCGCTCGGGGGCCTGATTGCGCCCGGAGATCCGCGAGTTCAGGTCGGGGAGGGGGGTGTCGTTGAGTCGGACCCTGGTGCGAAGCTGGCCCTGCTGGACCAGTTCAGAGAACACGGGCGTGCCGGTCGGCCCGATCACGTCGACCACGTCGAGCACCAGCGCGGTCGCACCCTCGGGGACCTCGGCCAGTTCAAACGCCAGCTCGAGCGGGCCGGGGTCTGGCTGCGGCGGCTCGAACTCGGCGGCGTAACGGTCACCCAGGTGATACGGATGGCCGGCGATCACGACCCGGCGGGCCTGACCCAGCGGATCCAGGCGTCTGAACCGGTCCCTCGGCACCAGGACCAGTCCAGCGTAGGGGACGTCGATCGCCAGGGCCTCGGAGTCGGCGCGCAGGAGGGCCCCCTCGATGATGTCGACCGGATGGGGCCCGACGCCCTGGGGGCCGGCGGCGAGCCAGGTGACGCGGACCAGCGGTCCAGCCACGGGTGCGGCGGCCTCCGACTGGCGCCGCAGTCGCACGCCAGCGACCTGGGCCCAGGGGCGCCGCAGGGCCTGACCGTCGAGGTCCAGCGACACGCCCTCCGGGTCGGCGGCGGTCAGGTGGCCGAACAGCTGGTCGCCGCTGATGAGTCGCACCTCGTCGAGGCCTGGCTCGAACTCGCCGGCCGCGGTGGACGCGGCGAATTGCACGAGGGACAGGTCATCGAACCGGACGGCCAGGTCGGCAGAGGTGAGGTCGGCCGTCGGGTGGGTCGCGAGCCGGATCTCCGCCAGCGGCCCGACCACACCGGGGCCGTGGGCCAGCTCATCTCCATCGACAGCGACATCGAGTTCGTCGGCGTCGAACCGGACCACCAGCCGATGCCAGCCTGGCTTGCGGATCAGCGGCTGGATGACCAGCCGTGGCCCCGAGGGGGATTCGACGGCCAGCGTCTCCTCCGCCCAGCCGCCGACGACGCGGAGGCTGGCAAGCTCGCCGTCACGGCCCCGGAACGCGAGGTCGACGAACCAGCGCTGTTGATCGTCGACGGCCGCGGCGTCCTGAAACGCCAGCTCGAACCGGCCCGCGCCAACTGGATCAGCCAGTCGGGTCGTCAGGGCCGAACCGTCGGCGGCCAGCCGCAGGCTGTGGCGACCTTCGAAGGGCGCCTCGGGTGCGAGGGCCGGTCGCCCCACCCGCGAGCGCCAGCGGACCTCATCCAGGGTCTCGAACCCGTCCTGCAAGATCTGCACCTCACCGGAGCGCTGCCGCAGCTCGCGCACCCCGCTCCGGGCGACCGCGATCGGCGTGGCGGCCCCGGCGGGCAGGAACCGGATCACGCGGGCGTCGAGCCCCAGGAGCCGGCCGCTGAGCACTTGGCCACCGCCGAGCACCAGGCGGAACGGGGCCGGAGCCGCGGTGCCGTCGTCGACGGCGCGATCCGACTCGATCCGGCGGAGCTCGCTCAGTGGGATCGACCTGCCCGTGGCATCGGCCACGAACCGGAGGCTGGCATCGAGATGGCCGCGGATCGGGCGGCCATCGGCGAGCGTCGCCACCTCGTCGCCACCGGCCAGGGCGAGGTCCTGTGCCCGGGACGCAGCGGCCAGCGCCGTCAGCAGCACGAGGGCGAGGGCAAGCCGACCGCCGCAGTGCAGACGCGTGGAGTGGATCATGGGTTGATTCTAAGGCCGTTGGCGCGCCTGGAGCAAGCTGCCGCCTGGCCACGATCGACCCGATCGACGCCGCCCGTCGGCGCCGGTACAACAGCGCTGTCGCCACCGGCGTGAGGCGACCTCCCACCGCTCCCGACGCCCTGCCCCCGGAGCTCTCCATCATGACCGATCACACGACCCTCGTCCTCCTGCCCCGGCTCCGTCGCGGGGCGCTGCTCGCACTGGCGGCCGCCACGCTCCTCGGCCCGTCCCGCCCGTCGGCGCTGGCCGACGAGCCCGCGCCCGTCCGGGTGATCGTCTTCGGGGCCCATCCCGACGACTGCGAGCTGAAGGCCGCCGGCACGGCCGCCCGGCTGGCGAAGCTCGGTCACAAGGTGAAGTTCGTCGCCACCACCAACGGCGACATCGGCCACCACGAGATTTCCGGCGGTCCGCTCGCCAGGCGCCGCTCTCTGGAGGTGCGCCGCTGCGCCGAGTTGCTCGGCATCGAGACCGAGGTGCTCGACAACCACGACGGTGAGCTGATGCCGACGCTGGAGAACCGCCGCACGATCACCCGCCTGATCCGCGACTGGAAGGCCGACGTCGTGATCACCCACCGGCCCAACGACTACCACCCCGACCACCGCTACACCGGCATCCTCGTCCAGGACGCCGCCTTCATGGTGATCGTCCCCAACTTCTGCCCCGAGACCCCGGCCCTGCGCCAGAACCCCGTGTTCCTCTACCTCGAGGACGACTTCCGGAAGCCCAACCCGTTCACGGCCGACGTCGTCGTCCCCATCGACGAGACGATCGACGCCAAGTTCGCGTGCATGGACGCGCTGGGGTCGCAGTTCTACGAGTGGAATCCCTGGCTGTTCGGATACCTCGAGAGCGTGCCGCAGGACCCCGAGGCACGCAAGGCCTGGAGCCGCGAGCGCTGGGGCCGACGGTTCGCGGCCACCGCCGACCGCTTCCGGGACCGACTGGTGTCTGAACTGGGTCCGGAGCGGGGTCGGGCGGTGAAATACGCCGAGGCCTTCGAAGTGTGTGAATACGGAGCCCAACCCACGCCCGAGCAGCTGAAGCGATTCTTCGCCTTGCCCTGAGCCGGTTGCGCGGAAGGAATCGACGGATCCTCAGATGACCAGAATGACGGATGTCCGGAGTTTTCCTGAGGCTCCGGTTCGCCGGCGCCGATAACTTTCGGTGACTCAGATGATGGTCGGGCCGGTCGGCCTGGAATGGCTGATCCCCTCACCTCTCCGACCCGCCATCACGCCCCCCCGATCGATCAGGATGATAAATCGGAGATCTCGTCCATGGAACGGACGTTCACGCGTCGAGTGCTGCTGGGTGTGACCGGTCTGCTGGCCTGCGGCCAGGCGGCCGTCACCCTGGCCCAGACGCCGGGGCCGTACGGTCGGCCGGTGCCGCCGGCCGCCGGTGCCCCGCTGGGTCAGCCGCTCGGCGTGCCCATGACCTATGACCCCGCCCTGCGCCGGGTCCAGGACCAACCCCCCACGCCCGCGCCGGCCCTGCCGGCCACGACCTCCTCCGGGGCGACCGATCCGCCCGACCTGACCGTGCCGGCGGCTGACCGGCCGATCGGCGGTGGTGAGGCGACCACCGAGACGGCCGCCACCGAGGCCGCCGCAGCCGCCGAGGGCCCGCCGGGCCCGACCAAGCTCCAGGACCTGCTGGGCTTCGAGGAGTCGCCGGTCAAGTTCTACGGCTGGATCCAGAACAGCTTCACCGGCAACGCCAACGGGAACGGTACCACCCGGACGAACTTCGGGGTGAACCCGAACTACAAGGCCAACCAGTGGATGGGCAACCAGTTCTACCTGGTGATCGAGAATCCGCTGGAGCAGGAAGACAAGATCAACTTTGGCTTCCGGGTGGACAACCTGTTCGGTAACGACTGGCAATTCAACTACATGCAGGGGTTGTTCAACAACGCCTTCAAGACCGGTCAGTTCGCCGGTTACGACCTGGCCCAGCTCTATGCTGAGGTGCACCTGCCGATCCTGACCGAGGGTGGCCTGGACATCAAGGGTGGCCGGTTCTACACCCTGGCGGGCTACGAGCAGGTGCCGGCGATCGCCAAGCCGCTGCTCTCGACGCCGTACATGTTCACCTACGGCCAGCCGTTCACCCACTTCGGCGTGATGACGACCCTGCACCTGACCGACAAGATCAACCTCTACAACGGGGCGATCAACGGCTGGGACCGCTGGGTCAACGAGAACTACCAGTGGGGCTACATGGGCGGCTTCTCGTGGACCGGCAACGAGGACAAGACCTCGCTGGCGTTCACCACGGTCTGGGGCCCGAACCAGTATCCCCGGTTCCTGCCCGGCAACCAGCAGTTCTACACGACCGGCTACGTGAACGTCCCGAGCCTCGCCGGCCAGGAGAACCCCGGCTACGGCCGCAACGATCGCCTGCTCTTCACCACCGTGCTGACCCACAAGTGGACCGACAAGCTCACCCAAGTCGTCGAGACCGACCAGGGCATGGAGCGCTCGATCCCGGGCCTGGCCTCCGGCGGTCAGAACGGTGCGGCCAAGAGCGCCCAGTGGCAGAGCTTCGGCAACTGGTTCCTCTACAACTTCAATGACAAGTGGACCGGCGTGTGGCGCTCGGAAGTCTTCTGGGACCAGCAGGGTTCGCGAACCGGCACGCTCAAGGGCGACCGCTACTACGAGATGACCGTGGGCGCCATCTACAAGCCGTGCCCCAACATCTGGCTCCGGCCCGAAGTGCGGTATGACTGGGCGCAGTACGGCACCCCGTTCACCGACGGCACCCGCGGCGACCAGTTCACCGGCGGCTTCGACATCATCCTGCTCTACTGAGCCGGAACGAACGACTCCGCTCGACATCCCGACCGCCCGACCGGCTTCCCCCTGGGACGCCGGCCGGGCGGTTTCGCATTGGCACCAGGGTGAGATCGACGGCGTCTGCGTGCCCGGATAAGGGTCGCGACTGCCGCATTTCTGGGCGAATCACCGGTGGCCGGAACTCGCGGAGTCGGGTCACCGAGGGTTTCCGGGCGGAACTCCGAGTGGGTTCGGACAACGTGCCCGCAGGACGAGCTTCTCGCCATTGGAGTGGGCAAAACCCGCGAATCCCGACGGACGAATCCACGGCGGTCGGCCGGCCGGCCTGACCAGAGCCCCACCCCGGCCCCGGTGCGACTTTGCGGCGGTGGCGAAGTCTGTAGAAACTCGGAGATGAGTCTGGTACGCCACATGCCTTAGCAAGGACCAGGAAGTCGTCGCTGCCTCCCGCCCGCCCGCCCACTCGATCTCGTGCGATCGATCCAACCCCAGAACTCATTAGATGTTCCTGCTGAGCCCTGGGTGGGGCACGGGGCAAAACCGGCCCGGTCCGGCCCGAGCGACGCCTGAAGTTCTGCCTCTTTCTTAGAAGGTGATGCCCATGAAGCGTGCAACGCCGTTTCCGTTCCTGATCCTCGTGGGCGTGGCGATCGCCGGCCTGTTCGTGAACCGGCCGGAAGGGCCGCCGGTTGACCAGTCGGGGATCAACGCCGGCGACACGGCGTGGATGCTGGCCGCCTCGGCCCTGGTGCTGCTGATGACGCCGGGCCTGTCGTTCTTCTACGGCGGCATGGTCAGCTTCAAGAACGTCGTCTCGACGATGCTCCAGAGCCTGATCGCGCTGGGCGTGATCAGCCTGGTCTGGCTGGCGGTTGGCTTCAGCCTGGCGTTTGGCGACAGCATCAAGTTCGGCGAGTATGGCCTGATCGGCGATCCCCGCACCTTCCTGATGTTCAAGGGCGTGGGCATGGGCCCGAACCCGATCGCCGCGACGATCCCGCTGATCGTCTTCGCGATGTTCCAGCTCAAGTTCGCCATCATCACGCCGGCCTTGATCACCGGATCGTTCGCCGAGCGGGTGCGGTTCTCGGCCTACCTGCTGTTCATCGTGCTCTTCAGCCTGTTCATCTACAGCCCGCTGGCCCACTGGACGTGGCACCCTGAGGGCTTCCTGAACAAGTGGGGCGTGAAGGACTTCGCCGGTGGCACGGTGGTGCACATGTCGGCCGGCTTCGCCGCCCTGGCCGGCGCCATGATCCTGGGCCGCCGCCAGAGCCACGCCAACAACGTGGCGCACGCCCCGGCCAACGTCCCGTACGTGATCCTGGGCACCGGCATGCTGTGGTTCGGCGCGGCACTGCACCGCTTCATGCTGCAGGACCGTGCGCTGCCGCTGCATGCCGCGTCGCTGGCAGCAGCGGTGCTGTTCATGTTCCTGGCCCGCTACATCGGCGCCTTCGGCGGCATCGTGCTCGGGTTGGTGGCGCTGTGGTCAGTTTGGCATCGGGACTGGCGACGCCTTGGCGGATCGGTCGCTGCGGCGGCGGTGGTCACCGTCTTCGTG
>CAZUZD010000185.1:0-12186 GCA_964624465.1 uncultured Isosphaeraceae bacterium
ACCCGGGGGTGACGATCGACATCATCACCGGCCCGGCCTTCTCGGGCGGCCCCGATGCCACGGTGGTGACGGCCGTCCCCGAGGCCTCGACGGTGGCGATGGGCGGCCTGATGACCCTGGCCGGCCTGGTCGCCGCCCGCCGGGGACGCCGCACCGTCGCCTGAGCGACGGCTTTGGGACCCGTCCGGCCGATGACGTCCGGGCAGAGCTGAAAGCGAGCACAACGCTCGCAGGCCCGACGTGGGGCCGGACGGTTCGCCGGAGCGAACCGGACCACCGACGCAGACTGTCGAGGAACTTCTTCGTTGCGAGCGCACCTGAGTCGCCACCGGCTGGCCGCCGTCGGCGTGGCCCTCCTGCTGGCCTACGCCCCGCTGCTGTTCGTGCTGATCCGCGATCGCTGGCGGATCCCGCACTCCCAGTTCACGCCCCTGCTGCTGCTCGCCGCCGCCGCGCTGGCCTGGTCCCGCCGTGAGCTGATCACCACCCGGACCGGTCCCGCGCCCCGGCTCGGCGCCGCGCTCCTCGGGGTGGGGGCCGGACTGCTCGCCGTCGGGGTTGTGTTCTATTCCCCCTGGTTCGCCATGGCCTCGCTGCCGCTGGCCCTGCTCGGCCTGGCCACGGTCGCCCAGGGGCGAGCGGCGATCGCCCGCTACGGGCCGGTCGCCTTGCTGCTGGCCTGTGCGATCCCGCTGCCCATGAGCCAGGACCAGCGGCTCATCGACGACCTCCAGCGGGTGACCTCGCGGGTCAGCTCGGCGCTGCTGGATCTGGCAGGGGTCCCGCACCTGATGGCCGGCAACGTCCTGGAGTTTCCCGGCAAGCGGCTGCTGGTCGAGGAGGCGTGCAGCGGGGTGCAGTCGCTGTTCGCGCTGGTGGCGGCCGTCGCCGTGTACCTGGTCTGGCGCCGCCGGCCCTGGTCGATCGCGGCGGTGCTGCTGCCGGCGGCCGTCGGGGCCGCGGTGCTGATGAACGTCGCTCGCGTCACGGCCATCGCGCTGGCCGACCACCGGTTCGGTCTCGACCTCTCGAAGGGCTGGCCCCACGAGGTGCTCGGCACGGTGAGCTTCGCGCTGGCCCTGGTGCTGCTGGCCGCCGTCGAGGCCGTGGCCGGGTGCGTCCTGGGACCGATCACGTTGCCGAGGTTCCCGAAGCTTGGCGACCCGCTGCCCGAGGGCGACCCCGACGGTCTCCTCGTGGCCGGTCGGATCCTGGCCATGCCTGGCTTCCGGGCCATCGAGGTCTCCAAGGACCTTTGCCGCTGGTGGAACCGGGCCATCGCCGGCGCCCCGGCAATCCGACCGGACGCCGACGCGAGCGAGAGCGGAGCGGCCGGGGACCTGGCCAGCGGCTGGTCGCGATTCGCCCTGGTCCCGGTGCTGCTCTTCGCCATCCTGGCCCTGGTGCAGACGCCCATGACGCTCGCCCTGGCGCGGCCGCTCCCGGCCCGGCCCGACCTCCTCCCCGTCTCCGACCGGATCGCGGCCTGGGACGAGACGACATTGCCCGCCGAGCTGCGGGCCTGGCGGCAGGTCGGGTTCGAGAAGGTCGAACGCACCACCTCCAGCGACCTGGGTGAGCACTCCACCGTCTGGCGCTATCAGGCCGGCGGCCTGATAGCGACGCTCTCGTGCGACTACCCCTTCGGCGCCTGGCACGAGCTGAGCCGGTGCTACCGCAACGCGGGCTGGACGCTCCTGACCCGCGAGGTCGTCCCCGCCACCGGGCCGGCCGCCGCCGGGGCCGCCCCGTTCGTCGTGGTGACGCTGTCGAAGCCCACCGGCGAGACCGGCCTGCTCTGCTTCGCCCTGATCGACCACGAGGGCCAGCCCGTGCCCATCCCCGAGATGGTCGTCACCGCGCAGGGGGCCGTGCGCACCCCGCTGGACGGCCTGACCAACCGCTTCCGCAAGCGGTGGCTCCAGTCGGGCCGGTTCGACCTGACCGGCGACCTGACGTACCAGCTCCAGGCGTTCGTCGCAGCGCCCGGGGCCCTGCCGCCCGCGGCGCGGGCCGAGTTGCAGGCCGAGTTCGTCGCGATGCGCTCCGCGCTGCTGGCCCGCCTCGCAGAGCGCTCCCCCCGCTGACGACGCCCCCGCCCGGCCCCACCGTCCGACCCGACCCGACCCGACCCGACCCGAACGGCGCGACGCGGCGTCCCGGTCTCGTGAACAAGGCCCCTTCGATGAGCATGGCACCCAGCCCGTCCCCGGCCCAGAAGCCCGCCGTCGTGCCCCCGCAGCAGCGCGTGCGGATCCGCGATCGTCTGCGTGGGCTGCTGATCGCCGCCCGCATCTGGCGGCGGTCGCGGCCACACCGGGTCCGTGCGGTGCTCTGCGCCCTCGGGTTCCTGGCGCTCGGGGCCCTGGGCCTGGCGGCCGCCTCGCAGTCGCGGCTCGAGCTGCTCGTGCGGTACGGGCGGTGGGCCCGCGAGGCCGAGCGGGCCGGTCGCTGGGACGCCGCCGCCCTGGACTACCGCCGCTGCCTGGCTCTCGACCCGCGCAACCACGGCGCCCGGCTCGGCCTGGCCCTGGCCCTGGAGCATCTGGGCGACGAGCCGAGGGCCGCCGCGCTCATGAGCGAGCTGGCCCGCGGCACCACGCCCTCCGAGCCCGCCGCCCGGCTCTGGCTGGTCCGCCGCCTGCTCGCCGCCGGGGCGAGCACCGGCCCGGAGCCATTGCGGGCCGCCGAGGCGCACCTGGAACGGCTGGCGCAGCTCCAGCCCGAGAACGCCCAGGTCCGCGAGACCCTGGCCCGCGTCTACGTCGGCCGTGGGCGGGTGGACCGGGCCGTCGCGGAGTACCGCAGCCTGGCCGCCACCCAGCCCACGGCGGCGCTGTCGCTGGCGGCCCTGCAGCGCGGCCGTGGCGATGCAGCTGCGGCCGGGGCCGCGGCCCGGCAGGCGGCCGAGGCGTTCGAGCGTCGGTTGGCCCGCGAGCCGCGCGACCTGGCGGCCCGCTCGGGCCTGGCCACCGCCCGCGTGTTCCTGGGCGACCACGACGCGGCCGAGGGGCTCCTGCGTGCCGGCCTGGCGCTGTCCCCCGACCCGGCGCTGCGGCAGGCGCTGGCCAACGTGCTGGTGGCCCACGAGGCCGCCCTGGCCGACGACCCGGCCACGCCGCTGCCCGATCGGCTGCGCCGGCTCTCGGAGGCGGTGGCGCTCGTGCCCGGTCACGAGGCCGCCCTGACCCGCCTGGCCCGGCTGACCGCCGCCGGCGGTGCGGAGGCCGAGCCGGCGACGGCGGCCCTCAAGCAGGCGCTGGCGCAGGGGGAGGCGTCCGCCGTGGTGCACCTGATCCTCGGCACCCAGGCGTTCGACCGCGGCGCCCTGGAGGAGGCGCGGGTGCACCTGGACCAGGCGCTGGCGCTGGACCCCTGGATGCCGGCGGTGGCGAACAACCTGGCCTGGGTGCTGTTCCAGTCCGACCGCGCGGCTTCGGACCGGGCGCTCGAGCTGGTGGACCGGGCCATCGAGCTCGACCCGCGCGACCCGGAGTACCGCGCCACCCGGGGGATGATCCGGGCGCACCGCGGCGAATGGCGAGCCGCCGTCTCCGACCTGGAGCTGGCCCTGCACGGCGACTCCGCCCGCGCGGACGTGCATGGCGCCCTGGCCGACGCCTACGAGCACCTGGGCGATCCCGACCTGGCCGCCCGCCACCGCGCGCTGCAGGCCCCCGCCGCAAGACCTTGAGGTGGCCGGGTCGCAGATCGCTGGGCCCGGCCCGGGATCGGGTCACCGCCGGTGGTCGTCCTCCAGGGGGTGGCGGTTCGAGTCGCCCGGAATTCCCGGGCGTGAGCGTTGTCGCACTGGTGGTCATCGCGGACCGCCGACCGGAGCGGCTGGCCAGCCATCGGGGTTGGGGGCACCGTGGCATGGAGCCGCCACAAACTGCGCCGGTGCGCCAGCCGGCCCGGGTTCTGGCGGCCGTCGGTCCCGGCGTCCGGTCCCCAGCTCAACCGGGGACCTTGATCTCGTAGACCTCGACGCCTTGCTCCACGCCGCGTTCGGTGCGCGTCCGGACGACCTGGTGGGTCACCCCGATCGCCCCCGGCGAACGGTCGGGGCTCTCGACGAACGGACGCACCGCGTGGCGTCACGGGACGCCAGCCGTGGAACGGGCAGGGCGGTGGTTGATCTGCACGGGGGGCGCGGCGAAAATCAGCGCGTCGAGCCCTATCCCCGGGCCGAGTGTGCCCTTTCACCGAGGACCCCGACGTGCGAATTGCCGTGCTGATCGCCCTGATCGGGGCGGCCCTGGCCCCGGCCGGCCTGGTGGCCGAGGAGCCCGCCTACACCCGCCGGCAGGATGTCATCTACGGGCGGAAGTACGGGACCGCCCTGACGATGGACGTCTTCACGCCGCGCCGGGACGCCAGGGGCGTGGGCGTGGTGCTGGTCGTCAGCGGCGGCTGGCTCTCGGGGCCCGAGGCGATCAGCCCGCTGCTCTGCAAGCCGCTGCTGGACCGGGGCTACACCGTCTTCGCCGTGGTCCACGGCAGCCAGCCACGCTACACCATCCCCGACGCCGTCAAGGACGTGAACCGCGCCGTGCGCTACATCCGGCACCACGCCGGCGAGTTCGGCATCGACCCGGAGTGCCTCGGGATCACCGGCGCCTCGGCGGGCGGCCACCTCTCGCTGATGCTCGGCACCGAGGGCACCGCCGGCGACCCGGTCGCCCGCGACCCGGTGGAGCGCACGTCGAGCCGGGTGCAGGCGGTGGCCTGCTTCTTCCCGCCGACCGACTTCCTCAACTACGGCGGCCCGGGCCGCGAGCTGGTCCGGGCCCGGGATCTGGGCAAGACGTTCCGGCCGGCGTTCGACTTCACCGAGCTCGACCGCGAGACGAACCTGTGGGTGCCGATTGCCGACCCCGCCCGGCTCCGCGCGATCGCCCGCAGCATCTCGCCGATCACGCACGTCACGGCCGACGACCCGCCCACGCTCATCGTCCACGGCGACGCCGACCCGCTGGTCCCGCTCCAGCAGTCGGAGACCTTCGTCGAGCGCCTGAAGGCCGCCGGGGTCGAGGCGAAGCTGGTGGTCAAGCCGGGCTACGGCCACGGCTGGCTCACCATGGGCCGCGACCTCGCCGGCTTCGCCGACTGGTTCGATGCCCACCTGAAACCCGTCGCCGCCCCCGCCCAGTGACCGCCGGACCTCGAACCGCCACCGGGACGTGATGCCCATGCGCGCGATGCTGGCCCTGCTGGCGGTGCTGGCGACTCCGGTCGAGGACGATCCCGGCGTCGTCGGGCCCTTCGCCCAGCGGGGCTACTACCTCACGCTGATGCGGATGCCCACCTACGACCTGGCCGACTGGAAGCGGATCGTCGACGGCATTCACGACGACGGCGGCAACACGCTGCTGCTCTGGGTGGGCGGGGCGTTCCGATCCAGGAAGTACCCGATCACCTGGCGGTACAACGCCGACCACGAGAATGTCCGCCACGACTTCGTCCGCGACCTGATCGACCATGCGCACACGCGGGGCATCCGGGTCCTGCTTGGATTCACCCCCTTCGGCTACGACGGCGTGAACCAGGTCCCGCAGGAACACCCGGATCTGACGGCGATCGGCCGGGATGGCCGGCCGGTCGCGCCGTTCGGCATCGGCTGCTGGGGCCAGAACCTGTGCCCGTCGCGGCCGGAGTCGCAGGAGTTCATGATCGAGTACGCGCGCGAGCTGGCCTTGGACTTCTACCCGAACGCCGACGGCCTGCTGATCGAGTCGTCCGACTACGCCATCTGCCACTGTCAGGACTGCGGCGAGCGCTTCTTCGAGCGGGAGTTCGCGTTCGTGAAGCGGCTCTCGGAGGAGGTGTGGACGCGGAGGCCCGGGGCGACAATCGTCGTCTTTCCGCACTACTTCTCGGGGGCCGACGTGCCCGGCTTCGGCGTCAAGGCGGCCCGGCTGCCGTTCGACCCCCGCTGGTCGCTGGTCTTCACGCCCCACAGCGCCCCTCCCGAGCCCGACCTGATCCGCCGGGCCCGCAGCAGCCTGTGGTGGGACGACTCGCCCGCCAGGCGCCGGCCCCAGGAGGTCCAGGCGGGGGCCCGCCGGGCGCGGGCGCTGGGGGTGACGGGCTACGTGCCCTCGCTGGAGGCGTTCACGTTCGTCGCCACCGCGGCCGAGGAGGGCCAGGACTGGCTCAAGGGCCGGCGGCAGGACCCGATGGGATTCGGCTGGCTTGATGCCGGCGACCCGCCCTACGACACGCTGCCCGCCCGGGTCCAGCGCATCGCGTACCGCGAGTTCAGCCGGGACCCCGACCTGACGTTCGAAGCGTTCCGGGCCGTGCTGGGCCGGGAGCTGTTCGGGGCGGCGTCGACTCCGATGGCCGTCGCCGATGCGCTCGAACTGCAGGCGGCGCTGAACGCCGATCGCACCTGGTGCCAGCCCGCGTCCGTGGCCTGCCCGGACCGGGTCCGGGCGCTGCGGGACCGGGGCGAGTGGACCCCGCCGCGGCAGGCCGAGCTGCGGGCGGCCCTGGACCGGCTGCGGGCGATCGCGGGGCGGCACCGCGAGCCGGGGCCGGACGGCGAGCGGGAACTGCTGGGCATCGTGCGCTGGGTGCTCGGCCGCTGGGAGGGCGCGGCGGCGGGCCTCGTCACCCCGGGCTCGTAGCCCGGCGCGGGGGGCCGACGGCCGCGCCGGGAGAGTCAGGGCGTGCCGGGCTCGCGGCGCATCAGGGCGACGAGTGTGTCGACCTCGACGGGCTTGACCAGGTGGTGGTCGAAGCCGGCGGCGCGCGAGCGGCGGCGGGCGGCCTCCTCGCCGTAGCCGGAGACGGCGATGATGGTCGCGCTGGTGAATCCCTCGGCGCGGAGGCGCTCGGCCACCTCGTAGCCGTCCATGCCCGGCAGGCCGATGTCGAGCAGCACGAACTCGGGCCGGTGCTGCAAGGCCGCCGTGATGGCCGAGGGCCCGTCGAGGGCGGTGGCGACGTCGTGGCCCAGCATCCGCAGCAGCCGGACCATGCCGCGGGCGGAGTCCTCGTTGTCGTCGACGACGAGCACGCGGGCGCCCGACTGCGGCCGCTCGCTGGCGGCGCTGGGCTGCGCCGGGCGCCGGACCCGGACGGGCTTCACCGCCGGGAGCCTGACGGTGAACTCGCTGCCCTGGCCGGGGCCCTCGCTCCGGGCGGTGATGCTGCCGCCGTGCAGCTCGACGAGGTTCTGGACCAGGGTGAGGCCGATCCCGAGGCCCCCTTCGGAGCGGGCGATCGAGCGGTCACCCTGGGCGAAGAGCTGGAACATCTCGGGAATCCGCTCGGGCGGGATGCCGCTGCCGTTGTCGGCGACGGTGATCGCGACCGAGTCGCCGTCGGGCCGGGCCGAGAGCGTGATCTGGCCGCCGACGTCGGTGTACTTCGCCGCGTTGTTCAGGAGGTTGACGACCACCTGCTCCAGCCGCTGCGCATCGGCCACCACCCACATCGGCGTCGAGGAGTGCGAGACGGTCAGCTCATGCCGGCGGTCCTCGACCAGCGGGCGCACGGTCTCGACGGCGTGGGCCAGGACGGGCAGGACCTCGAGGGTCTCAGTCCTCAGCTCGATCTTCCCGCGCGTGATTCGCGAGACGTCGAGCAGGTCATCGATCATCCGCGACAGCGAGTGCACGTGCTTGTCGAGCACCTCCTTGGCCCACTCCAGGTGCTCGGGGGCCGAGCTCCGGCGGATCACCTGCACGGCGTTGCCCACCGCCGAGAGCGGGTTGCGAAGCTCGTGCGCCAGCATGGCCAGGAACTCGTCCTTCTTCCGGTCGGTCTCGCGGAGCGACTCCTCGGCCTGGATCTGGGCGTCGATGTCGGTGCAGGTGCCGAACCACTTCACGATGGTGCCCGCGGCGTCGCGGATCGGGGTCCCCCGCGCCTTGAACCAGCGGTAGCCGCCGTCGGCGCCCCGGATCCGGTAGTTGACATCGTAGGTGCCGCGGTCCTGCACCGAGTCCATCCAGACCCGGTGCGTGCGCTCGCGGTCGTCGGGATGGATGACCTTGGCGATCCAGTCGAGGCCGAGCTGCTCGGCCTCGGACAGGCCGGTGTACTCGACCCAGCGGCGGCTGAGGTAGTCGCAGCGGCCGTCGGGCAGGCAGGTCCAGAAGAGCTGCTGCACGTTCTCGGCCAGGGTGCGGTACCGCTCCTCCCCCTCGCGGAGGCTCCGCTCGGCGCGGGCCCGCTCCAGCGACTCCCAGACGCGGGAGACGACGAGCTGGACCAGGTCGATCTCGTCGGCCGTCCAGGTGCGGGGGGTGGCCTGGTGCACGGCCATCGCGGCCGTGAACCGGCCCCCCTTGTGGAGCGGGATGCAGATGACCGACCGGATCGTGGTGGCACGGTAGGCCGGGCGGTCGTCGGGCTCGAGGCGCGGGTCGGTCTCGGTGTCGGAGACGACGTACGGCTGGCTGGCGAGCATGTGCCGCGAGCACTCGGCGCCGAAGGCGGCCATCGGCCAACGGCCGACGATGCTCGGGACCCCGCGCACGTAGTTGCCGGTGATGTTGAAGACCGACTCGTCCTCGACCTCCGCGTAGGCGCAGCGGTCGACCTCGAGATGCTCGCCCAGCATCCGCGCGGTGATGGCGGTGATGGCGTCGTGGTCGGACAGGGGCCGGGTCCGGGCGTCGAGGCCGGCCAGGAACCGGAGCTTCGCCTCGCTCTGGCGGATGGCCTCCTCGTCGCGGCGCTGCTCGGTGATGTCGCGGAACAGGACGGCCACCCGCTGGCTGCCGGCGGGCCCGAGGCGGAAGGCGTAGACGTCGAACCAGCGGCCTCCGAGGTTCTTCGCCTCGTTGACGAACCGCACGGGCTCGCCGGTCGCCGCCACCCGGCCGTAGGTCTCGAACCAGTAGGCCTCGTGGTCGGGGGCGAACTCCCGCATCGTTCTGCCGACGGCCCGGGTCAGTCCGGTGTGCTTCTCGAAGGCCGGGTTCATCTCCAGGAACCGGTAGTCGACCGCGACGCCTGCCGGGTCGTAGAGCATCTCGATGACGACGAACCCCTCGTCGATCGAGTTGAAGAGGGCCCGGTACCGCTCCTCGCTGCGGCGGAGGTCCTCCTCGGCGCGCTTGCGGTCGGTGACGTCGGCCGCGGTGCCGATGATCTGCCGGGGCTGGCCGTCGTCGGCGCGCACGAGCTTGCCGGTCAGCTCGATCCAGCGGGTCTCGCCGTCGGTGCGGCGGAATCGCCCCAGGAAGTGGTAGCGGGCGCCCGTCGAGAGGGTGTGGTCGATGGCGGCGGCCAGGGCCGGGCCGTCGTCGGGGAGCAGGAACTCGGCCATGAAGCGGGCGACGTTGACCGGCCCGTCGGTGCGCGGGACGCCGAACAGGTCGTAGAGCCGGTCGTTCTCCCAGGCGCCGGTGTCGTCGGCGACGTTCCAGACCCAGATGCCGAGCTCGGCGGCCTCGGTGGCCAGGTCGAGCCGCTCGCGCGCGGCCTGGGCCTCGGTGTAGAGCACCTGCCGCTCCTCGGCCGAACGCCTCAGGTCCTCCAGGTGGTCGCGGATCTCGTACTGCCGCTGCCGGGCCGCGAGTGCCGCCCGCACGGCGCTGACCAGCGGCTCGATCCGGACCGGGCGCTCGAGGAACACGACGCTGGGCAGCGCGTGCAGGATCGGGCCGGCGTGCAGCTGCCGGGCCCGGCCCGAGGAGAGCACGATCAGCGGCAGGTTCGACCACGCCGGCTGCGCCGCCAGGCCCGCGACGAGCGCGCGGGTGTCGTCGGAGCTGAAGAATTCCTCCATCAGGATCAGCGCCCCGGCCCCCTGATCGATGGCCGCCTGCAGGGCGTCGAAGGTGTCGAAGACCGCCGCCGCGATCCCCGACTCGGCCAGGATGTCGAGCGCCATCGCGGCGTCCCGGGGCGTCGGCGCCAGCATCAACACCCGCAGCCCCCGGCCGCCCTCGGCGTCGCCGTCGCCGTGGTCAGGCATCGGTGGCGCCCTCGATGCCCAGTGGCCGGGTGGTGCCGTGATACTGCGGCACCCCGGTGAGGATGCCCCGGAAGTCGGTCAGCGGCTCGCCGACCCGGACGCCGCGGTCGGTGATCAGCAGCTCGCGCAGGGTCCGCTCGTGCGGGCCGGTCCGCTTCTTGAACACGCTGATCGCCTGGCGGATCTGCGCGTCGACCTCGAAGTAGCGGAGCAGGAGCACCGTGTCGGCCAGGTAGCTCACGTCGAGCTCCTGGGCGTTGGCCATCAGCAGGCCGTGCTGCGCCACCACCACGATCGTCACGACGCCCTGCTGGTTCAGATACGAGAACAGCTCGTGCAGGTGAGTGGTCAGGAACCGCTCCTCGGGCATCGCGGACAGGTAGCCGTTGAGGCTGTCGATCACCACGACCTCGGCGCCCTCGGCGACGACCCGGCTGACCTTGTCGGCGAACCCGCCCGGCGAGAGCTCGGCGGGGTCCACCTGCTGGGCGTGAAGCTGCCCCGAGGCGATGTATTTGCGGAGGCCGTTCAGGCAGAGCTTCTCCGACCGGGTGAAGAGCGTCTCGAGGACCTCGTCGAACGTGAAGACCGCGGCCTTCCGGCCCGCCGACAGGGCCGTCGTGACGTACTGCATCCCGATGGTCGACTTCCCGACCCCCGCAGGCCCCAGCAGCAGGGTCGTCGTGCCCGCCTGCAGCCCCCCTTCGAGCATCCGGTCCAGGTTCCGCACCCCGCTGAGGAACTGCTCGGGCTCGAACTGCTCGTGGTGCTCGGCCGCCACCAGCCGGGGGTGCACCACCACGCCCCCTTGCTGGATCTCGTAGTCGTGGTAGCCGTCCCGGAAGTCGGCGCCGCGGACCTTGGTCACGCTCAGCCGCCGGCGCGCCCCGCCGTACCCCGGCAGGTACTTCTCCAGCACGATGTTGCCGCCGACCAGGCTCTCGGGCTGGATCTGCCCCATCGGATTCGAGCGATCGTCCAGCAGCAGCACCGTGGTCTGCTGCTGCTCGAAGTGGTGCTTCAGCGACAGCAGCTGCCGCCGGTAGCGGAGCGGGTCCGCGGCCAGGAGCCGCAGCTCCGAGAGGCCGTCGAAGACGACGTGACGGGGCCGGGTCCGCTCCACCTCCGCCAGGATCTGCCGCGTCGTCTCGCCGAGCTCCACCTCCGACGGGTGGAACACGACGTAGTCCGACTTGCCGGTCATGTTGAAGTCCGACCGGGTCAGGTCGCAGATCTCCACCGACTCCAGGCTCCAGCCGTGCGATCGACACGCCAGTTCCAGGTCGGTCTTCGTCTCGGTGAGCGTCACGTACAGCCCGGGCTCCCCACGCCGGCCGCACGCCATCAGGTACTGGAGCGCCAGGGTCGTCTTGCCCGATCCGGGGTCTCCTTGCAGCAGGTAGAACCCCCGGCGCAGGAACCCGCCGCCCAGGATATGGTCCAGCCCCGGGACTCCGGTCGGGACATAGGATTCGGTCGACGCCCGAATCGGATTCGTCAAGGCTCGGTCTCCTGACCTCGCGGTGCTCGCTGGTCCGGCCGCGCCCCCGGCGCGGACCACCCCCAGCCACTGCCATGCAATTCGCGGGCCCCGCCCGACCCACGCCCTGACCCCGGCGCCGGGCCGGCTGTGCACCGGTGTCCATTGTAGCGCGGTCAATTCAGCGTGTGCAGCCATGTTTTGCGGGATGGGCCGCCTCCACCCCGCCGCCCATCCCGACCGGAATCCCGAACGCCCGTCGGGCTCGACGTGGTAATATGGGTTGACTGGGTTCTCTTTTTGGCGTCCGGGTGGCCGGCGGCCGACGCGGGCTGCGCGGC
The DNA here is from genome assembly GCA_964624465.1 of uncultured Isosphaeraceae bacterium. Classification (GTDB taxonomy): domain Bacteria; phylum Planctomycetota; class Planctomycetia; order Isosphaerales; family Isosphaeraceae; genus CAZUZD01. Next base: position 11,759 of record CAZUZD010000185.1, read on the forward strand.
GACGCCTCGTGGGCATGAGGTGAATCGTGCCGGTCGACGACGGGTTCCAGACGCTCTTCTTCGAAGAGGCTCGCGAGATCCTGCAGTCGCTCGAGGCCGGCCTGATGGGCCTGGAGTCGCGGCAGGGGGACCGGGAGCACCTGGATCGGACCTTCCGGGCGGCCCACACGCTCAAGGGGGCGGCGGGCATGGTCGGCCTGCGGCCGATCGCCGAGTTCAGCCACCGGCTGGAGGCGGTGCTCGACGGCGTCCGCTCGGGCCGGCTGGCGGTGACCGCCGAGGGGATCACCCTGCTGCTGCTGGCCCGCGACCACCTGGAGGCGGCCATCGAGGCGGCCGCCGCCGGGGCGAGCCCGGTCGATCCGCCGGAGGGTCTGCCCGAGGCCCTGACCGAGCTGGCGAGCGGCCGGCCCGCCGTCTGGCCGGCG
>CAZUZD010000186.1:0-12182 GCA_964624465.1 uncultured Isosphaeraceae bacterium
CCGACGGCGCGAGCTTCGCGAATGCCCCGGCCAACTACTGGCTCGCCGAGGAACCGCCGCACCTGCTCGCCGAACACACCGCGCAGAACTTCCTCGGCCTGCGCCTGCAGTGCGCGCAGTGCCACGACCATCCGTTCGAGAACTGGACGATGGACGACTACTACGGCTTCGCCGCCTTCTTCGCGCAGGTGGGCCGCAAGCGCGCCGAGGACGGCAGCGAGTGGATCGTCTGGGATCGCCGCAGCGGCGACGTGCGGCACAAACGCAGCAATGCCGTGACGCCGCCGCGTTTCCTCGGCGGCCCCGCGGCGAAGCTGGCGGCCGGCCAGGACCGCCGCGCGGCGCTGGCGCAGTGGCTGACCGGGCCGGCGAACCCGTGGTTCTCCCGCCATGTCGCCAACCGTGTCTGGGCGCGCCTGTTCGGCCGCGGCCTCGTCGAACCGGTCGACGACGTGCGACGCGGCAACCCCGCCTCGCACCCGCGCCTGCTCGGAGGCCGAGAGCGCGGCCACGTCCCGGTCGTCGAGCCAGTAGCGGCCGGCGCTCGGCACGTCGAGCAGGCCGAGGATGTTCATCAAGGTCGACTTGCCCGAGCCCGACGGACCCATGATGGCCGCGAACTCGTTCGAGCCGATCTCCAGGTCAACCCCCCGCAGCGCCATCACGACCTCGGCGCCGGTCGGGTACACCTTGGTGATCCCCTCCAGCCGGATCATGGCCGGGCTCCCACCGCGGCGGCGGGCGTGGCCGGGGTGGTGGCGGCGGCCAGCGGGCTCTCCTCGGTCACCGGCGAGCCGTCACGGAGCTCGTCGAGCGAGCGGAACGGGCCGACGACCACGCGGGTGCCGGGCGGCAGCCCATCCAGGATCTCCACCCGGCGCTCGTCGCTCAGCCCGGTCTCGACCGGCCGGAACCGCGCCACGCCGTTCTCGACGACGAACACGAGCTTCACGTACCGCGACTCCGCCTCGCGGGCCGCGCCGCCCGAGGGGCCCTTCGCCGCGCCGTGGGCCTCGAGCCAGGCGATCAGCTCGGGCGTCTTCGGCAGGTCCTTGAGCCGGCGGTGGACGACGGCCTGCACGGGCACGCTCACGGCGCTCGAGGTGCGGCGGACCTCGACCTCGACCGAGACGGTCATGCCGGGTCGCAAGGCGGTGCCCTCGGCCTTCACACCGACGAGGGTCTCGAAGCTCACGACCTCGCCGGTCTTCGTCCCCTTGGAGGCGACGCGGTCGACGGTGGCCGGCACGGGCACGTCGGGCTCGGCCAGCAGGTACACGCGGGCGGGCTGGCCGGGCTTGACCAGGGGGACATCGGTCTCGTCGATGTCGGCGCGCACCCGCAGGCGGGTCGGGTCGCCGACGGTCATGAGGATGGTGCCGGGCAGGTTCGTGGTGCCGGCGATCACGACCTCGCCGACCTCGACCTTCAGGCCGGCCACCACGCCGTCGATCGGCGACCTGATCAGGGTCCGGTTCAGCTCCTCCTCGTTGGAGCGGCGGAGGGCCTCGCTCTCGGAGAGCTCGTTGCGGCTCATGGCGAGGGCGGCGTCGGCCTTGGCGAGGATCGAGCGGGCGTCGGCCTGCTCGGTGACGCTGGCGGCCCCCCGGCCGGCGAGCTGGGCGGTGCGGGTCAGGTCGCGCACGGCCTTCTCGCGCTCGGCGTCGGCCTGGTCGATGGCGGCCTTGAGCCGGCCCATGCGGGCCTGGATCGAGTCGAGCCGGGCGGTGGCGTCGGTCGAGTCGAGCCGCACCAGCACGTCGCCGGCCTTCACGGCGTCGCCGTCGCGGACCCGCACCTCCAGCACCCGGCCGACGATCTGCGAGGAAATTTCCGCCTCCTCGACCAGCTCGACCTCCCCGGGGGCCATGATCGTCTGGACGATCGGCGCCAGGCCGGGCTCCTCCAGGGTCACCTCCAGCGGCGGCTTGCGGAGCAGTTGCCAGTCGAGCGCCGGGGCCGCGCTGCCCCGGTTGAAGTTGGCCGCCACCAGGCCGGCGACGAGGCCGGCGATCGTGAGCAGGCCGATCCAGACACGCACCATGGGGTCCTGATCCTTCCCGCGCCCGGGGCGCGGCCATCATCTCGTCGCCAGGGGTCCAGTCGGTCTCGGTCCGATTCCGTTCCGTTCGCTCAGGCGGGCAGCACGGTCAGCCGCATGCCGGCCCCGATGGCCAGCGCCAGGCCCACCCGCATGCTGGCCTCGATCGTCCAGAGCAGCAGGCAGAGGCCCAGCGCCACCCAGAGCGGCAGTTGCCCCCGGCGGTGGGCTCCCAGCGCCAGGCCGGTCCAGCCGATCAGCGCGAAGGCGTCCAGTTGCTTGAGCGCCGTCCAGAAGGTGGCCGGATAGGTGCCATCGGGCAGCAGCAGGGTGGCCGAGGTCTCCACATCGGGCCGCCGCAGCAGCAGCATCAGGCCCACCTGCACGGCCAGCCCCAGCACCCAGGGCCACTGGCCCCGGGCGCAGTCGGCCAGGGTCTCGCCGATGCGGGTCGGCCGCCCCGCCAGCGCGGCCAGGCCGGCGAACACCGTGGCACAGAGCAGTGCCCGGACGGCCACCCCCAGCGGCTCGGCGCCGAAGTCGCCCAGGGCGAGCAGGATCGCCCAGAACGGCAGCGTGTCCCGCTGGGTCTGGATCGCCTTGCGGATCACCTCGTCGCCCACCTCGCCCAGCGCCTTCGTCTCGACCCGCGCCGACCCCTGCTCGACCGCCGCGGCCAGGCCCGCCCCCCGGTACCCCGAGCCCCACGCGACCAGTTGCAGCCCCACCACCAGCGCAGCCCACAGCCCGAGCCAGCGGCCGAAGCCCGCCGACCGATCGATCCCGACCCCATCTGCTCCCGATCCTGTGGCCACCGTCCGCTCCACAGCCCAGACGCGATCCGCGCGGGCCTGCGCCCCGAGAATGTACCCCGGGACCCGCCCCCGGGTTTCGCGCGAGCATTGTAGCGGATCCCGCCCCCGGCCGCAGGCCGCTCCCCCTGCCCCCTGGATGCCCGGCGGGTCGAGGGGCCGCGTCCGGCCCGACGCCGCCTGTCGCTGCGCGACCCGGTGGTTGATGTGGGTGGTTGGTCCTGGCGGATCGGACCACCCAGCGTCAACGGTCGGAATCCTCGATGAACCGATCGAGCCACTTCTCAAGCTGCGCGGAGCTGGACTCCGTGCCTTGCAGGAAGGAACGGGTTTTCTCCATCAGTTCGTCAACAGCCGCTTTCCCTTGCTCTGCTGAAACCAGCCGGTTGATCGCATCGAGCTCGGCACCTTCGTGGAGAATCTCGACCAATCTGGTTGGTACCCCCGACTTGTTTGCAGCGCTGGATGGAGTGTGGTGAGAACAGCAGCGTTTCGGCTTCATCGACGGTGATCGCCTCGTGTCGCAGGGCATCGCAGATGCCCAGGGCCAACAGGGCGAGGACTCTCTGGAACCTGACGGATTCGGCGGGTGACATCGATGGTTCCAACCGGACTTGATCGCCAGGTCGTACACCGTACCAGAGGGCCGTGCGCCGTGGCCTGAGCGCAGCGTGGCCACGATTCGGGCGGCCGTCGCGTCGTCGTCGTGGCCACGCTGCGCTCAGGCCACGGCACCCAGGTCAGCAGCCGCTCAGCGACCGGATCGGTTCGAGCGACCAAACTCCCGGGAGGCGGGGAGACCGGACAACGTCGGGGCGGTGTCCGGGTTGTGTCGTGAGAATTCGGCGGAGGTGGTGGGATGGCGCCCCGCCCCGTTGAGCGGGGGTGCGGGGCGGGCTAGAATCCGGCACGGGGGGCGACTTGCCCGCCGACCAGGGGGGCGGAGCGATGCGAGAGCAAACCCACTGCCGGGGGCCGGCGGTGCTGACCCGCCGGGGGGTGCTGCAGGTCGGCGGCGCGGCGGCGCTGGGGCTTTCGCTGCCGGGGCTGTTGCAGGCCAGGGAGCAGGCTCCCGACCTGAGCCCGACGGCCGACGCCTGCATCCTGATCTTCCTGAACGGCGGGCCCAGCCACCTCGACATGTGGGACCTCAAGCCGGACGCCCCGGCCGAGATCCGCGGCGAGTTCCGGCCGATCGCCAGCACGATGCCCGGCGTCACCGTCTCCGAGCACCTGCCCCGGTTCGCGAAGGTCATCCACCACGGTACGCTGATCCGATCGGCGCACCACGGGGTGAACAACTCGCACGCCGCGGCCGTGTACTGTGCCCTGACCGGCCACGACCGGGGGGAGCTGGGCGGCGGCGCGAAGCCGACGGACAACCCGGCGATCGGCTCGGTGCTGGGGCTGCTGCGGCCACCGGGTCGGCCGGTGGTGCCGTACGTCTCGATGCCGTTCATCACCGCCGAGGGCGCGGGCGGGCCGCCGCAGCCGGGGTTCTTCGGCGGGTTCCTGGGCCGCAACCGCGACCCCCTGTTCGTGCTCAAGGACCCGAACGCCCCCGACTTCGCCATGCCCGAGATGGGCCTGCCCGAGGGCGTCGGCCCTGCCCGGCTCGACGTCAGGCGCGCCCTGGCCGGCAACCTCGACGACCTGGAGCGCTCGCACGACCGCCGGCTCCGCGACATGGATGGCTTCCAGGCCCGGGCCTACGACCTGATCACGACCCCCGCCAGCCAGCGGGCGTTCCGGCTCGACCAGGAGGATCCGAGGACCCGCGACGCCTACGGCCGGAACATCTATGGCCAGAGCGTGCTGCTGGCGCGCCGGCTGATCGAGGCCGGCACGCGGGTCGCGTGCATCTCGTGGGCCCCCGACGCCAACGCGACCTGGGACACCCACGGCCAGAACTTCGCCGCGCTCAAGACCCGGCTCCTGCCGCAGCTCGATGCGGCGGTGTCGAGCCTGATCGACGACCTGGCGGCGCGCGGGATGCTCGAGCGCACGGTGGTGGCGGTGATGGGGGAATTTGGCCGCACGCCCAAGATCAACGCCGCCGCCGGCCGCGACCACTGGAACTTCGGCTACAGCCTCTGGCTCGCCGGCGGCGGGATCAAGGCCGGGCACGTCCACGGCGCCAGCGACAAGATCGGCGCCCGGCCCAGCCGCGACCCGGTCACGCCGGCCGAGATCATCGCGACCATCTACCGCTGCCTGGGCATCCCCGCCGACCTGGAGCTGCACGACCCCTTGCAGCGGCCGTTCGCCGTCGTGCCCCGGGGCGAGCCGATCCCCGAGATCCTGGCCTGATCCTGGCCTGATCCGGCCCCCTTTCCGGACGGAGTCGCCCCGATGCCCCGCGCCCGCACGGCCCTGGTCCTCCTGCTGGCTGGCCTGCTCCCCGCCACGGCCCGCGCCGGCGACACCCAGGCGCCGGCGAAGGTCAGCGACGACGGCCATCGTCTCGTCCTGGCCGACGGGACCCCGTTCTTCTACCTGGGCGACACCGCCTGGGAGCTGTTCCACCGCCTGGACCGCGACCAGGCCCGCCGCTACCTGGCCGACCGCGCGGCCAAGAGGTACACGGTCATCCAGGCCGTCGCCATCGCCGAGCTCGACGGCCACTCGGTGCCGAACCCGTACGGCCACCTGCCGCTGACCGACCTCGATCCCGCCCGGCCGGCGACCGTCGACGGCCCCGACAACGACTACTGGGACCACGTCGACTGGATCGTCGCCGAGGCCAACCGCCGCGGCCTGGTGATCGGCTTCCTGCCCACCTGGGGCCGCTACTGGCACGACGACGTGAAGGACGGCAAGCCGCTGTTCACCCCCGAGAACGCCGAGGCCTACGGCGCCTGGCTGGGTCGCCGCTACAAGGACAAGGCCGTCCTCTGGATCCTCGGCGGCGACCGGCCGATCGACAACGACGGCCAGCGGGCGACCGTGCGGGCGATGGCCCGCGGCCTCCGCCAGGGGGACGGCGGGGCGCACCTCCGGACGTTCCACCCGCCCGGCGGCTCGGGCTCGACCCGCTGGGTCGGCGACGAGGACTGGGTCGACTTCCACCTGCGCCAGAATGGCCATGCCCCCGAGTTCACAGGCCGCTACGACCAGACGGCCGCCGACTTCGCCCGCACCCCGCCGAAGCCGGTCATCGACGGTGAGCCCATTTATGAGGACCACCCGGTCTCGTTCAATGCGAAGGGGCTCGGCCACTCGATCGCCGCCGACGTCCGCCGCGCCCTCTACTGGGACCTCTTCGGCGGCGCCTGCGGTCACACCTACGGGCACCACTCGGTCTGGCAGATGTGGGCCCCCGGCCGCGGCCCGATCAACGACCCGCTGATGCCCTGGGCCGAGGCGCTCGACCAGCCCGGCGCCGGCCAGATGCAGCACGGCCGCCGGCTCATCGAGTCGCGGCCGATCGCCGGCCGGGTGCCGGACGACTCGGTGATCGTGCCCGATCGGGTGGCCACCGCCGTCCCCGGTGCGGGGCGGTCCCGGTTCGTGGCCACCCGCGACGGCCAGGGGCGGTACGCGATGGTCTACGCCCCCGTCGGCCGGCCGTTCACGGTGCGGCTCGATGTGATCCGGGGCGAGACGATGCGGGCCTGGTGGTTCGACCCCCGCACCGGCGTGGCCCGCCGGATCGGCGACTTCCCCGCGCAGGGCACCCGCACGTTCACGCCCCCCGATCCGGGCGAGGCGACCGACTGGGTGCTGGTGCTCGACGACGCCGCCCGGGATTTCCCGCCCCCCGGCGCCCCGGCTCGACCCTGATCCCGGGGCCCTGCCGCGGCGCGACGACTTCGAAATCCCCCCGTCCACGGTCCGGTCGGGGCGATTCTGGCGCGCCTGCGGCCTGGGTACCCGGCTGGCACCAGATTGCCCGGAAAACCCAACCGGCAAACTCACGCGGGCCGCAAATCCTGTGATAGGCTGGAGCGAATCGGCGGGTGCGCCCGGTCCGGGGGTTCTGGACTCCTGGGCTGCCGGCGCCCGGCCCCGACGCGCTGCACGCTGCTGTGCCCGGCATCCCGAGAGGTGGCCCGTCCATGCCCCCCAGCGACCCCCGCGACCCGGCGGCCCCCGAGCGTGACGCCCGGGCCGGCGAGCCGAAGGTCAACCAGCTCGTCGGGTTCCGGCTCGACGCCGACGACTACGCGATCCCGATCACCAAGATTCAGGAGATCATCCTGATGAAGCCGGTGACGCGGGTGCCGCAGGCGCCGGCGTTCATCGAGGGGCTGATCAACCTCCGCGGGGTGGTGATCCCGGTGATCAACCTCCGGAGCCGGCTGGGGATGCCGACGCGGCCCGTCGACGACGAGACCCGCACGATCGTGCTGAACGTGCACGGCAAGACGGTCGGCTGCATCGTCGACGCCGTGACCCGGGTGATGCGGCTGGGCGGCGACCAGATCCAGCCACCGCCGTCGACGGTGCTCTCGGTGGCCCGCAACTACATCTCCGGCCTGGCGAAGCTCGAGGACCGGCTGATCATCATCCTCGACGTCGAGCGCCTCTTCGACCCCGCCGAGCTCGTCGCCGAGCCCGCCTGATCCGCCTCCGGCCCGCACCGCCGTTCCACCGCCACGCACCCCGACGCGCCCCGAACCGCGGAGCTCGACCCGCCGTGGACCGCCCCGACCCCGCGAACCCCGACGCCGCCCGCCGCCGCCCCTCGGCGCGCCGCAAGCCCGTGCCGGCGCCGGCGGCCGCCCCCGAGAGTGATCCGCAGCCGACTGCCCTCCCCCACTCCGATCCGCAGAGTGAGTCCCGCACCATGACGGCCAGCACCCCGGAATCGAACGGCGGCGAGGGTCTCCGCGCCCAGCTCGACGCCTGCCACCGCGAGTCCCAGACCGTGCTCGAGGCGGTCCAGACGATCGCCCGCGCCAGCGACGCCGAGGAGGTCATCCGCGGCCTGCTGAACTCCGTCCGCAAGGGGTTCGGCTGGGCGTACGCCTCGTCGTGGACGCCCGACGCGGCCGGCGAATCGCTGGGCTTCGGGCTCGACTCGGGCCGGGTCGACGACGACTTCCGCCGCGCCGGCCGCGAGCGCCGCTACACCCCGGGCTCGGGCCTGGTGGGCCGGGCCTGGCGGTCGCGAGAGCTGGTCGCGTTCGACGACCTCGGCGAGCTGAGCGACTGCCCCCGCGCCGAGGCCGCCGAGCGCGCCGGCCTGATCGCCGGCGTCGCCCTGCCGCTGGTGCAGGGCACCTCGGTGCGCGGCGTGGTCGACTTCTACGCCCCCGGCGCCGACGCCTTCACCCCGGCGCGGCTCGAGGCCCTGCGGACGCTGGGCCGCCAGGCGGCGGACAAGCTCGACAGCCTGGCCCGGCTCGCCGGCACCGACAACGTGGTGCGGCTGATCGAGGCGGCACCGGTCGGCCTGCTCTACGCCGACCGCGACCTGGCGATCCGCTATGCGAACCCGACGCTGCTGCAACTGCTGCGGCGGGTCGAGCGGCACCTGCCGTTCAACGCCGACGGCGTCGTCGGCCAGTCGCTGACGACCTTCGCCGCCGACCCCGAGGCCGAGCGCCGGGTGCTGGCCGACCCCAAGAACCTGCCGCGGCACGACCGGATCCAGATCGGGCCCGAGGTCGTCGACCAGACGGTCTCGGCGGTGCACGATGTCGATGGTCGCTACCTGGGCCCGATGGCCACCTGGCGGGTGGTCACCGACGCCGTCGAGGTCGAGGCCCGCGAACGGGCGCTGCGAGACGAGCGGGTGCGGATCAAGCAGCTCATCGAGAACACGCCCAGCAGCCTGATGTACGCCGACCGTGACCTCAAGATCCTGTTCCTGAACCCGGCGTCGCTGAAGCTCCTGAAGCGGATCGAGGCCTACCTGCCGTGCAAGGCCGACGACGTCCTGGGCCAGAACCTCGACATCTTCCACCGCCACCCCGAGCACCAGCGCCGGCTCCTGGCCGACCCCAAGAACCTGCCGCACCGGGCGCGGATCCAGATCGGCCCCGAGCTGGCCGACCTGAGCGTCACGGCGATGTACGACGAGGCCGGCCACTACACCGGCCCGATGCTCACCTGGGACCTGATCACCGACCGGGTCCAGACCGAGCGTCGCAATGAGGAGCTGCTGGCCAACACGGCCGCCGTGAACAACGTGCTGATGGCCCTGAGCCGGGCGCGGACGCCGGAGGAGGTGCTCGCGTCGGCCCTGAACTCGGTGCGCGAGGCGTTCGGCTGGTCGTATGCGGCGCACTGGGCGCTCGACGACGCATCCCAGATGCTGCGATTTGCGCAGGACGCCGGCTCGGCCGACGAGGAGTTCCGCCGCAAGTCGCGGGAGACGACCTACCGCGTCGGCGAGGGGTTCGCCGGCCTGGCCTGGCGCCAGGAGGATCTGGTGTCGGTCTCCGACCTCGGCGAGGTGCGCAACTGCCCCCGCCAGGGGGCGGCCCAGCGGTCGGGGATCAAGAGCGGCGTGGCCCTGCCGGTGATCATGAATGGCCGGGTCGTGGGCGCCCTCGACTTCCTCCTGACCGAGAAGGTGGACCTCTCCGACGCCCGCCAGGAGGCGCTCCGCAACGTCGGTCGCCTGATCTCGACGGCGCTGGAGCGGGTCGAGCAGCAGACCCGGCTCGACGCGGCCAAGCGGGACCTGGAGCACAAGGTCGGCGAGCTGATGCGGGTCGCCCGCGCCGCCGCCGACGGCGACCTGACCGTCGCGGTGGCGATCACCGGCGACGACGACATGGGCCGGCTGGGCGAGGCGATCTCCGGCATGGTCTCCGACCTCAAGAACGTCATCGGCCAGGTCGTCGAGAGCGCCAGCCAGTTCGCCGAGGGCTCGCGGGTGATCGCCGAGAGCGCCACGTACCTCAGCGAGTCGTCGCAGAACCAGGCGGCGACCGTCGAGGAGATGTCGGCGTCGATCACCCAGCTCAGCGAGGCGATCAACCACATCAACGCCAACGCCTCCAGCGCCAGCACCCTGGCCGACAGCACGGCGCAGCTGGCCAAGCAGGGCGGCGAGTCGGTCGACCAGGCGATCGAGGCGATGGTCCTGATCAAGAAGTCGAGCGAGCAGGTCAGCGACATCATCCAGGTCATCAGCGAGATCGCCAGCCAGACCAACCTGCTGGCCCTGAACGCCGCCATCGAGGCCGCCCGCGCCGGCGAGCACGGCCTGGGCTTCGCGGTGGTCGCCGACGAGGTCCGCAAGCTGGCCGAGCGCTCCAGCGCCGCGGCCAAGGAGATCACCGCCCTGATCAAGGAGTCGACCCGCCGCGTCGCCGACGGGGCCCAGCTCTCGGAGAAGGCGGGACAGTCGCTGGCGACGATCGTCCGCGGCGTGCAGGAGACGGCCGCCAGCATCACCAAGATCGCCGAGGCCACCCGCGACCAGTCGTCGGCGGCCCACGAGGTCAGCAAGGCGATCCAGGATGTCTCCAGCATCACCGAGACCAACGCCTCCAGCTCCGAGGAACTCTCGGCCTCGGCCGAGGAGCTCGGGGCCCAGGCCGCGTCGCTCAAGAGCGTGATCTCCGGGTTCAAGGTCTGAGCCGCCGCGGTGTGCGATACTGGTAGCGAGCGGCCCGGCCCGAGCATGCGGCCCGGGCCGCCGACCCACCGACCCGGACCCTCGCGATGAACGAGCCGACGATCCTCGACGACGCCCAGTTCGAGCGGTTCCTGACGCTGATCTACCGGGTCGCCGGCATCAGCATCCCCAAGACCAAGCGGGTGCTCGTCTCGAACCGGCTCCGCCGCCGCCTGACCGCCACCGGGATCGCCGACTTCGCCGCCTACTACGCCTTCCTGGTCTCCCCCTCGGGGGCGAAGGAGATGCCGTTCTTCCTCGACGAGATCACCACCAACGAGACGTATTTCTTCCGCGACCCGCACCAGTACGCCTGGTTCGCCGACGAGTTCCTCAAGGACATGCTCGACCAGGCCCAGCGCCGGCTCCGGCCCAAGCGGCTGCGGGTCTGGTCGGCGGCGGCGAGCAACGGCTCCGAGCTGTACTCGCTGGCGATCTCGATCCTGGAGCAGAAGGGAGCGTTCCACGGCTGGACCCTGGAGCTGATCGGCAGCGACCTCAGCGAGGCGATCCTCCAGGAGGCCCGGCTCGGCCGCTACGACGCCCACGCCCTGCGGCTGGTCGACGCCGAGCGCCGGAAGCGGTACTTCGACGAGGAGCCCGGCGGCCAGCGCTGGACGGTGAAGCCCGAGGTGCGGGCGATGGCCCGCTGGAAGCCCCACAACCTGATGAAGTCGCTGCCCGGCGAGCCGCCCTTCGACTGCATCTTCCTCAAGAATGTCCTGATCTACTTCGACGCCAACTCCAAGAAGGCCGTCGCCCGCCACATGGTCGAGGTGATGGCCCCCAAGGGGTACCTGGTGCTCGGACCGACCGAGATGATCCCGCAGCTGCTCGAGACCCTCGAGCGCCGCAAGCCCTGGCTCTACCAGCGACCCGCCTGACGCCGGCACCGACCGGGAAGAGGAGCGCGAACGATGGCGGGGTTCGACCTCTCCAAGATGCTGCCGCTGTACCTCGATGAGACCGACGAGCTCATCGGGAGCCTCAACGATGCGCTGATGCGGCTGGAACAGACCCCCGACGACGTCAAGGCGTTGCAGGAGGCGTTCCGGCACGTCCACACCATCAAGGGCTCGGCCGCACTCCTGGGGTTCCAGCCGGTCAAGCATCTGACCCACGAGCTCGAGACGATCTTCGACCAGCTCCGCGGCCGCCGCCGCGAGCTGGACCTGCCCCTGCTGGAACTCTCGTTCCGCTGCCTCGACGGCCTCCGCGACTACCACCAGGTGCTCCGCGAGACCGGCACCGGCGGCGGCGACCTCTCCGCCCTCACCGCCCAGGTCGTCGCCTATCTCAAGGGCGAGGAGCCCCCGACCCCCGTGGCCGCCCCGCCACCCGAGCCCGAACCCGAACCGGCCCCGGTGGCCATCGAGCCCGCACCGGCGGCGGTCGTGGCCGTCGAGGAGCGGATCGCGCTGCGAGTCGACTTCGAGGCGGGCCTGCAACTGACCGACATCAAGGCCAGGCTCGTCCTGGCGCGGCTGGGAAGCAAGGCCAGGCTGCTCCAGAGCGACCCGCCGGCCGAGCGGCTCGACGAGGTCGGCGACCTGAAGGGCATCACCGTCTGGCTCAGCACCGAGGTCGGGGTCGACGAGCTGCTGGCGCTGGCCGACGTCGACGGCGTGACCCGCGTCACCGTCCTCGACCCCTCGACCCCCGTCCAGGCCCCGGTCCCGGCCCCGGCGGCCGCCCCCGCCCCGGCGACGCCCCCCCCGGCCCCCGAGCCCCCGCCGCCGCTGGCCCCGGCCCC
>CAZUZD010000187.1:0-12148 GCA_964624465.1 uncultured Isosphaeraceae bacterium
CTCCCGCCGTGCCCGCGCCCGTCCCGCCGGCAGCGCCCGCACCGCCGGTCGCCACACCGGCCGCTGCCGCCACGGTTCCGGCTCCGGCCCCGCCGGCGCCCGCCACGGGGACGCCGGTGCCCAAGGGGGTGCGGATCCGGGTCGACGCCGAGCAGCTCGACCAGCTGGTGGGGATGGCCGGCGAGCTGGCCGTGCTGACGGATAGCCTGCAGGGGCTGTCCGAGCTGCCCGGGGCCGACCGCTGGTCGGGCATGCTCGAGGCGCTGGAGCGGCTGGGGCGCCGGCTCCGCGACACGACGCTCGAGCTGCGGATGGTGCCGATCGAGGAGCTGTTCGTGCGGTTCCCGCGGGTCGTGCGCGACCTGGCCGACCGCGTGGGCAAGCGGATCGAGCTGAAGCTCGAAGGGGAGGACACCCAGCTCGACCGCACGATCATCGAGCGGCTGGTCGAGCCGATGATCCACCTCCTGCGCAACGCCATCGACCACGGCCTGGAGCCGCCCGACGAGCGGCTGGCCGCCGGCAAGGGGCCGACCGGCCGGATCACCATCGGCGCCGGGCACGAGGGGGACCGGGTCGCGATCCGGATCTCCGACGACGGCCGGGGCCTGGACCGGGCGAAGATCCTCAAGAAGGGGGTCACGCTCGGCCTGCTGCCCCCCGAGACGACGGCCGACGACCCCCGGGTGGCGAACCTGATCTTCGAGGCCGGGTTCTCGACCCGCGACCAGGCCGGCGAGCTCTCGGGCCGCGGCGTGGGCATGGACGTCGTCAGCGACACGATCCGGAGCCTGCGCGGGACGATCACCCTGCGGAGCCAGGAGGGGCGCGGGACCACGTTCCTGATCCGCCTGCCGCTGACCCTGGCGATGATCGACGGCCTGCTGGTCGAGGTCGACGGCGACCGCTACGTGGTGCCGATCGGCCAGGTCGACGAGTGCGTCTCGCTCTCGCCCGACGAGGCCGTCAGCACCATGGGCCGGCTGGCCGCTGTGGTCCGCGGCGACCTGGTGCCGATCATCCCGCTCCGGGGCCTCTTCGGGGCCGACCCCTCGGCGCCGGTGGCGCACCGCCGCGAGCTGCTGCTGACCCGCTTCGGCGAGCAGCGGGTGGGCGTGGTGGTCGACCAGCTCCTGGGGCGGGTCCAGGCGGTGATCCAGCCGCTCGACGCCCACCTGGCCCGGCTGAACCGCTTCTCGGGAGCCACCATCCTGGGCGACGGCAGCGTGAGCCTGATCCTCGACCTGGCCGGCCTGGTCTCCGACGCCCGCAACACCCTCGTCACCCACGCCCACCCCCACCCCCCCGCCGCGGCCAGCCGCGCGGCGGCCCCTGCGCCATCCACCCCCCCGACGCCCCCCGCCGCCACCCCCGAGCCTGCCACGAGGCCGAAGTCATGAACCTGAGTATCCGCACCAAGCTGATCCTGATGCTGCTGGCCTTCGCCCTGGTGCCGGCGCTGGGGCTGACGTACGTCACGTTCAAGGCGACCGAGCAGATGCGCGAGAGCGCCTCGCGGCTGGTCTACCGCTCGGCGCTGCTCTCGGCGCAGACGCTGGAGATGTCGCCGCTGTCGATGGCCGCGGGCCGGACCTATCCGGTGCTGGTCCGCGACAAGCTCGGGCCGGTCGACGAGACCATGGACCGGATGCTCGCCGAGTACAAGATCGTCAGCCAGCTGGTGCTCCTGTCCCCCGAGCTGACGGTGGTGACCAACCAGGCCCGCCGCGACGAGCGCGAGCAGTTCAACACGGGTAGCCGGCTGCCGAGCCCCTACGCCGAGTACGTCCGCAGCCAGCTCGCCGCCGGCGACAGCCGCACCGGCGGGGTCCTGGAGATCGAGAACGGCCTGAACGGCCAGGAGATCCTCGGCGTCGGCACCGTCACCCTCCTGGAAGAGGAGGGGGGCGAGCCGAAGACCTACGCGGTCCTGAGCGTCGCCCACCGCTCCGACGTCTATGGCGCCATCAACAACATCCGCTACCAGAACCTGGGCCTGCTGGCGGTCGCCATCCCGGCGGCCATCGGGCTGGGCTACTGGCTCTCGATGCTGCTGGTGCGGCCGCTCCGCGAGATCATGGGCGTGAGCGAGGAGCTCTCGGGCGGCAACCTCACCGTGCACTCGGCCATCAGCAGCCGCGACGAGCTGGGGGTGCTGGCCGGCCAGGTGAACACGACCATCGAGCGGCTCAGCGACGTGATCCGCGAGATCGGCCAGGCGACCGGCTCGGTCTCCACCGCCAGCAGCGAGCTGTCCTCGAGCGCCCAGGAGCTCTCGCAGGGCTCCACCGAGCAGGCCAGCACCCTGCAGGAGATCGCCTCCAGCCTCTCGACCGTCGACGGCTCGGTGAAGGCCAACTCGCAGCACGCGCTGCAAACCGCCCGCACGGCCAACGAGGTCAGCGACCAGGCGGAGCAGGGGGGCAAGGCGGTGCAGGAGACCGTCTCGGCCATGCGGCAGATCGCCCACACGATCAAGATCGTCGAGGACATCGCCTACCAGACCAACCTGCTGGCGCTCAACGCCGCCATCGAGGCCGCCCGCGCCGGCACCCAGGGCAAGGGGTTCGCCGTGGTGGCCGGCGAGGTCCGCAAGCTGGCCGAGCGGAGCCAGGCGGCGGCGCACCAGATCGGCGAGCTGGCCGGCTCGAGCGTGAGCGTGGCCGAGAACGCCGGCGCCCTGCTCAACAAGATCGTCCCGTCGATCCGCCGCACGTCCGATCTGGTCAAGGAGATCGCCTCGGCCTCGCAGGAGCAGACGGCGGCGATCCACGAGATCAGCACCGGCGTGCGGCAGCTCGACGAGGTGGTGCAGCAGAACGTCTCGTCGAGCGTGCAGCTGGCCTCGACGGCCGCGTCGCTGGCCACCCAGGCGACGACCCTGGAGCAGCTCGTCGGCTTCTTCCGCGTCACCAACGGCCGCGTCCAGAGCGGCGGCAGCCGCACCCGTATCGAGCCGCACGCCGAGCCGATGCGGTACCCGAGCGGCCCGTCCGCTCACCGGCTGGGCGGCGCGCCCCGGCCCGGGTCCGGGCCGGTCCGCACCACCCGCTCGCTGCCGGGCGGCCGGCCGGCGGCCGACCCCGACCCCCGCACGACCGACGGCGGGATCGTGGTCAACCTCGACGACGACGGCGATTTCGAGCGGTTCTGAACCACCCCCACACCTCAGGAGGCCAACACGCCATGGACGCTCCGACCGCGGGCCGCCCGCCCGGGCCCCAGCCCCTGGGCTTCGAGGAGGGGGACGATCACGACCGCACCGACGCCTACGTCGTGTTCCAGCTCGGCCGTGAGCACTATGCGCTCGAGGTCGGCCGGGTCCGCGAGGTGCTCGACGTCTCCCCCCTGACCCGCGTCCCGGGCGCCGGCCGCGCCCTGGTCGGCCTGTACAACCTCCGCGGCCACGTCGTGCCGGTCTGGGACCTGCGGGTCCCGTTCCGGCTGGTCGACCCCGAGGGCCGCGAGCCGGCGCCCTGCGTGCTCATGGTCGAGCCCGACCTGGAGCACCCGGCGCGGGTGGCCGGCCTGCTGGTCGACCGCGTCTCCGACGTGCTCGACCTGCCGCCCGACCAGATGCAGCCGGCGCCGTCGCTGGGCCTCGGGCCCGCGTCGGCGTTCGTGCGCGGCCTGATCCGCCACGGCGACCACTTCCTGATGGCGCTGGACCTGGATCGCGTCTTCGCCACCCTGGGCGACGACGCCGCCGCCGGGGTGGGCTGAGCCGTGGCCACCCGCCCCGAGCCGCCGCGGTCCGGGCCCACCCCCCGCCGGCCGACGCCCTGGTCCGACGCCGACTTCGCCCCGCTGGCGGCGACGCTCCGCGACCCCGGCCGCTACGGCGTTCTGAACCCGCAGCGGCTGGGGCTGCTGCGCGCCCGGCTCCAGGTCCGGCTCAAGGCGCTCGGGGTGCCGAGCTTCACCTGGTTCCACGAGCACGACCTCCTGGCCCGCCCCCACGGCCCCGGGGCGCAGATGCTCATCGACCTGACGACGATCAACCACTCCAGCTTCTTCCGCGAGCCGGTGCCGCTGCGGGCCCTGGCCGAGCACCTCGTCGGCCGGATCCGCGCCGCCCCCTACGGCACGGTGCGGTGCTGGTCGGCCGGCTGCTCCAACGGCCAGGAGCCGTACAGCCTGGCGATCCTGATCGCCGAGCTGATGGGCGGCACCCTGCCGGCCAACCTGGAGCTCTACGCCTCGGACCTCTCGCTCGAGGTCGTGCGCACGGCCGCCGAGGCCACCTACGACGCCCGCATGGTCGCCGAGCTGCCGCCCGAGCGGCTCCGGCGGTTCTTCCTCCGCGGCCGAGGACCCCGCCAGGGCGCCTACCGGGTGGCCCCCGAGATCCGCCGCGCCGTGCAGTTCCGCCAGTTCGACCTCCGCCGCCCCGAGTGGCCGATCCCCGCCGAGCTCGACGCCGTGCTCTGCCGCAATGTCGCGATCTACTTCAACGAGACCGAGCAGCGCGAGCTGCTGGAGCGGCTGGGCCGCCAGGTCGCCATCGGCGGCTGGGTCGTGATGGGCAACTGCGAGATCTTCGCCGACGTCCCGGGCGTGCTCCGCAAGCTTGCCCCGTCCATCTTCCAGAGGGTCGCGAGCTGATGAGTCGGTCCGACCTCTCCCCCCACACTCGCGGCCCGGTCGACGTGCTGATCGTCGACGACAGCGCGCTGGCGCGCCAGACCCTCCGCGCCATCGTCGAGGCCGACCCCGACTTCCGGGTGCAGACGGCCAACGACCCCTACGAGGCGGTCGAGCTGATGAAGGTCCGTCGGCCGGGGGTCATCCTGCTCGACGTGATGATGCCCAGGATGGACGGCCTGACCTTCCTCAAGAAGCTGATGCGGCAGCACCCGCTGCCGGTCCTGCTCTGCACCAATCACGCCGAGCGCGGGCTCACCGGCCTGGAGCTGGGGGCGCTGGAGGTGATCTCCAAGCCCGACTGGGCCCACCCGCACGAGCTGGCCGCCTGGGGCGACCGGCTCCGCGACAGCCTGCGGGCGGCCACCGGCCTGGCCCTCGCCGGCACCGGCAACTTCCCGTCCAGCGGCACCGGCTACCCGCCCGTCCCGGCCCCCACGGCCCCGGCCCCGTCGGGGTCCCTGTCCACTGCCTCGGGGATCGCCCCGGTGCCCGTGCCCGGCGGCGAGCCGGCCCGGGCGATCAGCACGCCGAGGCTCACCGCCGACGTGATCCTGCCGCGGCCGCTGGCCACCGCGCGGGTGGGCACCGGCGACCCGATCATCGCCGTGGGGGCCAGCACCGGCGGCGTCCAGGCGATCACCCGGCTGCTGCGGGGCTTCGGCGCCGGGGCGCCCGGGATCGTGATCGTGCAGCACATGCCGTCGCACTTCACGGCCGTCTTCGCCGAGCGGCTGGCGGCCGACCCCGGCATCGCCATGCAGGTGGCCGAGGCCCGCGGCAGCGAGACGATCCGCCCGGGCACCGTCTGGATCATCCCCGGCCACGCCCACGGCCTGGTGCGGCGCGCCGGGCACACGTACCGCATCGAGCTGGTCGACGGCCCGCCGGTCAACCGGCACCGGCCCAGCGTCGACGTCCTGTTCCGCTCGGTCGCCCAGGCCGCCGGCCCCCGCGCCGTGGGCGTGCTGCTGACCGGCATGGGGGACGACGGCGCCCAGGGCCTGCTGGAGATGCACGAGCTGGGGGCCCCCACCATCGCGCAGGACGAGGCCACCTGCGTCGTCTTCGGCATGCCCCGCGAGGCCATCCGCCGCGGCGCCGCCCGCCAGGTGCTGCCCCTCGACTCCATCCCCATGGCCGCCACCGGCGCCGCCGCCAGCGTCAAATGAGCCGGCCGACGGCGCCGTCGTGGGCCCGTCAGTCGGCGATCTCCAGGTGCGCGTCGCGGAGGAAGATGCGGTTGGTCGGCACGGTCGAGATCGGCCCGTTGATCGCGAAGATCGCGATCCGGTACGTCTTGCCCGGCATCGGGTCGGCCAGCTCGACGCGGTTGGCCGCGTTGAACCCCGCCACCACGTTGCCGCCCCGCTTCCCCTCCTTGAACGGCAGCTTGCCGTCGACCCAGATCTCGCCGTAGTCGTCGACGACCGCCTCGAACGCGACCTTCTTCCCCGCCACGCCCGGCGGCAGCGTGACGCTGAGCCGGTACCAGCAGAAGCAGATCTTCCCCCCCGAGCGCCGCTGGCCCAGGGTGGTCGGGTCGATGAGTTCCCAGCCCGAGTCATCGAAGTCGGCGGCCATCGCCTTCGGCTCGTAGTCGAACACCGGCACGTCCTTGCCGTCGACCTGGTTCGTCGCCGGCACCAGCGTCACGTCGTGCCACCGCCACTGGGCCTTCGCCTCGGCCGCCCCCTCCTTCGTCATCAGGTTGATCGCCTTCGACTGGGCCCAGGTGGCCGTCGGGATCAGGGCCGTGACGAGCACGGCGGTGGCGAACGTCGGGAGCAGTCGCATGGTGCGGAGCCTCGTGGAGTGGTGGGGAGTCGGTCGGTCGGCGGGGTGGCTGGGGTCCGTCCACGGACCCTGGTGGCTCCAGTGCACTCCGGGGTTGCGGCCGACCGCAACCCCAGCCACCCAGTTCTTCGCGGCCTGTGTCCCTGAGGCCAGACGTTGAACCGCGAGACCCTTCGGGGTGGCTGGGGTCCGCAAGCGGACCCCGGGCTGCTTGCCTGCGATTCAGGTGGATCGCGAGGTCCGCCAACGGTCGCCTCACAGATGCCGGTCGCAGGGGCCGCCGCCGGGGACCCGGGTCCGGCAGATCGTCCCGTCGGGATTGAGCTCGCCGCAGACGCCGGTCGGGTCCGGACCGGGTCCCGCCGCAGAACCGGCCGCGGCCTGGGCTGCGGCCTCCTCGGCCTGCCATTGCTGGTGCACCAGGGACCGGACCTTCTGCTTCTGCGCGGCGATCCGCTGCTGGCGCTCCTTGCGGGCCTGGATCACCTTCTGGAGGGCCGGATCGGGTACGAAGCCGGGCCGGTCGGCGCCGTCCTCGGACCCGTTCGTGGCTGCTCGCGGCGAGGGTCTCGATGACGACGCATTCGGTCGGGTGCGGGGCGGCCCGCTGATGGTCGCGACGATCTGCTGCCACGGTCTGGCCACCGATTGCGGGCCGTGGCGCAGGGTCGAAACGGCGGCCCACACCAGGAGCCCGACCAGGAGTGTGCGCCACGGGTGTCGGAGCATCCCGGTCAGGAGACTGGACATCGCGCGGACTTCTCCGGTTCCGACGGGTGGCCGGGGTCCCGGCACGAGACCTCGGCGGAGGCTGCCGATCCCGGGGTCTCGTGCCGGGACCCCGGCCACCCACCGCATTGCAATCACGTTCCGACCCGACCTGGTCTGACTCCAATCACTCACCGGCCCGGCCGGCGGGCAGGGGGATCGCCGGGGCGGACGGGTCGGGGGTGTGCCGGAGCAGCTCGGTGAGCTGGAAGGCGTGGTAGGGCTGGGTGGCGGCGGGCTCGCCGGTCTTGGAGGCGTTGGCGACCCAGAACCGCGTGGTCGTGGTCTCGAACAGGACGCTGTGGAGGTTCGACTTCATGGCGACCGGGCGGTCCATCAGCCGCAGGGCGGTCTCGGCGGTGAAGGTACCGTGGCCGGCCTTCGTGCGGCGGACGAGCTCCTCGTAGCGGTCGCCGGCCGAGAGCAGCACGGCGTCGGGCACGGCGTGGGGGAGCTGCGGGTGGCTGCCGCCGAGGGGCACGGTGTGGAAGGCGTTCCACGAGGCTTCCATGCCGACGGCCTGGTTCGACTCGCCGTCGGCGATGACGTAGTAGTACTCGCAGGTGCGCGGGCTGTCGCGGAAGATGGCGACGGCCTCGTCGAGCGAATGGGCGTCCTGCATGGCGGTGCGCATCAGCACGGCCATCGGCACGCCGGCCCAGTGGCCCAGGCCCCGGCCCCCCATCTCGCCGAACGAGACCCGCTCGGCGTTCATGCCGGTGACGCTGCCAATGAAGCCGGCGTAGGTGACGTTCACGAACGGGATCTTCCCCTCGGGCTCGGCCACCACGACGACCGCATGCTCCTGGAGCCGCCAGTCGCAGCCGTAGTCCAGGATCCGGCCGTGGACCATCACGCCGTCCTTCGTGGCCGAGCCGGTCAGCGCGAAGCCCGAGCAGTGGAACAGCTCGGGGATGAAGTTCGCCCGCAGCAGCTCGTCGTAGGCGACTCCCGAGCCGTCGGCCAGCCCGCGCAGCTCCTCGTAGTACCAGGCCGGCACATACTTCTTCTGGCTGCCGGCGATGGTGCCGATCAGCACCCGGGCGTCCGGCTTGACCTTCTTCCCGAAGACGCTCAGCTCCAGCTCGTCGCCGAACTCCTTCGCCTTCACGTCGAACAGGAACCGGACCAGCTCGCGGATGTCGTCCTTGAGCAGCACGCCGTGCTGGTAGCCCATGGCGTAGGGCGTGCCCTTGAGGTGCAGCACCTTCGAGCCTTCGACCTCCTCCAGGAAGCCGTCGCCGCAGCGGGCGATCGTCCGCGTGTCGGCCGAGGCCGTCGCCGTGGCGACCAGGGCGAGGGTCAGGGCCAGCAGCGCAGCGCGGGGGCGCAGCAATCGCGTCGGCATGGGCACGGCTCCCGGTCGTTCTTCGAGCGAGGGAACTGGGGGCGGGCGAGGCGCGAAGGCTCAGGACCGGCCCTGGAACGCGAAGTAGACGGCTCCGAGGATCAGCCCCATCGAGACCATCGTATTCCAGCGCGGGACCTCGCGGAAGACGACGAACGCATACACCAGGAACACCGCCAGGGTGATGCACTCCTGGGTGATCTTGAGCTGCGTGAGGCTGAACACCCGCGAGCCGATACGGTTGGCCGGCACCTGGAAGATGTACTCGAACAGCGCGATCCCCCAGCTCGCCAGCACCACCAGCCAGAGCGCGGCGCCCTTGTGCTTGAGGTGCCCGTACCAGGCGACCGTCATGAACGTGTTCGAGATCGTCAGCAGCAGCACGAACTTCAGCGCGTCAGGCATCCGACCCGTGGCCTCCCTGCCCGCCCCTCACTCACTCCCACTCGATCGTGCCGGGCGGCTTGCTGGTGATGTCATAGACGACCCGGTTGATCCCCTTGACCGAGTTGATGATCCGGGTCGAGGCCTTGGCGAGCACCTCGTGGGGGATCCGCGACCAGTCGGCCGTCATGAAGTCGTCGGTCGAGACGGCCCGCAGGGCGACGGCGTTCTCATACGTGCGGAAGTCGCCCATCACGCCGACCGACTGCACGGGCAGCAGCACGGCGAACGCCTGGCCGATGGCCCGCTCCAGGCCGGCGATCCGCAGCTCTTCCAGAAAGATGGTGTCGGCCTGGCGGAGCACGTCGAGCTTGGCGGCCGTCACCTCGCCCAGGCAGCGGACGGCGAGGCCGGGGCCGGGGAAGGGGTGGCGCCAGACCATCTCGTCGGGCAGGCCGAGCTCGGTGCCGAGGGTGCGGACCTCATCCTTGAACAGGTCGCGCATGGGCTCGATCAGCTCGAAGCCCAGCTCGGCCGGCAGGCCGCCGACGTTGTGGTGGTGCTTGATCGTCGCCGCCGGCGCGTCGACCGAGCCGCCGCTCTCGATCACGTCGGGGTACAGCGTCCCCTGCGCCAGGAACCGGGCGTTGGGGATCGTGCGGGCCTCGTCGCGGAAGACGTCGATGAACGTGTGCCCGATCCGCACCCGCTTCTCCTGCGGGTCGGTCACCCCGGCCAGGGCGTTGAGGAATCGCTCGGAGGCGTCGACGACCCGCAGCTCGGCGTCGGAGTGCAGGCCGAACGCCTCGCTCACCGCCGCCCGCTCGCCGGTGCGGAGCAGGCCGTTGTCCACGAAGATGCAGACGACCTGCTTGCCGAGCGCCTTCGCCAGCAGGGCTGCGACCACCGACGAATCCACCCCGCCCGAGACGCCGCAGACGACCCGCTCGTCGGGGGCGACCCGGGCCCGGATGTCGGCCACGGCGCGGTCGAGGAACCGGCCCATGGTCCAGGTGGCGGGGCTGCCGCAGACGCGGTCGAGGAAGTTGCCGAGGATTGTCGCCCCCTGGGGCGTGTGCGAGACCTCGGGATGGAACTGCAGCCCGTAGACCGGCCGCGAGGCGTGCCGCACCGCCGCCACCGGGCAGGTGGCCGTGGCGGCGATCCCGACGAAGGCGTCGCCGGTCGTCTGCACCTGGTCGCCGTGGCTCATCCACACGGTCGTGTGCGCCGGCACGCCCTGCAAGAGCGGCTCGTCGGCGTCGAGCACCTGGCACTCGGCGCGGCCGTACTCGCGGGCCGGGGCGGGCTGCACCTGGCCGCCGAGGGCGTCGCAAACGAGCTGCATGCCGTAGCAGATGCCGAGGATCGGGATGTCGAGGTCGAACAGCCGCGGGTCGCACTTCGGGGCGCCGGCCTCGTAGACGCTCGACGGGCCGCCCGAGAAGATCAGGGCCAGGGGGTTCAGCTCCTGCACCCGCTCCAGCGGCAGGTCGTGCCGCACGATCGTGGCGAAGGCGTGCCGCTCGCGCACGCGACGCGCGATGAGCTGGACGTACTGCGAGCCGAAGTCGAAGACGAGCACGGGGCGGTCGGGCGTCACGCCTGGCCTCGATCTCTATTCTGGTGGGGCGACATGGGGGACGGGGACGCGCTGGGAGGATGCCATCAACGTACCCCAGGAACCGGCAACTTCAAAAGAGCCGCCCCTGCGGGTCGGGGGCCGTCGGCTCGTCGGGCCAGGGCTCGATCGGCACCGGTCGGCCACTCTCGACGTCGTGGAACGTGACCGAGAGGTCGGCCAGGTCGAGCATCGCGAACGTCCGCGAGGTCGTCCGCATCGGCCGGATGCCGATCAGCGAGCCCGGGTTGAGCACGAGCCCCTGCTCGCAGCGGAACCACATCGGCTCGTGCGTGTGGCCGACGATCAGCACGTCGGCCGCCACCATCGCCAGCAGGCTGCGCAGGGAGGACGGCGGGAATTTGTCCTTCGTGACGAACTCCATGTCGTCGTTGGGCGAGGCGTGTACCAGCGCGATCGACCGGCCGTCGCGCTCGAAGCGGCGGTCGAACGGCAGCTCCTTGAGCCAGGCGAGCGACTCGGCCGCGGGCGTGGCGCCGCCGCAGGGGTCCAGCTCGCCGGCCGCGCGCTCGACGGCCCAGCGGTCGTGGTTGCCGCGGACGGTCGGGATCTGCCACTGCTGGAGCAGGGCAACGGCCCGGTCGGGGAACGGGCCGTAGCCGGCCACGTCGCCGGCGCAGACGACGGCGTCGGCCCCCTGGGTGATCAGGTGGGCCCAGGCCAGCTCCAGGGCGATCGGGTCGCCGTGGACGTCCGAGATCACGCCGATCTTCGCCATGGTCGGATTCCGGGTGGGATCAGGGGAGCGGCCGTCGTCACTGGCCGGCGGGGCGGCCCAGCTCGCCGGCGCGCTGGGCCGAGGCCATCACGGCGTCCATCAGGGCGGCCCGCACGCCGGCCCGCTCCAGGGCGTGCAGGCCGGCGATCGTGGTGCCGCCGGGGCTGGTCACCTGGTCCTTGAGCACGCCGGGGTGCAGGCCCGTCTGGAGGACCATCTGGGCGGCCCCGGCGACGGTCTGGGCAGCCAGGGCCGTGGCCACGTCGCGGGGGAGGCCGACCCGGACGCCGCCGTCGGAGAGGGCCTCGATCACCGTATAGACGAACGCGGGCCCGCTCCCCGAAAGTCCCGTCACCGCATCGAGTTGCGTTTCGGGGACGCGGAACGCCCGGCCGACCGCCAGCAGGCAGGAGCGGACCGTCTCCTCGTCCTCGACCCGACAACGGTTCCCGAGGCAATACGCGGAGGCCCCCTCGCCCAGGAGCGCGGGGGTATTCGGCATGACCCGGATCACCCGCCGGTCCTCGCCGAGCCCCGCCTGGAGCGTCGCCAGACCGATCCCCGCGGCCACCGAGACGACCAGGTGATCGGCCGTCAGCCCGGGGCGGATCTCCTCCATCACCCCGGCCATGCTCTGCGGCTTGACCGCCAGGACGATCACGTCCGACCGGGCCAGGACGGCCGCATTCGTGTCGCAGACGGCCAGGTCGCCGAATTCGGCGAGGGCGGACCGCGCCTCGGGGAGCGGGTCGCTCGCCGCGATCCGGGACGCCGGCGCGGTCCCGGCCCGGATCATCCCGCGAAACAGGGCGGACGCCATCTTGCCCCATCCGATGAAACCCCAGCG
>CAZUZD010000188.1:0-2298 GCA_964624465.1 uncultured Isosphaeraceae bacterium
CTGCGCCAGGGGTCGGCCGTCGGGCGTGCCGACGCGGAACCGCCCGGCGTCCTCGGTGACGGCGAACTCCTCACGCCAGAGCCGCACCAGCTGCTCGGCCGCCCCCGGCACCAGCGGCCGGCCCGCCAGCGCCAGGGCCAGCTCGCGCTCCAGCACCGCCGCCAGCAGCGCCCGCTCACGCTCGGCGTGGCGGGCCTCGGCCGTGGCGTCGGCCGCGGGTCGAACCCCGGCCGGCGCCTCGGGGACGGCCGCCGGCTCGGGTCGCTCCTCGGCGATCGGCTCCGGGGGACCGGGCGCCTCCAGGCCATCGGCGTCGGCGTCGTGGCCGTGCGGGATCGGGGTGGGGGTCATGGACGCTCCAGGATCGTGGGGAGGCGAGGGGCCGGGATCGCCGGTGGCTGGCCGGGGCCCCGTGCCCATCCAGGGCGCGGGGCGCTCGCTTTTCGAACCGGCGCCGCGACCGAACTCCTGACGGCGCCGGGCCGCCGCGATTCCACCCGGTGGCCACTTCCACGTCTCAGGCGGGGCGACGCTCGCGATCCGGCGCGTCGAGGCGCTGGCCAATCTCCGCTTCGCAGACGTCGTACTGCGCGTCGCTGAGGCCCGGCAGGCAGAGCCGCAGCAGCCGGCCGAGCAGGAGCTTCTCGGTCGTCGGCAAGATCCCGGCGCGGGCGGCGATGGCCTGGAAGTCGGTCGCCGCCGCCGCGACGTCGCCGGCCGTGTACAGGTCGAACTCGACCGGATACACGACCTCGATCGCCGCCAGCTCGGCCGGGTCGACGGCGCCATCGCCGAGCACGGCCAGGGCGAGCGCGGCGGCCGTGCGCTCGGCGCGGGCCAGGGTGCGGGCGACCTTCGCCAGGCGGTTGTTGCCGTCGGCGTGGTCGATCATCTTCGCCAGGCCCGACTGCGGCGCCCCGTCGCGGCCCGTGGGCCGCACCAGCGCCGAGTCGCGGTCCACCTCCTCGCGGAGGTCGGCCTTGTTGCGGCGGATCGACTCGGCGGCCTCCTTGGGGAAGGCGACCACGTCGAACCCCTCGTACGTCGCCGCGCCGCCGCCGCCGCTGTTCTTCTTCTTCGGCAGCAGCCAGCTCGGGCCGATCGGGATAGTGCCGTCGGCCTGCACGAAGTCCTCGGGCCCCTGGAGCAGCGGGTGGGCCTGGGTCGTGTCGGAGAGGATCAGCTCGCTGTCGCGGTTGTAGTACTCGCGCTGGCGCTCGGCGACGCCCTCGTACCGCGACTGGCCGACGTGGCGGCAGCGGGGCTTGCGGGCGTCGAAGAGCCGCACGATCGGCACCCGGCCGAACGGGTGCGGCTGCGACTCCAGCACCGCGCCCGCCTCGTCGTAGAGCGTCGAGCCGGCGTCGGTCCAGTGGCGATACCGCACGGCGGTCGCGTCGCCGTCGGCCTCGTGATGCTCGCGCACCAGGCATTCGCGGTAGCCGGTGCCGTCGGCGTCGAGCCGCCACCAGAGCATGTGCTCGGGCAGCACGATCGACGCCAGGCAGCGGTCCAGGCCCAGACGCTCGACGTCGGCGCGGGTCGTGACGACCTCGCCCTCGGGCACGCGCGGGTGGTCCATCACGACGTCGAGCTGGCCGAGCACCAGGAGCAGCGGGGCGACGGTCTCGGCGAACCACTCGTCCATGGTCGTGCCGGCGCCATCGACGTCGGCCCACCAGGCGGCGAGCCGCTCGGGGCCGGCGCGGCGGACCTCGCGGGCGTAGACCCGCGCCAGGTGGGTCTCGACCGCCTCGGCCACGAAGGTGGGCACGGGCGTGCGGGCCCGCCGCAGCTCGTAGTCGTCGTCGGTCGCCGAGCCCGACGGATCGCCGCCGCTCAGCAGCTCGGCGAACGGCCCGGTGGCCGCGTCGATGGTCTCGCGCGGGTCGGGGTACTCGCGCTTGTGGCGCACGAGGTTCCGCACCGGCAAGCCGCGGCGATCGAAGCCGTAGACCGCCTGGCGGTACCGCTCGCCGCCTTCGAGCGAGTCCAGCAGCCACCGCCACCGAAGGTGGTGCTCGCGCCACTCGGGATGCCGGCGCCGGATCAGCTCCCGCGCCGCGTCGTTCGGTCTGCGCATGGTTTGGTCTCGCACAGTTTGGGGTAGGGGAGTTCCGTAGGGCGGATCAGCGCAGCGTCATCCGCCGGGCCCGCAGGTCGGCCCCTCGATTGGCCCAGCACCCGGGCCGCACCGAAGCTTTCCGACCCGTTGCGGCGGATGACGCTGCGCTGATCCGCCCTACGAAGTACAGGATTTGCCGGCTAGAAGATCCGGCGGGCGGGGAGGCGGGGCAG
>CAZUZD010000188.1:2308-12091 GCA_964624465.1 uncultured Isosphaeraceae bacterium
GCGCCGGGCACCCGCCCTCCGAAGTCCCGGTTGGGCGGGCTCCACGGCCCGGCGGGCGGGGCGGGGGGCCGGGGCGGGGGGGGGCGGGCGGCGGCCGTCGGGGAAGAGGGCGCGGAGGCCGCCGCGGAGGGCGTCGACGAGGTCCTCGTGCGGGTGCTGGGGGTCCTCGGGATAGTCCTGCCACTGGCCGCCGCGGCGGGCGCGACGGTAGCTGCCCAGGGCCCGCCGCAGCGCCTCGCAGCGGGGGTGGATGCCCAGGTGGGCGCGGCCGTCGGCGGCCTGCACGAACGAGTCGACGAGGGCCAGGCCGTCGGCGACCGACCCGCGCGGCCAGGGCCGTAGGCCGCGGAGCCCCCCGCGCTCGAACTCGGCCAGCACGGTCGGGCCGATCGGCGTGCGGTGCGAGCCCGCCGGGTCGTACCACACCGCCTCCAGCCGACCCTGGCACCGCTCCAGCGCCAGCTCCACCAGCGCCCGCGCGTTCCGCTCGGCCGGCACGTCCTCGGCCAGGTAGTCGGCGAAGACCCGCACGCGGTCGGTCGGGCCCGCCACGCCGGGCGTGCGGGCGACCTGGAAGAAGACGGCGCCGGTGACGACGCCTGGGTCAATCGCCAGGTGCACGGGCAGCGCCGGGTCGTACTCGGCGGCCTTGGTGACACAGATGGTCTCGTCGAAGCCGGGGAACCAGAGGCCGTCGGCGCGGGGGCCGCGGCAGAGGTAGTCGGCCTCGAAGGTGCGGCGGCTGGTCGCCTGCACCTTCTGGATCAACGCGTCGATGCCGTAGTGGCCCCGGGCCCGCTTGGCCTTGGGCAGGCCGGCGGGGTGGCTGTCGCGGTCCTCGTGGCACCAGGGCATCAGCGGGCACTGCGGGCAGTGCTCGAGCCGGGGCCCGCTCCGCTCGTCGGGGCAGAACTCCAGCACATCGAAGGCGCAGAAGGTGAAGAACGGGAACTCGCCGGCGCGGCCGCGTTCGATGAGCCCGGCCATCGGGCCGCCGAGGCGGTGCCAGGTCGAGGTCATGTGTACGGTGGCCGGCTCGCCGCGGCGGTTCAGGCACATGCCCATCGCCGCCTCGCGGATCTCGGGGTCGATCTCGTCGACCTCGTCGAGCTTGAGGCTGGGCACGTGCGGGCCCCGCACGCTGGTGCGCGAGGCCGCCAGCAGGGTGACCTCGGCGCCGTTGTGGTAGCGGGCCGTCTCCTTCTGGAGCTTCGCGACCGGGTCGGGATCGCGCTCGCGCACGATGCTCGCCATCGCCTCGTAGACCTGCGCCGACTGGGCGCGGGAGCCGCCGAGGATGCGGGTGCCGTAGCCGGGGGTCCAGCGGCTCCGCAGGTGGGTGTCGACGGCCGCCAGCAGCGACTTGCCGCCGCCGCGCGGGCCGTGCACCAGCGCCAGCGGCGGCCGCTCCAGGTAGAGCTGCGCGAAGTACTGCCAGGGGCTGGTGTGCCCGCGGCAGACCGGCTCGCGGACCAGCTCGAGGCCGATCAGGTCGCGGACGGCGCTCCAGAGGGCGCGGGCGTCGGCGGGACGCTCCCCCGGGGGCGCGGGGGGGCCCGCCGCCGTCGGGGGCGTGGCCGGGGATCGTGGCATGGTGGGGCACTCGATCGATCGCCCGCGCGGCCGAAGCCTCGGCGCCGCGGGCGGTCGGGATGGGTCGCATCGCGGGCTCCTCCCGCCCGATCGGGCGCCGTCCCCCGCGGCCCTGGGCCGCCGTGGCTCTCAATCGTCGGGGCCGTCCGCCGGCTGGCCCAGGCCCGGCGTGCCGGCGACCCGCCCGGGGAACGAGCGCACGATGGCGCTGATCCGCGAGCGGGGCAGGTCGAACACCTGCGCCAGCAGCCGCTGCGACAGGCCGTTGCGGCGGTGGGCCAGGTAGATCACCAGGTCGCGCTGGAACCGCCAGCGCTGGCCGACGGTGGCGCCCGGCGTCAGCCGGGGAGCGCCGGGCAGCTCGGGCGCCGGGGATTTCAAGGTGTGGGACATCACGAGCCTCTCCGTTCCAGGAGGACAGACGATTCCTGGCCGGCACGCCCCGCCCGTTCGGGCCCGCGCCGGCCGGTTTCCGGGGTGGTCCCGCGACCGAAGCCGTTGCGGCCGCACGGCCCACCGGCTCGACCGCCCCGGCCACCCGCGGGGTGCGGCCGGCGCCCGTGTGCCGCGGCGGTGGGCCCCGGACGCGGCGAGCGCCGACCACTCCGGATCTTCGAATCGAGGGGCCGTCCCGATCCGGGAAAATTCAAACTGGGCCCACCGGCCCCGATCGCGGGGTGCCGGTCACCCCCGGAGCCTCGACCGCTCGTCGGGTCGACGCCGGTTCAGAGGAACTCGGAGGTGATGCGAGGCAGGTCGAAGGGGGTGATGCCGCGGTCGACCGAGAAGACGGTGTCGGCGGCCTCGGGGTCGGGGACCCGCTCGCCGCGGGCCCGGACGTGCAGCTCGAAGAGGGCGTGCAGGTCGGTCTTGCGCAGTTCGATCAGGGCTCGCAGCATCAGGGAGACGCCGGCGAGGTTGTGGTGCACGTTGTTGGCGAAACGGGGATGGCCTTTGAGCGCGATGTCGGCCCAGATCACCTCGCGGGCCACCAGGTCGAAGACCGCCGGCAGGCAGATCCGCGTGTTCGAGGCCAGATCGACCCGGTCGACGACGGTGCTGGGCTCGAAGATCGCCCCCGAGCCGGGCGACTGGCGCGCCATCCAGCCGGCGAAGCACTCGGGCAAGTCGCAGTAGGCCTGCTCGGTGAAGCTGTTCAGGCACATCACGACGTAGCGCACCCGCCGCTCGAGCGACCGCGCGCGGTCCACGTCGATGAACTCGGCCGCGCCCTGTGGCGCGTCGACGATGTCGCCGCTGTGGTGCGCGCCGAAGTCCTTCAGGTTGTAGTAGGCGAGGGTGGTGATGTGGCCGAAGTCGGCGTCGTACAGGGCCGCCGACAGATCGATATCCACCCGGCTCCGGCCGTTCCGCCACCAGACGAAGAACCGGAGCGTCTGGCCGTCGGGCAGCGGCAGCCGGCTGCCCCGGACCAGCGTCCGGAGCGCCTTCGACGCCGAGCGCTGCGAGAACGGGACGAGGTAATCGCGGAGCCGGTCGTCGAGGAAGCACCGGCCCAGCGGCGGCCGCTGCGCGAACCGGTCCAGCAGCGCGGCCTCGGCGATCCCCGCGAGCCTGGCCGCGACCCCCGCCGGCAGGGCTGGCACGGCGGCTCGGGTCGCGAACAGCCGGGCGACGTCGCCCTTGGGGACGAACACCCGGAGCCCCGGCGGCTGGTCGCGGCGGCGGAAGTGGGTGAGCACCTGGAGCAGCACGGGCGTGGCGACCGCGGGCGCCCGCGCGGCGAACCGCTCGACCACGGCGGCGGCGTCGGCCGCGGTCCGGGCCAGGTGGTCGAGCCGGCGGGCCAGCTCGCCGGGGCGGGCGTCGAGCAGGTCCAGCACGCCGCCCGTGTCGCGCCCCAGGAGCCCACGCTCGACGCGCGCGTTGAACGAGTCGAACGGGAGCCGATTCCGCACGACATGAAACGCGGCCGCAGCCCAGGGGAATCGGCCGGCGTACTCGCCCGGATGCAGGCGCTCCCCCAGCCTGATCCAGCGCGGTCGCCACCGGAGCATGTCCTCCACCCGATTCGGTGCCCGGTCCAGCCAGCCCAGGAGCAGGGCGCGCTCGGCCCGGCGGAACTTGCCGAACGGGCACGGGACGGCCAGCGAGGTGTCGCCCCCGCTGAGCGCGACGGCCAGCCGCAGCACGTCGGTGGCGGTCCGGATGTGACGGTCCAGGAGCGTGGCGGCGTCGGTGGTGTGCCGGATCAGCTCGGCCCCGACGTACGCGAGGTTTTCCTTGCACGGGATCGCGTCGGGCATGAGGCGTGTGATGCCGTCGCGGGACTGCGCCACGAACCAGGACACGTCCTGCTGATCCTGGGGCGCGAAGGGCGACTTCGAGGCGACCAGGTGGGTGAAGATCCCCTCGAATTCCTCGCGGCGGCCCAGATGGATGATCCGGAGCCCGGGCGTGTCCTCGAGCGGAGGCCGGTCCTCGGCCGCGAATTGCGGCCGTTCCAGGGTCCGGTAGTGCCGGACGGCGCGGAGGTACAGCTCCGCCTCGCTCATGCCCATGACCTGCGCCGGGAAGCCGGGGTACATCGGCCGGAACTTGCGATGGGCACCGACCAGGACGAGCAGGTCCTTGATGAGTCGCTGCGCGAACGCGGCGACCTGCTCCGGGCTCAACCTGGTGAGCGCGTCGATCAGGTCCGCGCCCAGGCCGAACCCGAGCGACTCGAGGTTCTTCCCGAGCGTGGCGATGACGTTCCCAGGGGTCGCCCCGGTC
Source organism: uncultured Isosphaeraceae bacterium (assembly GCA_964624465.1). Lineage (GTDB taxonomy): Bacteria > Planctomycetota > Planctomycetia > Isosphaerales > Isosphaeraceae > CAZUZD01. The sequence continues at coordinate 6,638 of CAZUZD010000188.1, forward strand.
CCCTCCGGCAGGATCACCTTTGAGTGGCGGCGGAGGTACAGCGCGTTCATACCGAGGGCTCGCCAGGAATGCGAAACGTCCCGACCGGGAGCCGGCGGGACGTTCGAGTTGGGCGGAGAGCGAAGGCCCTAGGTTGATAGGAGAAGGAAGGACCTTCAGAGCCGCCCGCCTGAATTTACGGGACCCGCCCGCCCGCAGGCAAGGGTCCGCGGCCCGGATCGATGTGGGCGGCGTCGCGGGCCGCTCAGGCGGGCGGGGCGGGGGCGTCGGCGAGGATCAGGCGGAGGGGGGGGTGGCCCTCGACCTCGACGATGTCGCCGTGGGCCATCTGCCGGCGCTTGCGGGCCTCGGGTTCGCCGTTGACCCGGACCAGGCCGTCCTCGACCATCGCCTTGGCCTGGCCGCCCGAGTCGGCGCGGTTGGCCAGCTTCATGAGCTGGATCAGGGTGATCGCGACCGCGCCTCGGACCTCGAACGTGTCGTGGGGCGTCGTCATCGGCGGCCTTTCGGGATCCACCGGCGGCCCCGGCCGGAGGGCCGGGGGCCGGGGCGTGCGGGTCGGGGTCAGGTCAGGGGCTGTCGTGGAACCCGCGGCGGCGCTGGGCGCTGTAGCGCTGGAGGGCGTCCTCGATGACGGGGACGGCCTTCTCCGACGACTCGATCTCGTCGACCTCGACGGCCTTGCCCTCCAGGAGCTTGTAGTCCTGGAAGAAGCGGCGGAGCATCATGAGCCGGTGCGGCGGCAGCTCGCGGGCCTCGCGGAAGCCGTTGAACTCGGGGTCGTCGATGGCGACGGCGAGGATCTTGTGGTCCTTCTTGCCGGCGTCCATCATCGTCATCAGGCCGATGGCGCGGGCCTTGACCAGCGTCATCGGCGCCAGGGCCTCCTGGCAGAGCACCAGCACGTCGAGCGGGTCGTCGTCGTCGGCGTAGGTCTGGGGCACGAAGCCGTAGTTGGCCGGGTAGTACACGGCCGAGTACAGGATGCGGTCCAGCCGCAACAGGCCGGTGCGCTTGTCGAGCTCGTACTTGACGCTCGATCCCATCGGGATCTCGACGATGACGTGGAACTCCTGCGGCAATCGCTCGCCGGGGGTCACGTCGTGCCAGGGGTGCAGCATCGCGTGGTCTCGAGGGCGCGTCGGGGCCGTCACCGTCCGGCCGTCGGGGATCGGGACCGGAGGCCCCTGGGCGTACTATAGCATGCCCCCCCGAACCCCCGCCACCGACCGGGCCCCCGGCCGAGCCCCGGGGAGCCCCCTCCCCGGGCCGGTTGCCCGCTCTCGCCACGCTCCGGGCCGACCCGGTGGGGTCAGCCGGCGGTCGCCACCAGGTCGTCGGCCAGGCGCTCCAGGGTCTCGGTGGTGAGCTGGAACGGCGTGTCGGACCGGCGGCGGCTGGACTCGTCGAAGCTGACGCGGGAGAGCCGCAGGGTGGCGTTGCGGTCGAGCCGCGCCTCGTAGTACGAGCGGCGGCCGTCGCGGGCCGTGGGCCGGCCGCTGCGGAGCTCGACCTCGACGCCGGCGGCGTCGGCCTCGATCAGGACCAGGTCCTCCATGAGGTAGGTGACGCGGGCGGCCACCCGCGCGGCCCAGGCCTTCAGCTCGTCGAGCGAACGGGCCGGGCGGGCGGGGTCCTCGACGGCGAACGTCAGGCCGTCGAGCTCGACCCCGACGGGGCTGTCGAGCCGCACGGCGAGGGTCAGGCGATGGTGGCCGTCGAGGGCCGTGACCGGGTGGGGCGCGGGGCCGACCCGGGGGTCAACCAGCGCGGCGACGATTCGGCGGCTCAGGCTCATGGACGGTGCCTCCCAGCGGGCGGATCGAGTGATCCGCGCCGTCGAACGAGACCAGGGTCGGACGCCCCTCCACGACCGTCTCCAGGTGGACCGGCCGCGACCAGAGGCGGTGCAGATGCCGCAGGGTGTCCTGCGCGTGGTCGAGCTTCAGGTCGACGCCGACGTGGTCCTGCGTCAGGTACAGCTCGCCGCGATTCTTGTAGTTGCCGTCGGTCACCCGGATGATCGGCTGCCCGAAGTTGGTGAGCCCGAAGAGCAGCCGCTCCTTGATTTGCGCGAACTCGCGGCTCTCGATCTCGTAGGTCTCGTGCTGCTCGTTGTACTTGAAGCTGAAGAACCCGTGACGCCGGCAGAACTCCGGGGTCAGGAACGTGTCGATGAACGTCACGTCGCTGTGGATCTGCCGCACCTCGAAGATCTTCTGCCGCCCCAGGCCGGCCTGGGTGTCCCAGCGCTGCTTGGCGCGGTAGTCGTCGCAGGCGTCCCACTCGGGTCCGAACTGGCCCTTGTTCCAGCGCTCCTCGATGTCGCGGAACAGCTCGATGCCGAGCTTGTACGGGTTCAGCCGGCCGGGGTGGGTGGCCATGGTGCCCGAGTGGTGGTCGGCGTAGTCGACCAGCTCGTCGGGGGCGAGGGTGCGGGTGGTCATGATCGTCGAGTGCCAGTACGACGCCCAGCCCTCGTTCATGATCTTGGTCTGGCCCTGGGGGGCGAAGTAGTACGCCTCCTCGCGGATGATCGCCAGCACGTCGTGCTGCCAGGCCTTCAGGGGGGCGTGCTCCAGCAGGAACCGGAGCACGTCGCGTTCCGGCGCCTCGGGAAAGGCGGTCGCCTGCTGCTGTTCGGCCGCCCGCTGCCGCGCCTGCTGCTCCAGGTACGCCGGCGGGTTGATGAACGCGTCCATGTAGTCCTTGGACTGGAACTTCGTCGGGCCGGCGGCGGCCTCCCCCTCGGCGTGGAAGTCGTAGCGGTCCGGGGTCCCCCGGCGCTTGATGAACGGGGCGTGCGGGTCGATCAGGTTCTCCAGCGACAGGCAGCTGTCGATGAAGTCCTCCACCACGTCCGTGCCCAGCCGCTCCATGAAGCGGCGGATCCGGGTGCCGTGGTTGGCCATCTCGTCCATCATCTTGCGATTCGTGCGGCTGAAGCAGATGTTGTTCTTGAAGAAGTCGTTGTGGCCGTAAACGTGCGCCATCACCAGCTTCTGGTCGACCCGCTGGTTGCAGCGCAGCAGGTACGCGTAGCAGGGGTCGGTGTTGATCACCATCTCGTAGATCTTCTGGAGCCCGTAGCGGTAGCCCTTGGCGAGCTGCTCGTACTCCATGCCGAACCGCCAGTGGGGGTACCGGGTGGGGAACCCGCCCAGGGCGGCGATCTCGGAGAGCTCGTCGTAGTCGAGCACCTCGAAGATGGTGGGGAAGCAGTCGAGCCCGAAGCTGCGCGCGTGGGCCTCGATCTCCCCCTGCAGGTCGCGCAGGTCCGCCGGCAGGTCGTGGGCCGTGCTCATGAGCGTCATGGATCGGGCCTCGCTCGCGTGTGAGGTCGCGGACTCTCTGGTTCGCTCGGGGGCTTCAGACGGTTCGGTGGACTCCGATGGATCCGGGGCCCGGGTCAACCGCCCGGGCCCCGGCGGGGGCGATCGTCGCGTCGGTCAGGCCAGGTTCGAGAACTTGCGGGCCTCGTTCTCGATCAGCGACAGCGGCACGAGCATCGGCTTCTTGGTGATCTCGACGACCAGCTCGCCGCCGCCGGGCTCGGCGTGGTACGTGCCTTCGATGGCGCCGATCGGGGTCTGGCCGCTGAAGCGGCCGGCGTCGTGGTCCCCCTCGCAGACCCCGTGGCCCTGGAGCCGGGCCAGGGCCGTCGCGAACAGGCTGCGGCGCTTCTCGGGGTCGGTCGGATACGGGACGCGGAAGCTGGCCATCGGGTCATCCTTCGGTACGAACTTCGGACGGGGAAACGCGGGACGGGGCGGCGGGCGGCCTCAGCGGCCGCGGCCGAGGAATTCCTTGATCGAGTCCATGATCCCTTCCTTGTTCCGGATCTCCGAGAGCGCCAGGTTGGGCGCGGCGTCGAGGTGCTGCTCCAGCTCGCGGTAGAACTCGCCCGAGCCGTAGGGGCTCTCGACCTGGCCGTAGCCGAAGAGGTTGACCTTGGGCAGGATCTGGTCGCGGAGCAGGGCCAGGCACTGGCGGTTGTCCTCGCCCCAGTTGTCGCCGTCGGAGAAGTGCAGCACGTAGATGTTCCAGTCGGCCGGCGGGTGGTCGGCCGCGATCAGGCGGTGGCAGAGGTGGTAGGCGGTGCTGATCCGCGTGCCGCCCGACTCGCGGGTGTGATAGAAGGTGTGCTGGTCCACCTCCTTGGCCGCGGCGTCGTGGATGATGTAGCGGGTGGTCACGCCGTCGTACTGGCTCTGGAGCCAGGTGTCGATCCAGAACGCCTCGATCCGCACGATCTCCTTCTGCTCGTCGGTCATGCTCCCCGAGACGTCCATCAGGTAGAAGACCACCGCGTTGGAGTGCGGCAGGGGCGTCGGGTTCCACGACCGGTACAGCTTGTCCTCGCGCACGGGGATGACCATCGGGTCGCCGGGGTCATACGTGCTGGAGGCGATCTGGCGGCGGAGCGCCTTCTTGTAGGTGCGCTTGAAGTGCCGCAGGCTCTCGGGCCCGGTCTGGCGGATGCCGGTGTACTTGTCCTTGTCCTCGACGATGTTGGCGCGGCCCTTGGGCTGGATCCGCGGCAGTTCGAGGCCCTCGCCGAGGATCTCGGCGAGCTCCTCGAGGGTCATCTCGACCTCGAGGATGTGCTGGCCGGGGGCGTCGCCGGCCGGCCCCGGCTGGTCGCCGTTGCCGGCGCGACCGATCGGCTGGCCGATCTCGCCGGGGCCCTGGCCCACGCCGCCCGAGTTGCGGGGGCCGTAGCGGAACTCGGGGATCTCGATCTGCGGCAAGGGGATCGACACCAGCTCGCCGCCGGTCTTGCCGATCATCTCGCCGTGCGAGATGTACTTGCGGAGGTCGCTCTTGATGCGGCCCCGCACGATCTGCTTGAAGCGGTTGGCGTCCCGCTCGATTTTTCGCACCACGGCCGGAGTCCCCTCGCCGTCAGGTGGGTCGCACAGAGTCGTCTCGCCGCTCGCCCCGCGGCCGCCCGTTCACGGGCGGCCCAGGGCCCGGAACCCCGGACAGCGGCCCGGCCGGGGCGCAGCCGCAGGGGGCCGCGCCTCGGGAGACCGCTGCGCCTCGGTGCCAAAGATCGGATGGGGGAACCCGGGGCTGGCCGCCCGCAGGTTGGGGTCGGGACGCCCGGCTCCAGCGGTCGCGTCCCGGCCCCGGGGGCCGCCGGATCCCGGCGGCGCCGTGCCCGCTGCAAATTGTATTCCGGGGCCCGCCGGCTGTCCAAGGCCGGCGGGCCGATCGGCGGGGGGGCGGGCCTCGTCAGCGGCCGCCCTTGACGTCGCCACGGGCGAAGATGCTGGCCACGTAGTTGAGGATGTCGGTGGCCGAATCCTCGTCGTAGCCGTACGTGCGCACCAGCCGCTCCTTGACGATGTCGATCTTCTCCTGGGTGTCGCGGTCCACGACGCTGGAGACCAGCGACGTGAGCTTGATCGTGTCCTTGGAGTCCTGGAACAGCTTCAGCTCCAGGGCCTT
>CAZUZD010000189.1:0-12007 GCA_964624465.1 uncultured Isosphaeraceae bacterium
GGGGTGGGGGGGGGGGGGGGGGGGTGGGCCCCGGGGGGGGGGGGGGCCGGGCGGGGGGCGGGGGGGGGGGGCTCGGGGGGGGGGGGGGGTTGGGTGGGGCAACAAGGGGCCGGGTGGGCCGGAGCCGGCCGAAGCTCAGGCCGGGCGGATGCGCCCGCGTGCCGCCGCGCCGGGCCGGCAGCGAGTGGCGGTCGTCATCGTCGTCGTCGTCCTCGCCGTCCCAGACCTCGTCAAGCCGCTCTTCGAGCGGCTGCGGGCGGTCACCGGGCTCGGCCGGCACCACCTGGGGCTCGGCCGCTCGCACGCCCGACTCCGGCCCGACCGTCGCCACGGCCGGCACACCCGCCGGCCGCGCATCGGGCGCGGCGACGACGGCGAGCAGGACCACGAGCCAGGTCAGGCGAAAGGTCAACGCGCGGGCTCCGAAAGGAAACGAGCGGGGGGGCGGGTTCGCCCGGAGGCCGGGCCGGACGAGCGTGGTGGTTCGAGGGGACAGGGGCCCCTCAGCCGAGGCGATCCAGGACGTTGATCGGTCCGCTCGCCCACGGGTCCTGCCCGCGGGTCCGACGGCCGCTGAGGCTCAGCCGCTCCAGGGCCTCGATGGCATCGACGCCGGGCCGCTCCTGATGGGAGAGGCTCAGCTCGGCCATCGAGCGGTCGGCGGCCACCCGGTCGGCATCCGCCCCGGACCCGTCCCCGGCCGGCTCGTCCGACCACCACAGGTCGTGGTCGTCGGCCGCTGCGGGCCGGTCGTGATCCGGGTCGTCGCCGAGGGCCGGCAGCCCCAGGGCGAAGGCGTTCAGCGTGGCGGAAGAACGGTTCGGGGTCACGGCCAGCGCGGGAGCCACCAGGGCCCGGGCAGCCGTCGTGGCCGACCCGAGGAGAAGGCGAAGGCGCCGGAGCAAGTGCGAGAGTGCACCACCCACGGCACGAGGGGGATCCGTCACCATGGGAGCGGAACCTGGCTTCTGGGAGCGGAGAAGGACAGGCCGGTCGTCGCGGGGCGTCCGCTGTCAAGCCGCCACACCCCGCCATCGTCAACCTAATCGATATCGGCCAACGCGAACAGCGAAAAGCCAGGATTCCAGGCAAGTCTCCGATCCGGGTGCTGCCCCAGCCCCCCACCGCGGCCCGCGCGGTCCGATTGACCCGCGCGCCCGCCGGGCCTTAGGCTGGACCCTCCCCGGATCGGCCACCGACCGGGCCGCCCGACTCCGCAGGCGCGCCCGGTCCTGCGGGCCCGGCCCGGCAAGGGAGAGACTCCTGCGATGGCGAACCAGCAGGCCCACGTGGCCGTGGCCTCGGTCAACCAGACGGTCGGCGACTGGGCGGGCAACGAGGCCCGCGTCCGCCAGGTCATCGACGCCGCCCGCGCCGACGGCGTCAAGCTCCTGCTGCTGCCCGAGATGTGCCTGTCCGGCTACAGCCTCGGCGACCGCCTGCTCCGCATGGGCACCGCCGAGCGCTCCTGGGACCGCCTGCTGAGCCTGGCCGACGCCACCGCCGGCATGGCCGTCGCCGTCGGGCTCCCCTTGCTCTTCGAGGGCGTCCTCTTCAACGCCATGGGCCTGCTCGCCGACGGCCAGCTCGTCGGCCTCGTCGCCAAGGAAAATCTCGCCACCGGCGACGTCGAGTACGAGAACCGCTACTTCTCCCCCTGGACCCACGGCCGCGTGGTCAGCTACCGCGGCCCCACGCCCGGCGGCAGCGGCGTCGAGGTCCCGCTCGGCACCCAGCTCTTCGAGCTGCCGGGGCTGGGCACCGTCGCGTTCGAGATCTGCGAGGACGCCTGGAAGGGCATCCGCCCCGGCTCGTTCTTCGCCCTCTCGGGCGCGGAGATCCTGCTGAACCCGTCGGCGTCGTGGTTCAGCATCGGCAAGCACCAGACCCGCCGGCGGATGGTGCGGCAGATCAGCCGCGAGGACCACTGCGTCTATCTGTACACCTCGCTGCTGGGCTGCGACTCCACGAGACTCGTCTTCGACGGCAGCCTGTTCGTCGCCGTCAACGGCCGCATCGACGCCGAGGGCCGCCGGTTCGTCTTCGACCGCGACTGGGAGCTCCTCCATCGCGTCGTCGACCTGGGCGAGGTCCGCCACGCCCGCATGGAGGAGGGCTCCTGGCGCGACCAGCTCGGCCGGGTCAACGCCGGGCTGATCGGCAAGGCGCCCCCGGTCGTGCGGGTCCGCGGCGACTTCGGCACCGACCAGGCCGCCCCCCCGCCGCCCCCCTACTGGCTGCCGCCCGAGCCCTCGCACCCCGACCCCTCATTGGCCTACCTCGAGCAGGGGGCGCTGAAGGGCCGCACCATCACCGAGCGCGACCTGAACCACCTGGAGCTGGAGCTCGCCCTGGCGATCGCCCTGCGCGATTACACCCGCAAGTCCGGCATCAAGACCTGCTGCCTGGCGCTCTCCGGCGGCCGCGACAGCGCCATGGTCGCCCTGCTCGTGCGGCAGATGGTCCGCTACGGATACCCCGAGCTGTCCCTCGACGAGGTCCGCCGCAAGGTCGGGGAGGGCCTGGTGTGCGCCTACCTGGCCACCGAGAACTCCGGCCTCGCCACCCGCACCGCCGCGCGGGCCGGCGCCGACGAGATCGGCGCCACCTTCTACGACGGGGCCATCCAGCGCGCCCTCGACGCCGCCGAGGAGACCGTCGGGCAGCTCACCGGCCTGACCATGAGCTGGTCCAACCCCGCGCACGACATCCCGCTCCAGAACATCCAGGCCCGCCTCCGCGGCATGCTGATCTGGACCGTCGCCAACCTGCACAATGCGCTCTTGCTGGTGACCAGCAACAAGAGCGAGGCGGCCGTCGGCTACACGACCATGGACGGCGACACCAGCGGCGGTCTGGCCCCGATCGCCGACGTGCCCAAGAGCCTGGTCAAGCTCTACCTCGCCTGGGCCCGCCAGTTCCACGGCCTGGAGGGCTTCGCGAAGGTCGACGTCATGGACGCCTCCGCCGAGCTCCGCCCCCGCACCCCCGGCGGCGTCGAGCAGACCGACGAGGCCGACCTGATGCCGTTCCCCGTGCTCGACCAGCTCATGTACGCCTTCGTCCAGCTCGGCCTCGCCCCCGCCGACATCCTCCGCCGCTTCTGGCCCGCCTTACGTTCCTACTACCACGACGACCCCGCGCAGCTCGCCGCCGCCATCCGCAAGTTCGTCCGCCTGTTCTGCTTCGCCCAGTGGAAGCGCGAGCGGTTCGCCATCAGCTTCCGCGTCACCGCCTTCGACCTCGACCCCAAGACCGGCTTCCGCTTCCCCCCCGTGCAGGCCCCCTTCACCGAGGAGCTCGCCGAGATGGACCGCCTCGTCGCCGACGTCCAGGCCGGCCGCGCCACGTTGCCGGGGTAAGCCCGCCATGAAGTTCAGCAGCAACACTCTGCACGAGCCAGAAATCACGCTGCCGCTGCCGTTCCCGATCAAGCTCATCGTGGAATACCGGCCCGGGGGCGTTCTGGTCGACCACGCCGAGATCGTGGTCTCCACCGATCCCGAAGCCGTCGCTGACGAGATCGTCCGGGCCAAGGCATGGGACCTCTGGCTCGGCTATCGGCCGTCCGACGTGTGGGTCGACGGTTGCATGTGACCACGACCGCCACGGCGGGTGGGCCTGAACGGGTGGCTGGGGTCTCGACTCCTGGTCGAGACCCCGGAGCATTGGCCTGTGACGTCAATCGGCACCGGGGTCCGAGGCCGGACGCCAGCCACCCCAGAAATCGCTGGGCCCCAGCCATCCGGGATGGTCTCGGCGCTCAAGGGTGGCTGGGGTCTCGACTCCTGGTCGAGACCCCGGCGCAATGGCTCAGGCCTTGCCACCGACGTCCGAACGCGTAGCCTATAAAACATGGACTACCGTCATCGAATTCAACGGCGTCGCAACTTTGATGAGCCCGGGCACGCCCACGAACTGACGTTCTCCTGCTATCGCGGGTATCGCTTCCTCGGGGCGGAGCGGACCTGCAAATGGCTCGCCCAAGCGATCGAACAGGCCAGGGCCCGGCAGCACTTTGCACTCTGGGCGTTCGTCTTCATGCCCGAGCACGTCCACCTGGTAATCCATCCCCGTCAGCCCGACGGCACGGTCGCAGCCCTCCTGAAGTCGATCAAGCAGCCGGTCGGCCAACGCGCCGTGAAGTATCTGGAGACGTATGCGCCCCGGTGGTTGCCCCGGATCAGCCGGCTGCGTGGTGAGACCCAGGAACGCCTCTTCTGGCAGTCGGGCGGCGGTTACGACCGGAACATTGAAGCGCCCGTGACCCTGATGGCCATGCTCGACTACGTCCACCAGAATCCGGTCCGTCGTGGCCTGGTCGAGCGCGCGGCCGACTGGCGCTGGTCGAGCGCCGGGTGGTACGAGGGCACTCCGACCGTGAGCCTGATCCCCGACCCGATCCCCCCGGAATGGGTGCCCCCGAGCTGACCCGGCAGGCCGAGCCGAGCGAGCCTGGCGATCGGCCCACAGACGTGTTGACCCGGCGGCAGTCGCCGTCCCGGGGTCTCGACCCGGAGTCGAGACCCCAGCCACCCGTCCGGAACGAGCCGGGCGATCAGCCGAATCAGGCCATGCAGCAGCGTCAATCTGCACGGCGGATGGGCGGGGTTGCAACTCCTCGTCAGGACCCCAGCCACCTTGTCAATCGGACTCGTCAGGCTTTCGCCAGAGATACAGGTCCAGATGGACCCGCATCATCCCCTGACGCGCAGCCATCCGCGATGCGACGCGCTGGTACAGGTCGCTGTCCGCCTCGGACAATCCCCGGATGGTGGTCCATCGCGGGCAGTCGTTCGGTGACGTCTCGTGCAGATTCTTGGCCACCAGGGAGTCGAGCGGAACTTCCAGGAGTGGCTCCGCGATTTCCAGCTCGAACGCGCCTCGCAGGTAGTAGTTGTAGATCGCATCCCGCAGGAAGATGTTGAGGCACTTTCGCGCCAGGCCGAAGGATGCCGCCGGCCCGGGAAGCTGTCCCTGAAGCGCCAGGGTCGCCCGGTCGAGAGCCGCCCGGTACCGATCGGGGCGGTCGGTGGCGAACTTCGTCAGATTCAGGGTTTCCAGAAAATCACGCGCCGCCTGGACGACGCCATCGCTGCCTTGCCCCCTGACAGTCGAGGGGCCGATGGCAATTGTGGCGACCCGGCGCTGCATCGATTCGCGGAACGGTTTCATCGGTCCAGGAGTCTCGAGGGTGGACCATGAGGACAGGTCAGAGTCCTCGAATCGATCGGGGTCTTGATAGCGCAGGCCAGGGGCCCGGCCTCATCCGCCCACGTCGGCAAATCGGGCAAGGGTAGTATGCGACCATTGGATTGAGGTCGGGCCTGGATCTGCGGATGGCTGGGGTTGCGAGTGCATTCAGAACCAGAGGCGGGCCGGTCTGGAGCAGCCCGCTGCAGGGTGCAACGCGGTGCAGTCCGATCAGGTGTCGTAGTCGCCACTGTCCCAGGGTTCGAAGAAGGCCATGAAATTGCCGGGCTGGAGCTCGATGGCCCACGAGTCGTCGTCGTCCTCGGGCGGGCGGGGGACGAGGCCGAAGGTGGTGCCGAAGCGCTCCACGGCGAAGGGGGCGACCTCGATCCGCTCGAAGGTGACCGCGCCGAGGTCGCGCAGGCGCTGCTCGGTGACCCGGCGCACCTCCGCCTCGTCCACGGTCGCTCGCGGACCGAAGGCGTCAATCTTCGCCTCCAGCAGCGTGCCCGCCGCGTCGAACAGGTAGAGGGCGACGAACTCGCCGCCGTCGTGGGCACCGACGGAGCTGGCGGACTCGAACGGGTGGGTCAGGAAGAACTGGCGGCCGTCGGCCGTGCGGCCGACATGCCTGGCGTGATAATCGTCGTGGTTGATCGCGATGAGTTCCGGCGGACCGGCGTCAGCCATGAGAGAAACGCTCCGCTCCCGACGCAACCGCGAGTCGGCGAGGCGCGGCCCGATCGGGAGGGTGGCCGTGGCTCCGGAGGCCGACCTCCCGGCGAGGCCGGCCCCGAAACGAGCTTCTCACCCACGACGCTGACTCGCCAGCGGCTGGTGGTGAGCGCGGACGGTGAGGACCGGCCGGCTCGGGCAGGCGGGAGGAGGGGTTGACCGGACCAGGACCCGGCAAGGCAGGGCGGCGGGGACGGTGGTCAAGGGCGAGCACGGCACAGCATTCGCTCATGGGTCGAGACGTTGCGGGGGCCGCTCACGGCGGCTAGCCGGGCCCGGGCGAGGCAAACCGGGCGATCGGCGACCCGCTCCACGAGAGAAACCGGACGCGCGACACGTCCGAGGGACGGGCGATCCACAAGGGTCGGGTGCCCCCGCAGGTGCCCCGGGCAGGAACCGTCCCGGGGAGTGGCCGCGCGGGGGGATCGGGCCGTGCTGGCGTCCGCGCCGGCACCCGGAGTCTGCTCCCATGGCCGCCGAGAGCTTCCGCCCCAACGCCTGGCCCACGCTGGGCGTGGAGATTGAACTGGCACTCGTCGAGACCGGCTCGATGGCCCTGGCCAGCGCCGTCAGCGAGCTGCTCGATACGATCCCGCCGGCGCTGCACGACTCGGTGAAGCCCGAGTTCCTGCAATGCTATATCGAGCTGAACACCGACGTCTGCCGCACCGCCGATGCCGTGGGCGGCGATCTGGCCGGCAAGATCCAGGCCGTGGAGCGGGCCGCCGCGACCTGCGGGGTCGAGCTGCTCTGGGCCGGCACGCACCCGTTCTCGAGCTGGCGCGACCAGCAGATCACTCCCAACGAGCGGTACTACAAGCTGGCCGACTTCCTCCAGGAGACGGTCATCCGCCCGGTCACCTTCGGGCTGCACGTGCACGTGGGCGTGCCCTCGGGCGACGCGGCGATCGCGGTGATGAACCGGCTGCACCAGCACCTGCCCACCCTGCTGGCCCTCTCGGCCAACAGCCCGTTCTGGCAGGGGCGGCTCACCGGCCATCATGCGCACCGCATCGACGTGCTGGAGGGCGTGCCCACCGGCGGCCTGCCGCCCCGGCTCGACTCGTGGGACGACTACCAGGGCCTGATCGACCACCTGCGCCGCGCCGGGGTGATCGAGTCGCACCGCGAGCTCTGGTGGGACGTGCGACCCAACGCCGAGAACGGCACGGTCGAGGTGCGGATCTGCGACATGCCCCCCGACCTGCCCGCCGTGCAGCAGCTCACGGCGTTGATCCAGTGCCTGGTGCACTGCCTGGTGCGGGACGCCGCCGCCGGCCGGCCCGAGCCGGCGTGCCACCCGATGATCCATCGCCAGAACCGCTGGCGCGCGTTCCGGTTCGGCCTGGGCGCGCCCCTGGTCGACCCGGCGAGCCTGGCCCCCGTCCCGGCACGCCAGGCGGCCCGCGCCCTGATCGACGACCTGCGGCCCGAGGCCGAGGCGCTGGGCGCGGCCGGCCAGCTGGCGGCGCTCCGGGATCGACTCGACGGCCCCGACGGTGCCGACACGCAGATCGCCCTCTACGAGCAGACCGGCGACCTGGCCGAGGTCACCCGCCAGCTCGTGCGCCACAGCCGGCTGATCCCCGCCGTCGCCACCACCGCCACCCTCGCATCGACCGGCCGCTTCGACCTGCCAGCCGTCCACCGCCCGAGCCTCAGTCTGAGCTGAGCCGAAGGCTCGCAGCCCTCCCTCGCCGCGGCCTCCTCGTGCGGGTGCCCGGTTTCCTCCCCAGAGCCCGGGCACCCGCAACGGCCGGAGGAGGGGCCTGGCCCGGATGGACCTCTTCGGCCGGTTCGGCTGGCGGGTCGGTCCGCTGCCCCTCCTGTGGCGGACGAGCCTCAAGATCCTGTCCGGCTTCCCGGACGGGCCGCCCGGCGGGGGCTGAGGCGCCCCCCGCGGCCCCGGACCGATCGCGGGCAGTCGAGCGGTCCGGGGCCGGCGGGGTCACGCAATCACTCGCAGGGCCCGCCCGTCATGCTGGCCATCATCCGCTCCTGCATCTGCTCGGGGGTGAGGACCTCGAGTTGCTCGGCGATCGACCACTGGTGGCCGAACGGGTCGACGAGCTTGCCGTAGCGGTCGCCCCAGAACATGTCCTGGAGCGGCATGGCCACCGTGGCGCCGGCGGCCACGGCCTGGGCGAAGGCCGCGTCGGCGTCGGTCACGTACAGGTGCAGGACGACCGGGCTCGAGCCCTGCGGGCCGACCGAGCCGTACTCGGGGAACTCATCCGCGAGGAACACCCGCGAGTCGCCGATCTGGATCTCGGCGTGCCCGAGCTTGACGGTGCCGTCGGCCGCCGGGAACGGCATCCGGCCGAGCTCCCGGGCGCCAAAGGCCCGCTCGTAGAACGCGATGGCCTCGGCCGCGTTCGAGACCACCAGGTGCGGCGTGATCGCGTGATGACCGGTCGGGATCGGGTGACCCATGCTCGGAATCCCCTGTCGGCGGAAGTGATCACCACCGGGCCACATGAACACTCACGCGGACCCCGCTGGCTTGCGACTTCTTATCGGCCACCAGGGAACTTCTGTCCAGTACAATTTTCCGGGAAGTTGGTGCGGGCCGCCGGCGACGGTCCGGGCTCACGGCCTGGCCGGCGACTTGTTCGCGAGGTCGAGCAGGTCAAAGGGCGGCGGACCCGGGGCCTGGAGGTCTTGGGGCTTCACGGCGGGGGCTCGTCGGCGAACTGCTGGGCCCTGGAGGTGGGGAGGCGGCCTCACGCGCCGGGTCCCACTCGCGGTCGAGTCCCATCGGGACTTCCGGCCCTCGCCCCCGAGACCAGGATCGGCGGGTGGGACCGGGCCGGCTCGGGGAGATCGAGGGGCTCGATCGGTCAGCCCGTGCGACGGCTCGCCCAGCAGCCGGTCGAGCGTGGTCGTCGGCCCGAAGTCCGCGAATCCGGCATATGGCCTCGCTCCGAGTCGTCTGGCCGGTCGGCACGCGGCCTCAGGGGCCGATGGGTCCCCCGACGGGCGCCGGCAGGATCTGCTGGATCTGCGCCACGGTCTGGCCCATCTCCAGCGCTGTGGCGATGTTCGGACCGACCCGGCCACCGGAGACCCTCGCCATGCGGGCCTCCAGCTGCTGCCAGCGGTCGGCCACGGCCTGGAAGCCGAGCACGATCTGCTCGGGCGGCGCGCCGGTGCGGGCCAGGTCGTGGAACCCCGCGGCGGCGTCCCGCAGCGCGGTGGCATCAGCCAGAAACTGGCCTCCCTCCGGCACCCGGCCCGCCTGGGGCGCGAAGGCGACGATGAACGCGTCGGCCTGCTCGGCGAGTCGCCGGGCCAGGTCCGTGATCGCGCCGGGGGGCACGGCCGGCCCGCCGGCCAGGTCGGCGTCGGGCAGGGGCGGGGGCGGCGGGCCGCCATCGACGATGGTGCGGGACTCCACCCGGTAGGGCACGAACGGCGCCGGCAGCGTCGCGGCCCGGGGGGCGAGCCAGCCGCCCGGGTCGAGGCCGATCGGGCCGCCAGGGGCCGGAGCGACCCAGGCCCCGGGCGCGGCCGGGGTGTACCCCTGATAGCCGCTGGATCGGTACTGCACCGACCCGGGTCTGAGCACGCTCCAGCCCGGGTCCAGGCGTGGGCGAGCGACCGGCGCGAGCGGAGGCCCCCACCCGCGGCCCCAGTCCCGGTCCCGGTCCCAGGCGCGCTCGGCCTCGCGACGGATCTTGCGGTCCTCGCGGGCCCACTCGTCCGCGCGCTTCCGGTCGTCCCGCTGCTGCTTCTCCAGGCGCTTGCGGTACTCCTTCAGGTCGTCGGGGTCCTGGCCGACGACGAGGGCCGGCGGGTCCGGACGGGGCGGGGTCCCTGGCGCCAGCAACGGGCCCATCAAGACGGCGGTCCACACGAGGATCTTCATGGCCAGAACCTCCAGGGGCGCATCGAGTCGGCTGCACCCAGACCAGGGCAATCCCCGTGCCGGGGTCCCGCGTCCGGCCGCGTGCCGCCGCGGGTGGCGCGTGAGTTGCGTCCGGCTCCGGGCCATGGCCACGGCCGGGACCATCCGCCCCTCGGGGTCCCGCGCCGGCGCCGAGGGGAGGCACTCCGTGGCCACCGACTCCGACATCGCCGATGCGACCGATCTCGACGACTCCGCCGCGCTGCCCGACTACCAGGCGATGCTGGGCGCCTACCATCGCGTCTTCGCCGGCGAGCTGCGGGCGATGGTCGCGGCCCTGCCGTTGACCCCCGGCATGCGGGTGCTCGACCTGGCCTGCGGCGACGGCACGTACAGCCCGATGCTCGCCGCCCGCGTCGGCCCCTCGGGCTCGGTGGTGGCGCTCGACCTGCGGCCGTCCTACCTGACGACCGCCCGGGAGCAGGTGCAGTCCGGTCCGGCGGCCGGCGCCCGGGCTCCGATCGACTTCGTGGCCGCCAACCTGGACCGCCTGCCGTTCCCGCCCGGCCACTTCGACGCCGCCTGGTGCGCCCAGAGCCTGTACAGCCTGCCCGACCCGCTGGAGGCCGTGCGACGGCTGCGGCAGGCGGTGCGCCCCGGCGGCGTGGTCGGGGTGCTGGAGAACGACACGCTGCACCACGTGCTGCTGCCCTGGCCGGTCGAGGTCGAGCTGGCCATCCGGGGCGCCGAGCTGGAGGCCCTGCAGGAGACCTCCGACCGCCCCCGCAAGTTCTACGTCGCCCGCCGCCTGGCCCGCCTCTTCCGCGCCGCCGGTCTGGAACGCGTCGAGGTCCGCACCTTCGCCACCGACCGCCGCGGCCCCCTCGACGGCGACCTGCGCACGTACCTGTCCGAGTACCTCGGGTCCCTCGCCGACCGCGTCGCCCGCCGCCTGGCCGACGCCGACCGCGTCCCCTTCGAGCGCCTGATCGACCCCGCCAGCGACGAGTGCCTGCTCGACGACCCCGACCTGACGCTCACCCTCCTCGACCGCGTCGTCTGGGGCGTCTGCCCCGGGGCCTGACCCTCCACATCAGACCGCCGGCCAGCCCTGGAGCGCCCCATGCCCGAACGCCTCCGACGCTCCCGCCGCGCCCGGGTGCTGCTGGCCCTGCTCGCCTTCGTCGCGGCCGGTTCCCTCTCGAACGCCCTCATGACGGCCACCTGCGAGCGCGCCACCGACCGCTGGCTGCGCGATCGGCTCGCCGCCAGCCCGACGATCTGGCCGGGCCGCCGCGCCTCCTCGGAACCCGCCCGGTTCGCACTTCCCTGGATCGTAGCCGTCGATTACGAATGTGTGCTCAGCCACACCGGCAGCGAGTGGGGCACCCGCTCCTATCTCGCGCTCCCCGGCCTCCCCATCCCGGTCCGCAACCTCATCCGGGAACAATCGTGAGCGACAGGCAATGCCGCGCGCTGAGCGTCCGGGTTCGGTGACGGAAGGGCCTGTGGTCCGGCTCTGGACGGTTCAGACGGCCGCCGTGTGGGAGCAGGTGCGTGACTCCGGTGAAGCGTGGGTGGACCGCCGCCGGATCCCAGGTGGCTGGGCGAACCCGCAGTATGACTGGCTCGCCTGGCAGATGCGGTCCCGGCTCTCCGATTCGCAGGGTGGCTTGCCATGGTTCGCCTACTGCGACCGGCCCGACCTGCGCTGGGTCCGGCACAGCCGCCCCGCGCACTCCAACGAGGTTCTGATCGAGTTCGCCCCGCCGGCCGGGTCGTTCCTGTCGTTCCCGAGCTGGGCCTGGCACGTGATCTTCTGCGGGCAATACCTGGCGCTCAGCGGCGCGGATCAGCGGGCGTGGAACCGTCGCGAGCGGCAGGCGCTGTGGTGGAACTTCTGGGCGCACGAAGGCCCGCTGCCCGAGCCGCTTCAGGCCGAGCTGGAAGCCAGCTGGCTGCGCCTGTTCCGCCCCGACCTGCCGCCCTGGTCATGGCGCCGGGGCCCACGTGGCATCAAGCGGGAGGCCGTCGTCGAGGTCCTCCGGGCCGACTGGGTGCGCCGGGCGACCCCGTTCGTCGGCACCGGCACCTGGGGCAAACCCCGAACCCGACGCAAATCGTGACCCGGCGAGTTGGCCCGGACGAGGGGACAACCGGGTGCGCCAGACCCGATCGGCGGGTGGCTGGGGTCTCGGGACGAGACCCCGGTGTCGAGCGATCGACGGCCTG
>CAZUZD010000190.1:0-11998 GCA_964624465.1 uncultured Isosphaeraceae bacterium
ACTCCTCGGTGGTGAGCAGGGTGCCGCGGCCGTTGACGTCGATGGCGCCGCCTTCGAGGACGACGCGCTCGGCGCGGCCGTCATCCCCCCCGGCGCGGGGCCGCCAGCGGGGCAGCTCCAGGGCGTCGGCGATGGCGCGCGGCAGGCGGGTGTCGCGGCGGTGGTTCGGGTACTTGGCCCAGCCGTTGAACTTCCAGTGCACGGCGCCGACGGGGTGCTCGGCGTCGATCCGGACCACGAAGCTGGGCGCCGAGTCGCGGAGCCAGACGCGGTCGGTGGGGGCGGTGAAGAAGCAGACGCGGCCCAGGTCGACGCCGTGGGCCTCCAGCTTGTCGCGGGCGCGGCGGCGCTCGGCCTTGGAGTTCACGACGATGAACACGGGCTCGGAGCGGGCCAGCAGTCGCACGATCTCGGCGTAGACCCAGGGCACGGGGCCGAACTTGCCGGGCCAGTCGGAGCGCTCGTGAGGCCAGGCGATCCAGGTCGCGGCGTGCGGCTCCCACTCGGCGGGCAGGCGGTACCCCTGCTCGGCGGGCGACAGGTTCGGCTCCGGGATCCGGGACATCGGCATGCGTTCCTCGGGACAGGCGCGGGCGGTGCCCCGCGTCGCCGGGGCCAAGGACGGCCCCGGCGGCGGGCGCACCGGTTGGGAAAAACCCGACGTCGACGACGGAAGGGCGATCGCCGTCGCCCCTGGCCTCGAAGAGAAGTCGGTCCAGGCCGGCGGGGCGTCAGCCCAGCAGGCGGTCGACCTCGGGCATGAGCTTCGTGAAGTTCAGGCGGTTGGGGCACGCCTTCTGTGCGGCGGCCAGGTCGGCGCCCTGCCAGTCGCGCTCGGCGGCGGGCAGCTCGGCGTAGAGCTTGCGGGCGTCGCCGCGGACGCCGTGGTGCTCGTAGTAGGTGAGATACCGGGTCAGGTCGCCGAGGCGGGCGGTGGTGCCGGCGGCGGCGGCGCAGCGGCCGTCGCAGTCGGCGCACAGGGTCATGCCGTGGGCGCGGCTGGCGTCGCGGAGGTCGCGGATGTCCGCCTCCTTGAGCGGGCCGACGGTGCCGAACTTCCGGGCCGTCTCGGCGTTCTCGCGGATGTGGTCGGTGTTCCGCAGCGACACGCAGGCGCTGGCGATCCGCTCGTCGGTCCAGATCGCGTGCAGCAGGCCGCCGAACGGGGTGAGCTCGCGCTCCTTGAGGCTTTTGACCTTCTCGGTGACCTGCTGGAGGATGCTCGGCAGGGTGCCGCCGGGGTTGAACTGGCCGGCGACCTGCTTCATCGAGATCAGGCCGATGTCCTTGGCGTGGCAGGCGTCCAGCGCCTTGTTCAGCTCGCTGTCCTTGTCGAGCCAGGGGGTGTACTGGAGCATGATCGCGTCGACGAAGTTCCCCTCGGCGGCGGCGTTCAGGATCCTGGCCCGGTCCTTGTGGTGGGTCGAGAAGCCGAAGTGCTTGATCTTGCCGGTGGCCTTGATCTTCTCGATGGCGCGGGCGAACTCGACGTCCTTGGGCCAGGTCACGCCCTCGTCGACGGAGTGGTCGCCCAGGGCATGGATGAAGAACAGGTCGATGTGGTCGGTGCCGAGCGCCGCGAGGCGGTCGTCGACCATCTTGGCGAGGTCGGAGGCCTGGCGGGGGCCGTCCTTGGTGACCAGGAAGATCTGCTTGCGGACCTCGGGCTGCTGCTGGAACCAGCGCTTGAAGGCGGGCTCGGAGCCGTACGACTTGGCCGTGTCGAAGTAGCGGATGCCGTTGGCGAAGCCGAACCGCAGCAGGCGGTCGAGGCCGGGGGCCTGCCAGGTGCCCTGGTTCAGGATCGTGACCTCGACGCCGGTCTTGCCGAGCTTGCGCTTCGGGAGGACCTTGGCGTCGGCGTCGGCGGGCTTGGCGTCCTGGGCGCGGGCGGACAGGCCCACGCTGGCAGCCGTGGCGGCGATGGCGCCGGTCTGGAGGAACTCGCGGCGGTGAACGGTGCCGGCGGCGTCGTGCTGCTCCATCGGTCAGACCCCCTCTTGGCCGGGCCACGGCGCGGGCCGTGGCCGTCATCCCGATCCGGCAGGCCGCGCTCGGCCCGCAACGGCGGTCATTCTAAACCGCTTGCGGCCAAACGGGCAACGTCGAGCCGGGAGGGGGCCGCCCGCCGCGCGCACCGCCGCCGCCACGCCGGCGGCCGGTCCTGGGGATGGGTTCGATCCCCCCGGGATACCGATCGCCCGCGCGGCGGCGGAGAACTTCGGGCGCGGTGCCGGCCCGCGGGCAGACGGGCCGTGGCGCTCAGGGCTGCGGGCTCAGGGGGTGCACCGGCCAGTGGGCGAGTCCGGGCTGGCGTGCGACCGGGGCGGGTCCGGGATCGGTGGTGAATCACCGCCCGCCGGTGGTCGGCTGGGGAAAACGGCCCCGTCGCGTGCCAGTTCGGTCTCGAGTCGGTGGCCCGGGTCCGGCCCGGCCGTCTGGTCCGTCCCGTCCGGACGGTCAGGGCCGGCGGGCCACCGAGGGGGGTGCGTCGTGCGGTCGATCGGACCGGCCAGGGGCCGATCAGACCTCGAGCATCATGGCGGCGTCGGCCACCATCACCGGGCGCTCGAAGGGCCGCAGCTCCTGCCGGAGCACGGGCACGTCCAGCGGGGCCTCGATGCCGATGCGGACCTGATTTTTATCGAGCTTCACCACCGTCAGGGTGATGTTGCCGTTGATCACGATCTTCTCGTTCAGCTTCCGGCTCAGAACCAGCATCGGAACACCTCCGTGACCTGTTCCACCGCCGAGTCTCTCGGGCCACCAGGCTTGGCGACCTCGACGGGAGAAGTGGAAATGCACCCACCATGCCACGGGCCCACGATTTCCGGCCGGTTTTCCGTAAACCCTTGCCAACCATTCCCCAAGAAAAATTCAAGTCGGCCGCCCCCCGGCGCCGAGAGCTGGGCGATTGTAGAGACCGCCATGCCAGGTGGTGAAAACCCTTCCCTGCCCGTGGGGTCCGGGCCGGTGGAATGGGAACTCCGGGGCGCAGGGGGTGACAGTGCCGGCCCGCCGGCGATACGATCGGCCGGCGCCGGCCCGGGTCCGGTCCCGGGTTCCGGGGCGGATTCTGGCGAGCGGGCAGCAGGGGGAGGGTCGGCCGTGGATCAGCTTCGGGTCGGACTGGGTCACGACACGCACCGGCTCGTCGAGGGCCGTCCGCTGATCCTGGCGGGCGTGACGATCCCCTTCGACCGCGGCCTGTACGGCCACTCGGACGCCGACGTCGTCCTGCACGCCGTGGCCGACGCCCTGCTGGGTGCCGCCGGCCTGGGGGACATCGGCGAGCAGTTCCCGGACACCGACCCGCAGTGGAAGGGGCTCGACAGCGCGGTGCTGCTGCGGGCGGTGCTGGAGCGGGTCGCCGCCGCGGGATTCCAGCCGATCAACTGCGACGTGATCGTCTTCGCCCAGCTCCCGAAGCTCACCCCGCACAAGCCGGCGCTGCGGCGACGGCTGGCGGAGCTGCTGGGGCTGCCGGAGTCGGACGTGAACCTCAAGGCGAAGACCGGCGAGCTGGTCGGGCCGATCGGCCGGGGCGAGGCGATCGCCTGCGAGGCGATCGTCCTGGTCCGCAAGAGCGGCTGAGATCGGCCCGCTGGCCCGACGTCAGTTCTGATCCACCCAGTTGAAGCCCGAGTCCCAGTTCGGCGGCGTGTACTGCACCGGGGCCGCCCCGCGCTGCTGGCTCCGGGTCGGGTACACGACCGGCGACAGGGCGGGCTGGAACGGGTAGCTGAACGAGGTGGACTCGGTGGCCGTGGCGATGCCGTTGTAGCCGCGAGTCACGGTCGTCACCGGCGCGGAGGTGGCCCGGAAGGCGGAAAAGGGGCCGTAGGTGCCCATTTCCCCCCAGCCGTAGCCGCTCATGGGCGTGTAGCCCGAGCCGCCCGAGGTGTTGTTGCCGCCCATGGTGATCTGCGGCTCGGGGTAGAACGTGCCCAGCATCGGCGACCGCTCCAGGCCGTCGGGCGTCGGCAGCGGCGCGGGGGCCACGGCCTGGGTGCGGACGTAGCCGGTGCGCGGGGCGGGCGTCGCAACGCGGGGGGCCGCCGTGGTCGTGTAGTAGGTGGTCGGCGCCGGCGGCGGGGCCGTGCGGGGGGCGCGGGCCGGGCGGAGGTACACCCGGTCGGGCACGACCCGGAGCGGCCGGTACTGGACCTGGGCCTCGGCGGCCGGGCTCACCAGCCCGAATGCGGCCAGGGCCAGCAGCCACGGGGCCCGCGCGGGGCGCAGCATGTGCCAGATCATGGCGGGGGAAACCTCAACAGGGTGCGGGCTCAAGGGTGTGATCCCGGGGCCTCTCGGTCGAAGGCTCCGGGATCTTGAGCAAACATAGCCGGATTCCGGGCCCAGCGCCGGATTCCCTGGCCCGGTTCGCCGGCGACCGCGCGGGTCGTCCGGGTTGTGGGGTTCGGGTGGGGTTCTGGAGCGATTGTCGGGCCGGCGGGGTCCGATTCCCGTCGCTGCCGCCATCTGGTAGGCTGACGCCGAGGTCCGGGCCCGCCGATCGAGGCGGCCCTGATGTTCCCTCTCCGACCCGCCGTTTCGACCCGGGACCCCGACCGCCCATGGCCCTGCGCGTTTACAACACCCTGTCGCAGACGAAGGAACCGTTCCAGACCGTCCAGCCCGGCAAGGTGGGCATGTACGTCTGCGGGCCGACCGTCTACTCGTTCAGCCACATCGGCCACATGGTCGGGCCGGTCATCTTCGACACGATCAAGAAGTACCTCGTCTACGCCGGCTACGACGTCACCTGGGTCGTCAACATCACCGACGTCGACGACAAGCTCATCGTCCGGGTCCAGTCCGAGGGGGCGACCGCCGCCGACATGGCCGCCCGCGTCAAGGCGCTGGCCGAGTCGGTGACGGCCGACTACCTCGACTGCCTGGGCGCCCTGGGCGTCGACGGCATCGACCACATGCCCCGGGCCACCGAGCACATCCCCGAGATCCTGACCATCACCCAGGGCCTCATCGATCGCGGCTTCGCGTACGCCTCGCAGGGGGACGTCTACTTCGACGTCAGCAAGGCGGCCGCCTACGGCAAGCTCAGCCACCGCGACCCCGAGGAGCTGGAGGCCGGCGCCCGCATCGAGCCCACGGCCGTGAAGCGGCACCCCGGCGACTTCGCCCTCTGGAAGGGCTCCAAGCCCGGCGAGCCCGCCTGGGACAGCCCCTGGGGACCCGGGCGCCCGGGGTGGCACATCGAGTGCTCGGCCTTGAGCCTGAAGCTCCTGGGCGAGCACTTCGACATCCACGGCGGCGGCCTGGATCTCGTGTTCCCGCACCACGAGAACGAGGTGGTGCAGTCGGAGTGCTACACCGGCAAGACGTTCGCCAGCTACTGGCTGCACAACGGCCTGCTGACCAAGGGCGGCCGCAAGATCAGCAAGAGCGACCCGGACACGGTCGTCGAGATGCGCGGGCTGCTGGAGCGGCACGAGCCCGACACGATCCGGGCCCTGCTGCTCTCCAGCCACTACCGCCGGCCGATTGACTACTCCAACGACCGGCTCGACGAGGTGGCCCGGGGCCTCCAGGGCTTCCGCAACCTGTTCGAGCGGGCCGAGCGGATCACCGGCACGAGCTTCTACGGCCTGCCCATCGCCGCCAGGCGGGACGACGCCGCCGTGGCCGGGGCCCCGGCCGGGGTGCTCGAGCACCGGGCGCGGTTCCTGGAGGCGATGGACGACGACTTCAACACCGGCGGCGCCGTCGGGGCCCTGCACGACCTGGCCCGCGACCTGAACCGCCTGGCCGATTCCGCGAAGCTCGAGGCCGCCGGCGCCGACCCGGCCGCGCTGGCCGGCTTCCGCCAGGGCCTGCTCGTGCTCCGCGAGCTCACCGCGATCCTCGGCCTGTTCCGCCAGCCGCCGGCCGCCGCGGCTGCCGGCGAGGGGGACACGCTCACCGCGCCGCTGATGGAGCTGCTGATCGACCTGCGGGCCCAGCTCCGCAAGGAGAAGAACTTCGCCCTGGCCGACCGGATCCGCAACCGGCTGACCGAGCTGGGCGTGACGCTCGAGGATCGCCCCGACGGCACCGGCTGGAAGCGCGCCTGACCGCCGGCCGCCGCGACCCATCTCCGCCACCGCCCCCGGGAGTGCCCCGGGGCGGTGCTCTCGCCGAGGCGCCACCCCAGGGAGGGGAGGGACCGAGACCCATGCCGCCGACCGCAACGGGCCCCTCCGTGGCCCGCCCCGACCCCGCCCGGAGCGGCAGGGTCCTGGGCATCGACCCCGGCCTGAACATCACCGGCTACGCCGTCGTCGAGGCGATGGCCGGCGCCACCGGGGCGCTCCGCGCCGCCAGGGTCGTCGAGGCCGGCGTGATCCGCGGCGGCCGCGCCGGCGGCGAGTCCGACGGCGACGCGACCGTCGGCACCGCCGCGCTCGGCGAGCGGCTGCGGCGGATCCACGAGGGCATCCTCGAGGTCATCGACGCCTTCGACCCCGTGGCCCTGGCGCTGGAGCAGGTGCACAGCCACCCCAAGTTCCCCCGCACGGCCATCCTGATGTCGCACGCCCGCGGCGTGATCATGCTCGCCGCCCGGCTCCGGGGCGTGCCCGTGCAGGGCTACGCCGCGTCTCGGATCAAGAAGACGCTCACCGGCAGCGGCAAGGCGCCCAAGCTCCAGATGCAGCACGCGATCATGGCCGAGCTGGGCCTCGACCGCCTGCCCGAGCCGCACGACGTGGCCGACGCCTGCGCCATCGCGCTCTGCCACCTCCAGACCGCCCGCAGCCTCCGGCCCGGCCGCTGACCCGCCGGCGCCTGCCCGGCCTGCCCGCCCTGCCCCATCCCCGATGCGCCGCCAGGAGCCACCCCATGCGCCGCCGAATCTCGCCAAGGGCCCTGGTCCCCGCCGGATCGCTCGCCCTGCTGCTGGCCCTGGGACTCGTCGCGCGGGCGAAGGAGGAGGCCTGGCGGCAGGAGGGGGCGGCCGCCTTCGCGAAGGCGCAGCGGGACGGCGTGGTCGTCACCGACGCCGGCCTGGTGCGGCTGGGCCGGCCGATTTCCCGGGTGGGCACCGGCCTGGAGGCCGCTCGGGTCTGGGCGCTGGCCAGGGCCCGCGACGGCGCCCTCTACGCCGCCACCGGCGACGAGGGGAAGGTGTTCGTCCGCCGCGGCGACGCCGCCTGGTCGCTCGCCCTCGACGCCGACGACTCGCAGGTGCTCTGCCTGGCCGCGCTGCCCGACGGCCGGGTCGTCGCCGGCACCGGGCCCGGCGGCCGCGTGGTCGACGTGTCCGATCCCGGCCACCCCGCCAGCCAGCCGGGGCCCGACGTCCAGTACGTCTGGGCCCTGGCCGCCACGCCCGATGGCACCCTCTACGCCGCCACCGGCCCCGAGGGCCGCCTCTACCGCCGCGCCCCGGGCGTGGCCGACTGGGCGGTCGCCTTCGATGCACCCCAGCGCCACCTGCTGAGCCTGGCCGTCGCCCCCGACGGGTCCCTTTACACCGGCACCGACCGCGACGGCCTGATCTACCGGGTCCCGCCGCAGGGTCCCGCCGCGGTCGTCTACGACGCCTCGCAGGGGGAAATCCAGACCCTCGCGATCGGACCGGATGGCGCCCTGTACGCCGGCACGGCCTCGGCCGCCGACGAGGGGGCCTCGGGGCGCAACGCCGCCGTCCCGGCCACCGCGTCAGTGCGGCGCGTCTCCCGGGTCCGCCGCCAGGAGCCCGCCGCGAAGCCGGGGGCCGACGCTCCCGGCGGCACCGCGCGGCCCAGGGCGGGACCGCCGGGCGAGAACGCCGTCTACCGCATCGGGCCCGAGGGCGTCGCCCGCGAGGTCTTCCGGGCGAAGACGCTCATCTACGCCCTCGCCTGGCAGGGCGACGCCCTGCTCGTGGGCACCGGGCCCGAGGGGCGGCTCTTCGAGGTGCGGGGCCAGGGGCGCGAGCAGACGACCCTGGCGCGGGTCGATTACGGCCAGGTGCTGGCGCTGCGGGGCGAGCCCGATGGCGGCGTGCTGCTGGGCGTGGGCGACCCCGGCGGCGTGCTCCGCCTGGAGCCGACATTCCTCGCCAGCGGCACCCTCACCTCGGAGGTCCTCGACACGAAGCTCGCCAGCCGCTTCGGGAACCTGACCGTGCGCGCCGACCGGCCGGCCGGCACGGGCGTCGCCGTCCAGGTCCGCACTGGACAGGTGGCCGAACCGGACACCACCTGGACCGACTGGTCGCCCGCCCTGGCCGCCCCTGACGGCGGCCGGCCCGGCGTCGCCACCGGCCGGTTCGCCCAGTACCGGGTGCGCCTGGAGACGACCGACCCGAAGGCCTCCCCCACATTCCAGGGCCTCGCCCTCTATTACCGCACCCTGAACCTGCCGCCCGAGATCGCAAAGCTCACCGTGCCCGACGTGACCGCCGCCGACGGCACCCCGCGCAAGCCGAAGCTCGACCTCAAGTGGGACGCCACCGACCCCAACGACGACCCCCTCACATACACGCTGAGCGTCCGCAAGGAGGGCTGGCCCGACTGGCTGCCGCTGGGCGGCCCCGCCGCGCCCGCCCTCACGGAGAAGACCTACGCCTGGGACACGACCACCCTGCCCGCCGGCGTCTACCAGGTCCGGGTGACCGCCTCCGACCGTGCGGCCAACCGGCCCGACGAGGCCCGGACCGCCAGCCTGACCAGCGAGCCGTTCGTCGTCGACCACCAGCCGCCCACCGTGACCATCACCCCGGCGGCCGACGGCCGGGGAGCCACCGTCATCCTGGCCGATGCCCTCACCCGCCTGGTCTCGGCCGAGGCCGCCGTCGACGGCGGTGAGTGGACCCCCGCCTTCCCCCAGGACGGCCTGTTCGACACGGCTGCCGAGACGCTCACCCTCGCCCTCCCCGACCTGAAACCGGGCGTCCACGTGCTGGTCGTCCGCACCGTCGACGCCGCCGGCAATCCGGGCTCCGCCGATGCCATCCTGACCGTCCGCTGAGCCGCCCCACCGCCGGGTGGCCCGATCGGGCCACCTTGGTACGTGAAGGTCCGTCGGACCGACCTTCCAGGCGGGGTTCACAGCGAGTTTTCAGCCGGCGCAATCCGCAAAATCGGTGGACGTACGGGGCCGGGACTCCCCCCGCCTCCGCGGCGCAGCGATTCAAGGTCTCCCGGCTTCTGCCGTCCGGTCCAGGCCGTACCCGGCGGGTCTGGTACCCGACTGCCCCGGATTTTCGGGTCGATTTTGCCCGCCGGCCGGCCGGTCGGGACCGGGCTCGTGGCCCCGATGCGGGACCAGCCGATACCGCGATCAGGCGGCCACACGCCGCCCAACGGAGGCGCCGGAGCCCGACCAGGGCTTCCCCTGGCGTCATCCGGACGATGAGGCCCGACCATGGGCCCGTGCCCCGGGCGCGGCCCGGTCGCTGGGGCCCAGTCGCCAGGGCCGGGCTCCGCCGCCGGCTCTCCTCGCCAGGAACCCGGACCCTGGGGTCCAGTCGGTGGGGGCCTCGCTGCCAATCGGGAGCCGGGGCCGCGCGGGCCGGGCCGACCACCGGGCGACGGTCCACCACCAGAGGCCGGTGCCTCGGGGCCGCGACGGCTCCGGCGTCGCCGGGGGTTGCCGGCCCAGAGGCCCAGGAACTGGAGCGACTCCAGGCCCGCTCGGGGAGCCGGCGCATCGTCCCCGACCGGCGCCAGGGCCCGGGACGGTCCGTGGTCAATGCGAACGGGCGGCCGGTCGCGGGGGGCGACCGACCGCCCGTGAGGCAGTCGAAGATCGGGGTTCTTCGCGGGCCGTTCGATGCGAGCGGTCAGGCGGCCCGGCGATTCCGGCGGTAGCGGGCACCGACGAGGCCGACCAGGCCGAGGCCGGCCAGGACGAACGTGCTCGGCTCGGGCACGGCCCGGATCTGGGCGCCGAAGGTGCCCATGGAGTCAGCACCGGGAGCGGTGAAGTTCGCCCCGCCGAGGCCCGGCAGGAACAGGTCAGCGTTGTAGGTGGCGGCCCCGACGGCAAAGGTGCCGCTGGCGGGGATGGTGGCGTAGGTGCGCAGGTTGTTCAGGCGGACTGTCCGGCCCGCGCCGACCGAGCCGGCCAGGTTGGCGACGACCTGAACGCTGCCGGTGCCCGTGGCCGGGCCGGCGGCCCCCTGGTAGTCGGTCAGATTCAGCGTGAACGTGATGTTCATGCTCACCGGATCGACCAGCGGGGTGGTGGGCGTGGTGTCGACCTCGATCGTGCTGAAGACGATGTTCGAGCCGGCGCCCAGGCCGCTCACGCGGTCCATGCCGAGGGTGCCACGCAGGTTCACGCTGAAGCCGTTGCCGTTGACGATGACGTTGTTCGTGTCGTTGTTCACCACGCCGGTGAGCCCGACCAGGCTGCCGGTGTCCACGTTGACCGTGGTGTCGTAGGTGAAGAAGTCGGCTCGGGCCGCCGGAGCGGCCACGGCCAGCACGAGCGCCACGGCCCCCAGAATCAATCGCCGGGAGTGTGTCATGGATCCAGTCTCCTCTGTTCTCGATGCGGGGCCAGGTCGGCCGAGGGTTGCGGATCGGTCCCACCCCGAATGGGGCCATTCCGCGGTTCCGACCCCCTGGCTACGTCGAGATCTGCGGCCTGCTCTGGCGGCACCGGTCTACCGGCCTCGCCCAAACCGTCAACCTCGTGGACAGCGCATGGAGCCTGCCCGACCCAGGCCATTACAGCTCCCGGCCCGCCCCGATGCAAGCACCGCCGTCCGGCCCATCCCCTGACCCCGCAACGGGTTACGGCGATCAAAAGTGGTCAAAATTGGGCCTAGCTTTACATTTGCGAGGCTTGCTTGGTTCAAGGTGTGCGCTGGCGACTCGTTTTGCGGATAAAGAGGTGTTTTGGTGAACAGAAAAAACGGGCCGTGCCGCCGATCGCGTGTTGCCAAAATCAATCGACCCGCGCCGGCGGGCCCGCCGGCGGGTGGTGGCGGCGGGCCCCGACGGGCATTAGGGTGGGGCCGGGTGGGGCCAGGCCGCCGGGTCAGCGAGGGTCGTCGCATGCGAGCGCACGGGGTGGGATGCGGCTGGTGGCTGGTCGGGCTCCTGGGTCTGGGCCCGGCCGACGGGCCGTCCGGGGCGGTGCGGGTGCCGGTGGTGCGGGACGCCTGGGTCTCGGCCGTGGGCGGCGAGGCCGACGCCAACCTGGGCGGGGCGGCCCGGCTCAAGCTCAAGTCGATCCAGGAGATGAGCCTCATCGACATCGATCCCGCGCCCCTGCGCGGCCGGGTGATCCGGCGCGCCACGCTCCACGTCCGGCCCGAGGGCCCCGAGCGGCTCGGGCGGGTGACCGTCTCGACCGTGGCCACCCCCTGGGGCGAGGGCACCTCGCCGTCGTATGCCCCGCAGGCCGGGGGCGCCAGCTTCCGGCACGCCCGGGCTCCCGACGGCCTCTGGGCCGGGCCGGGCTCCGACCTGACCGAGGCCACCCTGGGGCGCGGGGGCACCCTCTGGCGGATGGCCGACGCCACCCCGCCCGACGCCCGGGGCTGGCAGCAGGTGCCGGTCGCCCCCGAGGTCCTGGCCGCCCGCGCGGCGGGCCTGGCGGCCGGCCTGCTGGTGTTCGACGACACCGGCTCCGAGTGGACCCGCGACGGCGAGCGGTTCACCGTGCGACCGTTCCCGAACCGCTTCGTGGCCAGCCGCGAGGCCGGCCCCGAGCGGGCCCCCTACCTCACCGTCGAGCTGGGCGAGTCCGATGCGCTGCCGCCGGCGGCCGTGGGCGCCCTCACGGCGGAACCGGCCGATGAGCGGCCGCCCGGCGAGGCGGTCGTCACCTGGACGACCCCGGCCGACGCCGGGCCGGCCGGCACGCTCGGGTTCCAGGTGGACGTCGACGGCCAGCCGGCGCCGCGGTACCTGATCCCGCTCGCCGGCCCCGTGGGGCAGCCGGTGCGGATGACCCTCCGCGACCTGACGGCCGCGCCGGGGGCGACCGTCGCGGTGACGGTCCGCGCCGTCGACGCCGCCGGCAACGTCGGGCCCCCCACCACGGCGCGGGTCCGCCT
>CAZUZD010000191.1:0-11978 GCA_964624465.1 uncultured Isosphaeraceae bacterium
GGGCCGGGTCCCAGCCCCGCCGCCCAACTCACGCCGGGTGCCGCAACCCGGCGGGCCCCCTCAGGGGTCGTATTTCGCTCCGCTCATCCGACCTACGGGACCCATGCGATCGCGGTGCCCGGGTTCCGCGTGCGGTACCCAACTGCGCGCGGAACGTCAGGCGATCCGCGGCCCGCCGGTCAGTGCCTCGGCGAGGGCGTCGAGGCCGACCAGCGGGGCCTGGCAGGCGAAGCGCTCGCAGATGTACGTCGTCACCCGGCCGCGCACGGCGGGTCGGTCGGCGAGCAGGGGGACGCGGGCGGCGAGGTCGGCCGGGACGGCGGTGGCGGTGGGGGCGACGACCTTGTGGGGGAGGAACTTCGCGAAGATCGCCTCCAGGGCGCCGCGGAACTCCGCCGGGTCGTCGCCGCCGATGACGGCGTACTCGCGGTTGGGGGCGAGCAGGAAGTCCAGCGCGATCAGGCTCTGGCCGGCGGCCGAGGGGGCCGACTCGATCAGGCCGCGGGCCGACTCCAGCGTCTGACGCGCCAGGCCGTGCAGGTCGTCGCGGCCGGTCAGCGCGGCCAGCCGGAGCAGGACGGTGGCGGCCACGGCACTGGCCGAGGGCGTGGCGTTGTCCATCACGTCCTTGGTCCGGGCGATGAGCGCCTCGTGGCTGGTGCCGGTGAAGAAGAAGCCGCCGTCGACCGGGTCGTGGAACTCGCCGATCATGACGTCGGTCAGCTCCAGCGCCGCCACGAGGAACTCGGCGCCCCCGCCGGCCTCGAACAGGGCGACCAGGCCGTCGATCAGGTACGCGTAGTCCTCCAGGTAGCCGTTGAACCGGGCCCGGCCGTCCTTGTAGCTGTGCAGCAGCCGCCCGTCCTCGGTGCGCAGGGTCGCCAGCACGAACCGGGCGGCCGCGCGGGCGGCGTCGAGGTACCGCTCGGCGCGGAGCACCCGGGCCCCCAGCGCCAGGGCGGCGATGGCCAGGCCGTTCCACGACGTCAGCACCTTCGTGTCCTGACCCGGCGGCACGCGGCGGTCGCGGGCGGCGAGCAGCAAGGCCTTCGAGGCGTCGAGCTCGACGCGCAGGTCGGCCTCGCTGCGGCCCAGGATCCGGGCGACCTGGTCCAGGCTGCTGGGCTGGTTCAAAATGTTCGCGTGCTCCCAGTTGCCCGCCTTGGTCACGTCGTAGGCCGCCGCGAAGGTGCGGGCCCGCTCCTCGCCGAGCACGGCGCGGACCTCGGCCAGGGTCCAGACGTAATACTTCCCCTCGACGCCCTCGCTGTCAGCGTCCTCGGTGCTGGAGAAGCCCCCCTCGGGGCCGGCCATCCGCCCGACGATGTAGTCGAGCGTCTCGGCGGCGACCCGGGCGAACTCGTCCGAGCCGGTGGCCTGGTGGGCCTCCAGGTACACGGTCGCCAGCAGGGCGTTGTCGTAGAGCATCTTCTCGAAGTGCGGCACCAGCCAGCGGGCGTCGGTGGAGTAGCGGGCGAAGCCGCCGCCGAGGTGGTCGTACAGGCCGCCGCGGGCCATCTCGCGAAGGGTATGCTCGACCATGTGCAGGGCGTGAGCGTCGGCCGTGCGGTGGAACTGCCGGAGCAGGACCCGCAGGTCCATCGGGTGCGGGAACTTGGGGGCGTCGCCGAACCCGCCGTGCTTGGGGTCGAAGACGCGGGCGAGCCAGCCCGAGGCGCGGTCGAGGTGCTCCTCGCGGAGCGCCCCGGCCTTCGTACCGCCGACCTTCCCGAGGTTCTGGAGGTGCCCGGTGAGCTCGCCGGCCGAGCTGAGGATCTGCTCCCGGCGCTCGGCCCAGGCCTGGGCCACACTCTGGAGGATGCGCGGGAAGCCCGGCATGCCCTGGCGGTCGGTCGGCGGGAAGTAGGTGCCGCCGTAGAAGGGCTTCAGGTCGGGCGTGAGGAACACGCTCATCGGCCAGCCGCCGTGGCCGCTCATGGCCTGCACGGCGGCCATGTAGATCTGGTCGACGTCGGGGCGCTCCTCGCGGTCGACCTTCACGTTCACGAAGTTGCGGTTCATCAGCTCGGCGATCGCCGGGCTCTCGAAGCACTCCCGCTCCATGACGTGGCACCAGTGGCAGGCCGAGTAGCCGACGGACAGGAAGATGGGCCGGTCCTCGGCGCGGGCCTTCGCGAACGCCTCCTCGCCCCAGGCGTACCACTGCACGGGGTTGTGGGCGTGCTGCAGCAGGTAGGGAGAGGTCTCGTGGGCGAGCCGGTTCGTCGGTCGGTCGGCGTCATGGGCCATGGTCGGGCGCGCTCTCGGAGTCGGGAAGGCCGGTGGGCGGTTCGGGCGGGTGAGCCCCGGGGGCGCGGTCGCCGCGGTCGCGGCTCGCCCCGCTCCCAGGAGTATCGCATCCGGGGCCCGGAGCCGTCAGGCCCCCCGGCCGTCGGCTTCCGCCGGCGCCGGCGATGCTTTAGCCTGAAGCTCGGGGCCCGTGTCGCCGGAGGACGTTCCCCGCCCCCCAGCCGGCCCGACCGCGGAGTCTCGCCCCGATCATGGCCCCATCGCCCCCGACCGCCCGGCGCCCGCTGGGCCTCCGCAAGCGCCTGGCCTTCATCGGCGTCAGCCTGCTGCTGGCCGGGCTGGCCCTGGAAGCGTTGACGTACCTGGGCTACTGGGCCGTCGTCGGCAAGCCGTTCTCGTGGTCGGAGCTGGACTACGACCGCCGCTCGATCCTGTTCCAGATGTCGGCGCGGCAGTCGATCGTGGCGCAGGTGCACCCGTACGTCGGGTACGTGATGGAGCCGATGCCCGACAGCGGCGTGACGCCCTTCGGCGGCGAGCAGCCCGTGCCCGTCTCCGACTTCGGCTACATCGACGCCCAGCTCCCGATCGGGCCCCGCGATGACGACGCGGTGCGGGTGGCGATCACCGGCGGCTCGGTCGCCTGCTACTTCGCCGTGAATGGTACCGATCGGCTGGCGGCCGAGCTCCGCGACGACCCCCGGTTCGCCGGCCGCCGGTTCGAGTTCCGCAACCTGGCCCTGGGCGGATACAAGCAGCCGCAGCAGCTCATGACCCTGGCGTACCTGCTGGCGCTCGGGGCAAAGTTCGACGTGGTCGTGAACATCGACGGCTTCAACGAGGTCGGCCTGCACGAGCTGGAGAACGCCGCGCACCAGGTCTTCCCCGCCTTCCCCCGGAGCTGGCAGGCGCGGGTGGAGGTGGCCGACCCCCGCATGGGCCGGCTCCAGGGCAAGATCGAGACCCACACCGAGAACCGCCTGGCGCTGGCCACCGCCTTCAACCGCCCCCCCTGGCGGTACTCGGTCGTCGCCAGCGTGCTCTGGATCCTGCTGGACCGCAAGCAGGACAACGACGTGTACCGGCTCAAGGAGAAGTTCTGGCAGACCACCCCGTCGCTCCAGCGCTACGTGGTCACGGGCCCGACGCTGAAGCTCGACTCGGAGGACGCCCTGTACGACCACCTGGCCGGCCTCTGGCGCGAGAGCTCGACGCAGATGGACCGGCTCTGCCGCAACAACGGCATCCTCTACTACCACGTCCTCCAGCCGAACCAGTACGTGGCGGGCTCGAAGCCGATGGGCCCCGAGGAGCAGCAGACGGCGATCCTGGAGAAGCACCCGTACCGGCACGCCGTCGAGGTGGGGTACCCGAAGCTGATCCGCGAGGGCGCCGAGCTCCAGAAGCGCGGGGTGCCGTTCACCGACCTGACCGGCCTGTTCGCCGGCACGCCCGAGGCGATCTACATCGACGGCTGCTGCCACTACAACCGCGAGGGCTACCAGCTCCTGGCCGGGGCGATCGCCCGTGCAATCCGGGCCGACGGCGAGCGGCGCTCGACTGCGGCGACACCCGCCCGTTAGAGTGGCGGTTTGCGCCCGGGCCCCTGGCGGCCGACCCGTCGAGACGATCCCCAGGATGAGTGACACCGCCCCGCCTCCGGCACCCGCCCCCGCCCCTGGGCCCGCGTCCCCGACCCACGACGCGGGGTCCGGGCCCCGTCGCCGGATGATCCGGCTCCGCGGCGTGCGGACGCACAACCTCAAGGGCGTCGACCTGGAGCTGCCCCTGGGTCGCCTGATCGTGTTCACCGGCGTGAGCGGGTCGGGCAAGAGCAGCCTGGCGTTCGACACCCTCTATGCCGAGGGCCAGCGCCGGTACATCGAGACCTTCTCGGCCTACACCCGGCAGTTCCTCGAGCGGCTCGACAAGCCCGACGCCGACGCGATCGAGGGCCTGCCGCCGGCGATCGCCGTGGGCCAGCGGGTCCGCCGGCGCTCGGGGCGCAGCACGGTCGGCACGGTCACCGAGATCCACGACGCCCTGGCCGTGCTCTACGCCCGCGTCGGCCGCGTGATCTGCCGCGACTGCGGCCGCACCGTCGAGCCCGCCGATCCCGAGACGGTCATTCGCGCCCTCGACGCCCTGCCCGAGCGCACGCGGTACCTCGTCACCTACCCGCTGGAGGTCCGGCCCGAGAGCGACCGCCAGGCGCTGGCCGACCTGCTCCGCGAGGACGGGTTCATCCGGGTGCGGGCCGAGGGGGTCGGGCACACGATCGAGACCGGCCCGCTGCCCGAGGCCCCCTCGGGCACGGTCGACGTCGTCGTCGACCGCCTGGTCCGGGGCGCCGAGCCCGAGGGCCGGCGGCTCGACTCGATCGAGACGGCCTTCGACCAGGGCCTGGGCCGGTGCCGGATCGTCGCCGACGCCGCCGAGCTGACCTTCTATCGGGGCTACCGCTGCGCCGGCTGCGGCCACGACTACCCGGCGCCCGATCCGAGGCTCTTCCGCCCCAACAACCCGATGGGCGCCTGCCCGGGCTGCGAGGGGTTCGGCCGGGTGGTGGACCTGGACCTGGCGCGGATCGTGTCCGACCCGAGCAAGTCGCTCCTCGACGGCGCCATCGTGCCCTGGAGCACGCCGGCCTACCGCGAGTGGAACGCCGAGCTGCTGGGCGTGGCGCCGACGCTGGGCATCCCGATCGACCGGCCGTTCAAGAAGCTCACGCCCGAGCAGGTCCGGCCGATCGTCGAGGGCCACGGCGCCTTCGGCGGCCTGCGGGGCTTCTTCAAGGCGCTCGAGCGCAAGTCGTACAAGATGCACGTGCGGGTGTTCCTGAGCCGCTGGCGCGGCTACCGCCCCTGCCCCGAGTGTCAGGGACGCCGGCTCCGGCCCGACGCCCTGGCCTACCGCGTCGCCGGCCTCGACCTGGCCGCGCTCTCGGCGCTGACGATCCGCGACGCCCGCCAGTTCCTCGCCGGGGCCGCCGACACCCCCGAGGTCGCCCCCGTGCGCCGACGCCTGCTGGAGCCGGTGCTCCAGCGGCTCGACTACCTGGAGCGGATCGGCCTTGGGTACCTGAGCCTCGACCGGCCGGCGCGGAGCCTCTCCAGCGGCGAGGCCCGCCGGGTGGCACTCACGACGGCGCTCGGCTCGGGGCTGGTCAACACCCTGTACGTGCTGGATGAGCCGTCGATCGGCCTGCACCCGCGCGACATCGACCGGCTGATCGAGGCCATGCAGCGGCTCCGCGACGCCGGCAACTCCCTGGTCGTCGTCGAGCACGAGGACGCGGTGATGCGGGCCGCCGACCTGCTCGTCGACGTCGGCCCGGGGGCCGGCGACGCCGGCGGGCGGATCCTCTACGTCGGCCCGCCCGACGGCGTGGCGCAGGCCGAAGGGTCGCTCACCGGCGAGTTCCTCAGCGGCCGCCGCAAGCCCCTGGTGCCGCACCACCGCCGCAAGCCCGACAAGGGGGCGATCACGCTCGTCGGCGCCTCGGGCCACAACCTGCAAGGGATCGACGTCGAGTTCCCGCTCGGCCTGATCTGCGTCGTCACCGGGGTCAGTGGCGCGGGCAAGAGCACGCTGGTGGAGGAGACGCTCTATCCGGCCCTGATCCGCCGGCTCAAGAGCGAGCACCTGCCCGCCGAGCCGTACCGCGAGCTGCGGGGCGCCAACGCGATCGACGACGTGATCCTGATCGACCAGTCGCCGATCGGCCGCACCCCGCGGTCCAACCCGGTGACGTACCTGAAGGCCTACGACGAGATCCGCCACGCCTTCGCCGGCACCCTCGAGGCCCGGCTGCGGAACTACGACGCCGGCCAGTTCAGCTTCAACGTCGAGGGCGGCCGCTGCCAGGCCTGCGAGGGCAACGGCTTCCAGACCATCGACATGCAGTTCCTGGCCGACGTGATGATCCGCTGCCCCGAGTGCCGCGGCACCCGGTTCCGGCCCCAGACGCTGGAGGTCACCTACCGCGGCAAGAATATCGCCGAGGTGCTCGACCTGACGGCCCGCGAGGCGTTCGCCTTCTTCAAGCACCGCCCCAAGGTCCAGGCGAAGCTGCGGCCCCTGATCGACGTCGGCCTGGATTACCTCCGCCTGGGCCAGCCGGCCAACACCCTCTCGGGCGGCGAGGCCCAGCGCCTGAAGCTCGCCGGCCACCTGGCCGGCTCGGCGGGCGCCGTCACCCGGGCGGCGTCGGGGCCAAAGACCCTGTTCCTGCTGGACGAGCCGACCACCGGCCTGCACCCGGCCGACGTCCAGAAGCTGATCGGCTGCCTCGACGCCCTGGCCGACCTGGGTCACACGCTGGTGATCGTCGAGCACAGCCCCGAGCTGATGGCCGCCGCCGACTGGCTGATCGACCTCGGCCCCGAGGGCGGCGGCGACGGCGGCCGCGTGGTCGCCACCGGCTCCCCCGAGGCCGTCGCCCAGGCCGACACCGAGACCGGCCGCGTCCTGGCCCGGTTCCTGCCCAGGGATCGCTGAGCCGGGCACGCGAATGTCCCGTCGGTCGGCTTGCTCGGGCTCGGGCTGCGGGGCCCCGATCCGACAGGCTCGGCCGGTGGGGATCCTGTCCGGACGGACAGGAGCACGCCGCCCCCGCGGGGCCGGCGGGAGGTTCCCGGACCGGGGGGCGCCGGCGGCCCGGGCCGGATTTGTCAATCTTCCGGGTGCGTTGCGTCGAAACCAGGGACGTGGCTTCCCCGCCAAGCAGCCCAAGGTGCCTTGATGGCCCGGAATGTGGTCCTCGTCCCGCGTCGATGGCGAGCGTGGCGGCCCCTGGTTCTGTCGATCCTGCTCGCGGGTCTGGCCAGCACGGCCCAGGCGCAGCAGACGATCATCAACGTGCCGTCGGACGCCCGGACGCCGAAGGGCCTGGGCTTCGCGCTCCACGAGTCGGCGATCTCGACCCGGTCGGACCAGGCCGGGAGCTACCAGTCGACGAACTTCCTGACGTATGGCTGGACGGCGAACACCGAGCTGTGCGCCACGCTGTACCAGATCAGCTCGGACAATTCCCCCGAGATGTCGCTGGGCCTGGGGTTCAAGTCGACGTGGGACATCCTGGAGGAGCGGTTCCCGGACCTGCACACCCGGTTCACGGTCGGCCACATGACGCCGATCTCGCTGGGGGACCAGAGTCAGGCGGTCGGCTTCTTCACGTACAGCCACCTGGCGTTCGACATCCCGAACACGCCGTTCCGGCTGCTGGCCGGGGCCGCCGGCGGCTCGGAGAACCTCTGGGGCCGCAGCACCGCCAGCGCCCTCATGGGCCTGGAGTTCCCGATCACCGAGCACCTCTCGTTCACCGGCGAGTGGTTCTCGGGCGACCACAACTTCTCCGGCCTCATCCCCGGCGTGACCTACCACCGCGACGGCCTGATCCTGGTGGCCGGCTACAAGCTGCCCAACGACTTCGATCGCGACAAGGAGAGCCTGATCCTCGAGGCCGGCTTCTTCTTCGGCGGCGGCGGCCGCGAGCAGCGCCTGAAGCGGCTCAAGCAGGAGGACAGCGAGCCGCACTACGGCGTCTTCAACCGAGCCGGCAAGCGCTAGCACGGCCACGGGCCACGCCCCCCCTGGTCGGTCGAGCCGCCCGGGTCCGAACCCGGTGCGTCCAGGATCCCCCACCCGGAACCGGGACACTGGCGTGGCGATTGCCAAAGCAGGCTGTACCGCGACCCGGTGCATGTGGTCTGCTCGTCCCTGGCCGGGACGGAAGTGGACGGGGGTGCGGCACGGGCCAGGGGCTGAGGGATCGCGATGACGACGGACGCGCGGGCGGGCAGCGAGGCGGAACCGATCCCCACCGATCCCCAGGTGCTCCTGGCTCCCGAACGCAACGGGCACGCGACCGCCACGGCCAGGGCGTCGCACAGCGATCGCTCGCCGGCCGAGCGGCGACTGGTGACCGGCGCCATGATGCTGACGATGTCGGTGGCCGCCCTGGAGCAGACGGTGGTCGCCACGGCGATGCCGCGGATCATCGGCGAGCTGGGCGGTGGCCAGATCTACCCCTGGGTTTTCTCGGCCTACCTGCTGGCCACGACCGTCTCGACGCCGCTCTACGGCAAGCTGGCCGACCGCTGGGGCCGCAAGCGGTTGATCCTGTTCGGCCTCGGGCTGTTCCTGCTCGGCTCGATGCTCTCGGGCCTGGCGCAGTCGATGCCCATGCTCATCGCCATGCGGGCCCTCCAGGGGCTGGGCGCCGGGGCCCTGATGCCGATCGTGCTCACGCTCCTGGGCGATCTGTACACGCTGGAGGAGCGGGCCAAGGTCCAGGGCTACTTCAGCGCCGTCTGGGGCGTCGCCAGCGTGGCCGGCCCGGCGCTGGGCGGGGTGCTCACCGACTGGTTCTCCTGGCGGGCGGTCTTCTTCGTGCCGCTGCCCTTCGGCGTGGTGGCCGCCTATGTGCTGGCATTCCGGTTCCACGAGCAGATGCAGAAGCGTCAGGTCGGGCCGATCGACTGGGGCGGGGTAGTGTTCCTGACCGGCGGCACCGTGGCGCTGCTGGTCGGCGTGCTGGGCCGGTCCGAGAGCGACGGAAGTGCCACGGCGGCCTGGCTGATCGGGGCGGCCGTGATGCTCACCCTGTTCGTCTGGCAGGAGCGTCGCGCCGTCGATCCGATCCTGCCGGTGGACCTGCTCGCTCAGCCTGGCATCCGCGCGGCGATCGCCGGCAGCTTCCTGGTCGGCGGCATCCTGTTCGGCATCGACACCTACGTGCCGCTGTACCTGCAAGGCGTCGAGCTGCGGTCGGCGACCGACGCGGGCCGGGTGCTCACGCCGCTGTTCCTGAGCTGGTCGATCAGCGTGGCGGTCGCCGCCCGGGTGGTGGTCCGGTTCGGGTTCCGGCTGGGCGCGGCCACCGGCACACTGCTGATCGCCGCCGGCCTGGGGCTGATCGTCCTGGGCGCGGTGGCCGACGGGTCGCGACCGACCGGACCCCTGTTCGCCGCCGGGCTCACGATCATCGGACTGGGCATGGGCCCGGTATTCCTGAGCTTCCTGCTGTCGGTGCAGAACGCCGTGCCCTGGGGCCGCCGGGGCGCGGCGACCAGCGCGGTGACGTTCTGCCGCACCATCGGCGGTGCCCTCGGCGTGGCCCTGCTGGGCGCGGCCCTCTCGGCCGACCTGGCGACCCGGCTGCCGGGCCACCCCGACGTGGCCGCCCTGCTCCGCGCCGACGCCACCGCCCCTGACGCCGACGCGGCCCCGGCCGGGGCCGTGCCCGAGCTGGTGCGGGCCGCCCTCAGCGGCTCGCTCCAGCGGGTCTTCGCGCTGATGGCGCTGGCCGCGCTGGTCAGCTTCGCCTGGTCGCTGCGCCTGCCCCACGGCCGCGCCACCACCCCCGCGCCGGGCAGCCTCGCCGAGCCGCACTGACCCGGGCGATCGGGCGCGATTGAATCGGAGGCCGACACCGGCGACAATCCGCCCGGCCGCTGCCGCTGGCCGATCTCGACGCCGGCGCACCCGTCCGACCTGTCCCGTTCCGATCGCCCCGCCCGCGATCCCGTCCCCGACGAGCCGGTCCCCGCCATGGCCTACTGGTTGTTCAAGTCGGAGCCCGACGTCTTCAGCTTCGCCGACCTGATGGCCGAGCCCGACCGCTCCACCGGCTGGGACGGGGTGCGGAACTACCAGGCCCGGAACCTCCTGCGCGACACGATCGCCGTCGGCGACCTGGTCCTCTTCTACCACTCCAACGCCGAGCCCCCCGCGATCGCCGGCGTCGCCGAGGTCGTCGAGCCCGGCCACCCCGACCCCACCGCCTTCGACCCGGCCTCCGACCACTTCGACCCGAAAAGCGACCCGGCCAACCCCACCTGGTATCAGGTCCGGATCCGCGGGGTTCAGGCCTTGCCGGCCCCGCTGGGCCTGCCCGAGCTGAAGGCGCTGCCGGGCCTCGACGGCCTGGAACTGCTCCGCAAGGGCAGCCGGCTCTCGGTCCAGCCCGTCTCCGAGGCCCACTGGCAGCTCATCCTCGCCCACGCCGCCCGGACTCCCGGGGCCCCCCCGACGACTCCGGTCGCGAACCGTCCAGCGCCCGCGCCCGCCCCGGCACGGCCGAAAGCCGTCTCACGCCCGACGACGAAGCGAGCGGGCGCGAAGCCCGCCGCGATGCAGCCGGCCTCGAAGCCCCGCCCGGCGCAGGCCGCGAAGCCGAAGACGGGTCGCGTCCAGGCCCCGGCGGCGGAGGCGAAGGCCAGTCGCAAGGTCGCCCCGCCGACAAAGGCCGGGCCCGGAGCCGGCGCGACACCGACGCCGACGCCCCGGGCCACACCGCCCTCGAAGCCGAAGTCTCGACCGGGACGCTGAACGGTCCCCGTCACGAGCCCGAGCTGACCCCACCGAATTCCGAGATCGACCTGTTCCCGGGCCCCGGCCCGGACTGACTGGAGCGCACCGCCCATGGCCCGCATCGAGCACTTTGCCCTGTTCACTGACGACCTCGAGCGGCTGCGGACCTTCTACGTCGAGACCATGGGCCTGACGGTCGTGCTCGACAACAGCCAGGCCCCCGTCGCCGGCTACTTCCTGGGCGACGACCGCGGCACCATGCTCGAGATCATCGCCCGCCCCGCCGGCACCCCGGGCGCCGAGACGCGGTACGTCTGCCACGCCGCCTTCTGGGTCGACGACTACGACGCCGCCCGCGCCGCCCTGGCCGCCCACGGCGCCCGCTTCGAGACCGACACCGTCGTCGAGACCCCCGGCTTCCGCACCGTCTTCTTCCGCGACCCCGCCGGCAACCGCCTCCAGATCGTCTGGCGCGCCCAG
Organism: uncultured Isosphaeraceae bacterium; assembly: GCA_964624465.1. Lineage (GTDB taxonomy): Bacteria > Planctomycetota > Planctomycetia > Isosphaerales > Isosphaeraceae > CAZUZD01. The sequence continues at coordinate 11,047 of CAZUZD010000191.1, forward strand.
CCCCTCACCTGATCGCCCCACGCGGATCGGCCCCACCGGACATCACCAGAGGAGTCCGCAGCCCGCGGCGCGATCGCCTGCACCTGGCGCCTGGCCAACGACCTGCGACCGCGAGTCGTTGGCGCTGATCTGCCTGCCGAGCATCCAACGATGACTGGGGTGACCGGGTTCCCGCTTCGGCGCCCGGATCCCCAACCCTCGATTCGTGAGCTCCGTGTGCCGTAGCCTGAGCGTCAGCGTGGCCACGACGACGATTCCGAGGCCGCCGATCCGGGCCCCGCACGCGGGACCCGGGCACCCTAGCGGTCGTCGTGCGGCAGGGTCGAGTGAGAAGTTGCCTGGGTGCCCGGGTTCTGCAGAGCGGAGCCCGGATCCAGCAGGCTTGGACTGGGTGGCCGGGTGCCGTGGCCTGAGCAGATCCTGGCCAAGACGACTCAGGATCGTGGCGACCAGATCGTGCCCGCGAGCATCCTCCAGTGCGGGGGTCGGGGCACGGGCTCAGCGGCCGGTGGGCTGGCAGGCGAGGAACAGGTCCCAGAGGGGGACGTCGGGGTCGGCGTCGGACGGGGGCGTGTCGCCGTGGGCGCGGTGCCAGTCGGCCCAGCGGCGGGCGACGTCGTCGGGGAGGAAGGCGGCCAGGGGGACGGGGCGGCCCTTGCGGACGACCCAGGTGGCGTGCCGCACGATCGCCGCCGGCTCCAGGCCGCGGATCGCGGCGGCCTCGGCGAGCGTGAAGCCGCGATCGAGCAGCCGCCAGGTCCACTCCTCGGTCGGCACGTACGGCCCTGAGGCCGCGGCGCCGGGCTTTGGAGCGGTCGAGGCCGGGGCGGCGGGCGTCGCGATCGTCACGGGCGCCGGAGCGGGGGCGGGAGTGCTGGCCTGGGGTCGCGCGAGGGCCGGCCCGGAGCTGGCCGCGTCGAGGGTCGCGGCGG
>CAZUZD010000192.1:0-11916 GCA_964624465.1 uncultured Isosphaeraceae bacterium
TCAAGGTCAACCGGTTTTTCGTGGAGCAGATGGGGTACATCGCCCGCAAGCTCGACGCGATCCAGGAGGGCGAACGCACCGCGCTCGACAACTCCATGATCATGTTCTGCTCCAGCATGATGAGCGGCAACCACAACAACGACCAGCTCCCGGTGGCGATCGTCGGCGGCGGCGGCGGCAAGCTCAAGACCGGCCAGGTGCTCAACTACCGCGACCAGCCCGAGCGCCAGATGTGCCGGCTCTACCTCTCGATGCTGGAGAAGATGGGCGGCCCCCAGAAGTCGTTCGGCGACGCCACCTTGCCACTGACCGAGATCTGAGCCGGACCGTCAGCCCCGTCGTCCCCGACGACGCCACCCCCGGACCGAATCGAGGTCGCACGATGTCACGCCCGGTCGCCTGGCTGCTGATCACGCTCGCCGCTGCGGCCCCGGCCGTCGCGCAGGAGCCCGGGGGGGTGGCGCACTTCGAGAACGCCGTGCGGCCGGTGCTGGTGGAGCGGTGCCTGAAGTGCCACGGCACGCAGAAGTCGGAATCGGGCCTGCGGGTCGATCAGCGCGAACGCCTGTTGCAGGGCGGCGACTCGGGCCCCGCGCTGGTGCCGGGCGACCCGGCCGGTAGCCTGCTGCTGAAGGCCGTCCGCCACGAGGACGACCTGGCCATGCCGCCCACCGGCCGGCTGAAGCCCGAGCAGGTCGCGGCCCTGGAGCGCTGGGTGGCCGACGGCGCCCCGTGGCCGGAGGGCATGACCCTGGGGGGCACCGCGCCCGGGACCGGCGTGCGGAGCGGGCCGATCACCGAGATCGAGCGGGCCTTCTGGTCGTTCCAGCCCCTGGCGCGGCCGGCCGTGCCCACCGTCGCCACCGCGCGGGAGGCGAGGACTCCGATCGACGCCTTCGTCCTGGATCGCCTCGACCGCGAGGGTCTGAGCACCCGCGCCCCTGCCGACCGCCGCACCCTGATCCGCCGCCTTACCTTCGACCTGACCGGTCTGCCCCCCACACCGGCCGAGATCGACGCCTTCCTGGCCGACCGGTCGCCCGCTGCTTATGACCGGCTGGTCGAGCGCCTGCTCGCCTCGCCCGCCTACGGCGAGCGCTGGGGGCGGCACTGGCTGGATGTCGTCCGCTACGCCGACACCGCCGGCGAGACGGCCGACTATCCGACGCCGCTGGCGTACAAGTATCGCAACTGGGTAATTCAAGCCTTCAACGCCGACCTGCCGTACGACACCTTCCTCCGACACCAGCTCGCCGGCGACCTGATCGCCGCCAACGGGGATCGGCCCGGCTCCGGCCTCGATCCTGAGCAGGTCCGCGACGCCCTCACCGCCACCGGCTTCCTGGCGATCTCCCGCCGGTTCGGGTTCGACGTCGAGAACTACCACCACCTCACCATCCAGGACACGATCGACACCGTGGGTCAGTCGGTGCTCGGCCTCTCGCTGGGCTGCGCCCGCTGCCACGACCACAAGTTCGACCCGGTCACCCAGGCCGAGTACTACGGCTGGTACGGGATTTTCGCAGGCACCCGCTACGCCTTCCCGGGGTCGGAGGAGAAGAAGCGGCCCCGCGATCTCGTGCCCGACCTGGCCCCCGCCGAGGTTCGTCGACTCCAGGCCGAACACCAGGCCGGACTCGCGGCCCTCGACGCCCAGCTCAAGGACCTGGAGGCGGAGCTCCAGCGCCACCAGAAGCCGCTGGAGGCGGTGCTCGGCACGTCGGGTTTCACCGGCTTCGAGAACGAGTCGCTCGCCCAGGTCCTGGCCCCGCCCTTCAACGCGGTAGCCGGGGCCCGGATCGCCGCCTCGGCCCAGAGCCCGTTCGCCAACGTGTTCCCGATCGGCACCCGGGGCGTGGCCTTCCCGCGCGACGGCCAGAACAATGCCATCGAGCGCCGGCTGGAGTCGCACACCGCGCCCGGCACTCCACTGCTGCACTACAACATCGACTTCCGCAACCTTGCCCCCGTCGATGGCGTGGGCGGCGCCACCCGGTTCTACCTGGGCCACGGACCCGGCCAGTCGGCCGCGTTCGAGCTCGCCGCCGGCGCGACCGGGTTCCTGGTCAAGGACGATGCGGAGTATGTCCCGGTCGCACCGCTCACGCCGGGCACCTGGTACAACGTGCAGGTCACGCTCGACCTGGCCGCCCGGCGATTCCGGGGCGTGCTGACGGGGCCGGACGGTGCGCACGAGTTCGGCGATCGCGCGGTCTCCCGGGGCTGGGACGGCATCGTCGACTACACCTTCGTCGACCGCTATGGACCCGGCATGGGCGAGACGCCGGCGCACGAGGTCGACAACCTCGCCGTCGGCACCGGGCCCTTTCGCCCCGCCAGCGCAACCGTCGACGACGCCGACTCTCGCTCGGCCGCGGTCCGGGCCCTGGCCGAGACGACCGCGACCCTGGGCCGGCTCCGCCAGGATCGGACCGACCTCCAGGGCCGTCGCGACCGGCTGGCGAAGCAGGGGCCGATCCCCGCTGGGCACCTGCTTTATGCGGTGGTCGAGGCGGAGCTGGCGGCCGATGTGCCGGTCCAGCTCCGCGGCGAGCCGACGAAGCCAGGACCCGTGGCGCCCCGCCGGAACCTGGCAATCCTCGGTGGCGAGCCGAGACCCGAGGGGCCCGGCAGCGGCCGCCGCGAGCTGGCGGAGTGGCTCACCCGGTCCTCGAACCCGCTCACGGCCAGGGTCCTGGTCAATCGCCTCTGGCAGCATCACTTCGGCCGCGGCCTCGTCGCCACCTCGAACGATTTCGGTGTCCGCGGCGATCGCCCCTCCCATCCCGAGCTGCTCGACTGGCTGGCGGCCGAGTTCCTGGCGTCGGGGCAGTCGATCAAGGCGATGCACCGGCTGATCGTGCGGTCAGCCGTCTACCAGCAGTCCAGCGAGTTCGACTCGGCCGCCGCCGAACGCGACCCGGATGCGACACTCCTCTGGCGCGTGAACCGCCGCCGCCTGAGCGCGGAGGAGATCCGCGACGCGATGCTGTTCGTCGCCGGTGACCTGGACCGGTCGGTCGGCAGAGCGCACCCGTTCCCGCCCGAGGAGACCTGGGGCTTCAGCCAGCACGCCCCGTTCTACGCCGTGTACCCGACCGATCGCCGCAGCGTGTACCTGATGCAGCAGCGGCTCAAGCGGCACCCGTACCTGGCCCTCTTTGACGGCGCCGATCCCAACGCGAGCACCGCCAGGCGCACGGCCACCAGCGTGCCGACGCAGACGCTGTTCCTCATGAACAACGAGTTCGTCCACCGCTGCGCCGATGACCTCGCCCGCAGGCTCCTCGCCGATGGCCCGCCGACCGACACTCGCATCGACGGGCTCCTCCAGACGACCCTGGGGCGGCCCGCGCTGGTCGATGAGGTGAGCGAGCTCCGGAGCTTCGTCGGAGCCGATGCTCCCGGCACGCCGGCCGACCAGCAGGCCGCGTGGGCGGCCGTGATTCGCACGCTCCTGACCCGCAACGAGTTCCTGTTCGTCGACTGAACCCGATCACGCTCCAGGCCCTCCGGGGCGAGAGGTGGACCCGATGCTCCGGCCGTCCCGACGTGACCTGCTGCGAACCGCCTTCGGTGGCCTCGGCGCCCTGGCGCTGGCCGACCTGCTGGCCGGGTCGGCGGCCGCCGAGACGCCCGGCACCGGCGACCCTCTGGCGCCGAAGCCGACGCATTTCCCACCCCGGGCGAAGCGGGTGATCTTCCTGTTCATGACCGGCGGCGTCTCCCATGTCGACACCTTCGACCCGAAGCCGAAGCTCTTCGCCGACGGCGGCAAGACGATCGAGGTCGACAACTTTCAGGGCAAGCTCGGCAAGTTCGCCATGTTCCTGAAGCGGCCCGACTGGACGTTCCGGCCGGGGGGACAGAGCGGGATCGAGGTCAGCGACCTGTTCCCGCACGTCCGGTCGGCGGTGGATGACCTGTGCGTGATCCGCTCGATGGTCACCAACCACACGAACCACTACGAGAGCACGCTCGGGATGCACTGCGGATCGTGGACGTTCGCCCGCCCGAGCCTGGGCGCCTGGGCCAGTTACGGCCTGGGCACCGAGAACCGCAACCTGCCCTCGTTCGTGGTGCTGGCGCCCCAGGCGCCTTATGCCGGCGCGCAGGCATGGGGCAGCGACTTTCTGCCGGGCGTGCACCAGGGCACGCAGATCGTCCCCGGTCCCGAGCCGATCGCCGACGTGAAGCCGCGCATCTCCGCCGACCGCCAGCCCCGCGAGCTGGATCTGCTCGCCCGCGCCAACCGCCGTCACGCCGCCGCACGCGCGGGCGATGCCGATCTGGAGGCGCGCATCCGGTCGTTCGAGACCGCTTTCGGCATGCAGATGGAGGCCCCCTCGGCGCTCGACATCACGGGCGAATCCGCGGAGACCCTGAGCCTGTATGGACTCCAACCCGGCCAGAACACCGGCTTCGGCTGGCAGTGCCTGGTGGCTCGGCGGCTGGCGGAGCGCGGGGTCCGGTTCATCGAGCTGATCGATGTCGGCTCCTCAAACAACTGGGACGCCCACGGCGACATGGCCACCCACGCCCCGCTCGCCCAGAACGTCGATCGGCCCATCGCCGGCCTCCTGGCCGACCTCAAGCGCCGCGGATTGCTCGACGACACCCTGGTCGTCTGGACCACCGAGTTCGGCCGCACCCCCTACAACGCCGCCAAGGACGCCAGGGGGCGCGAGCATCACCATCAGGTCTTCTCCACCTGGCTGGCCGGGGCCGGCATCCGCTCGGGGCATGTGCATGGGGCCTCGGACGATCATGGCGTGGCCGTCGCCGAGAATCCGGTCCACGTGCACGACCTGCATGCCACCCTGCTGCACCTCCTGGGTCTGGACCACGAGCGCCTGACCTACCGCCACAACGGTCGCGACTATCGCCTGACCGACGTCGCCGGCCGCGTGGTCACCGAGATCCTCGCCTGACCCGCTGCCAGGCTCCTCCGGTCCACGCACCCCGGCTCGCCACCCTGCCTCAGCCGCGACCGGCGGCCGAGCCCCGCCGCGCGCCGACAGACCACTTTCGAACGCTTTTCATTTGACCGAAACCGGAACATTTCGCTAAAATCCCATCGGAACCAGACCACTTTGCCCTGCCCATTGACGCAAGGGGTAATCATGCGCGAACTCGAGCCGAAGCTGAACGAGACGAATTCGAACACTCCGGACGTCTCGCGTCGTGAGTTCATCGACCGGCTCCGCCAGACGGCGGTGGTGGCGGTCCCGGTGGTGGCGGTGGTCGCGCTCCAGACGCCCAAGGCGATGGCGTACTGAGCCGCACGCGGGTGAACCAGTGGCTTGATCTCCACTCGATCCACCCGGTCGAGTGGAGTGTTTCCTGCTCATACTGGAGCCTGGAACATGGACCGACCTGAGACGGCAATCCCACCCGACTCCACCCCGGACACCTCGCGGCGGGAGTTCCTCGAGCGGCTCCGCCGGACTGCGGTGGTGGCGGCTCCGGTCGTGGCGGTGGTCGCGCTCCAGACCCCCCGCGCCATGGCGGGGTACTGAACCGGGCCGGATTGGACCTGGATGCCGGCCCGACGTTGTCCCAGCCCCCCGTTTGACCCGACCCAGGTCCGGCTCGCCGCCAGCCTGCTGCAGGTTCAGGCCCCCCTGCTGGCCTGGCCGGGCAGCGGACCCGACCCCGAGGTGCTCCTCCACCTCGCGCGCTACTGGCACGTCGCGCCCGTGCTCTGGCTCCGCCTGAGGGATTGTGCGGGACTACCCGCACCGCTGCGCGATGGCCTGCGCGTCGAGTACTGGGAGAACGTGCGGCGGAACGCCCAGCTCCGACGTGCGGCCAACGACCTCTTCCGGGTCCTGGCTCGCGTCGGCATCGAACCGGTGATGTTGAAGGGCGGCTGCCAGCTCTTCGACCCGCCCTCGGGCAATGCTGGCACCCGGGTGATGGTCGATCTCGACCTGCTGGCGCCGCCGGGACGGGACGAGTGCAGCTTCGACGCCCTGGTCCAGGAGGGGTTCCTTCCCGCCCCGGACTGGGAGACCGAGCTCTACAATCACTGGCCCAAGCTCGAGCGAACCGTCGACGGGTTGCCGCTGGTCGTCGAGGTGCACAAGAGTCCCTGGCTGGGCAGTGGGCGGGGCGAGGCCGAGGCCGTCTGGGCCCGCTCGCGGCCGATCGCCGACGCCGCGGCGCCCGCCAGGCTGCCGTGCGAGGCGCATCGGCTGATCCACAACGCTGCCCACGCCTTCACCGACGCCCCCTTCAACCGGGTGGCGATTTACGACCCGGACGAGTTCGACCTGGTGGTGGGTTGCACCGACCTGCGGCAGCTTCACGACTTCGCCGAGCTGGCCAGTCTCCGGAGCGCTGTCCTGGACTGGCCCGCCATCGTCGCCGAGGCCGACAGGTTTGGCCGTGGTGCCGACCTGCGGCAATGGGCGTACCTGGCGCGAACCTTGCTGGCCGCCCCGGTGCCAGACCTGGCGGTCGCCTGGGATGTCGCGCGCCCGGAGACCCGCGGCCTGAGTGGCAGGGGCCGTTCGCTGGGCAAGCGCGTGCTCCGGTCGACCGGCCTGCTGGGCCCGATCCGGCGCTGGAAGGCTCGCGTGGTCGACTCGCCCTCGGTCTTCCGCTAGCGCGCCGCCGGGTCGAGCGCCAGCACCGCGTCGAACGCCCGGCCGATCTCGCCATCGCCGACGCTGAGCCGCCAGTTGGGCCGGCGCGCCAGCCTCCGGGCGGCGCCACCCACCGTGGCGAGGAAGTCGACCTCGTAGCAGCGGGTCTGATCGAGCAGCGCGCGGGTCGCGTCGAACCCGCGGAGTGGGGTCAGCGAGTAACCAGGGCCATCGTGCCGGGTCAGATGCAGGATCGCGGCCACCGGGTAGCGGTCCTCCAGCGTCCCGACCCTCCCGGGCGGGAGCGGCTCCAGCGCGATCGGCTCATCCTCGAGTCGGGCGCGCACGGCGGCCGGGGAGAGCCTCGCGACGTCCGCCTCGGTCAGCACCCGGCGCTTCAGAGGGCGCGGCAGGCCGGTCACCTCCCCACTCTCGGGATCGACCCGGACCTGATCGTCGCCCAGCACCCGAAGACCGCGCCGCTGGGCCTCGAAGGCCCAGGACGACTTGCCGGACCACGGCGGCCCCGAGACGAGCACGGCACCCGACGAGGTCAGAAAGCTGGCGGCGTGTACCACCGTGAAGGAGCCCCGGTGCACCATCACGTCGCTGACCGTCAGAAAGAGCCAGGCTTCCAGGTTTGGCCGGTCGGGGAAGCGGCGCAGGTCGTGGCCATCGACCAGAACCTGCCGCTCGTCGAGCACCGTCAGCACCGGCGGAATCTCGGTGGCGGCGAGGGGCTCGACCGGCAGCCCGGTGAAGCACGTGAGCCGTTCGAACCAGTCGGGAGTGGGTGCGGCGACGGTGAGGGTGTGACCCAGCCAGGTCAGGCGGCCCTGGTGGGTTGTGGTCATGGTCGAGCCCCGGCGGTGGCCATCCAGGTCGCCAGGCATCGGGTCATCAGGTCGACCATCGGATGCTCGTCGAAGTCGGGAGCCTGGGTGCGCGCCGCGCGGAGCAGCCGGCGGAGGGCGATGGCTTCGCGCGGGTGCTCGGGCCCACCCTCATCCGGTGGCGCCAGGATCGCCTCGGGGAACCGCGCTCCGAGGGGCCGTCCCTGGATCCCGGCGCAGATGTGGACGAAGACCCGGAAGAACCGGGGCCAGTTGCAAGGCGTCGGGGCTAGCGAGTTGGGCGTGGCGTCGAGGATCCAGCCGCCGAGCTTCGAGACGATCAGCTCCAGTTCGGAGTCGCCCCGCTCGCGGGCGTCTCGCGAGGTGTTCTGACCGTGCAGGCGGTACGTCAGGAGCGGCTCGGGCACGAAGACCGGCTCGAGCAGGCGCGTGGCCTGGAGGGCGAAGTCCCAGTCCTGGGCAATCGCGATCCGGCCGTCGAAGCCGCCAACGGCCTCGAACAGGTCGCGGCTCACGAGAAAGTTGCTCGCCGTGATCGTGAAGTTCGAGCGCAGGAGGGCGAATCCGGCGGTCGGGAATGCCATCGACTGACCGAGCATCAGGCGGTAGCTCTGGCGCCAGGTCTCGACGTCGGGGCCGCCGGGCTCGGACGCGAAATCGATGCCGCTGACGGCGAAGTGCGGGCCGGTCAGCGGGCCAGCCGGGACCATCCGCTCCAGGCGGTCGGGAGCGTAGCTGTCGTCCGAATCGAGGAACGCGACCAGGGGAGCGCGGGTGGCGGCGAACAGCTCGTTGCGGGTGACGGAGATGCCGCGATTGGGGCGGACGATCAGCCGGCAGTCGATGGCTCGAGTTTCGGGGCGGGTCCGGGCGGCGGCGAAGATGCGCTCGATGACGGCCACCGAGTCATCGGTCGAGCCGTCGTCGATCACGACCAGCTCGGCGGGCGGCAGGGTCTGGGCGAGCACCGAGCCGAGGGTCTCGGGCAGATATCGCGCGTGATTGTAGCTGGGAACCGCGACGGCGACGCCCGGCCGCGAGCTCAAGCCGGCGACTCCGAGGCCGGCTCCGACTCGGTGCGCACCGCGAATCCGGCCTCCGTCAGCGAGTCCAGAAACTGGGTGGCGTAGGCCAACGCCTCGCTCGCGTCCATCGCCGGCCAGGCCTCCAGCATGAGGTCCGCCAGCTCCTGCGCGGTGTGGTAGATCACCATCGCATCCCAGAGCACGGTCGCGGTGCTGTTCAGCACCCGCACCTGAAGAGTCTTGCGGTGCAGCAGGATCAGTTCATCATCCAACCGCTCTTCGTCGGCGTCGGGCGATCGCTGGTAGAGGCAGGTGGGCGAGGGACAGACGCTCATCGGCACTTCCTGGGTGTCGGGACCTCTTTGTCCGGCGACTGCAACGCATCTTGTTATAGGGAACGAAGCGCCAGAATGCCATCCGGCGGCGTCCCCAAAATCGTCGACGCCCGTCGATTTCTCCACCCGCGGCCGGCGGGATCAGGGCGGTGCGGCCGGCGCAGGCCCGAGGGTGTCCACCGGGCCGGGTTGAACTCCATCGCGCTTCGATGAAGGCCGACTCCAGAGGATTCCAGGGTGGCGGGGATCGCCGCGGTGTCGAGCCTCCGACCGCCTGGGACTCAGCCGGGTGTGGAGGGCATCGGTGCCCACACCCTCGCCGGAGCAGCGGGCGGAGTCTCCAGCCGGCGCGCGATCGCGCGGGCCAGGGTGGTGGCAGCCGGCGGGTGGAACCGCAGCCAGAGCTCGGGTTCGATCAGCTCGATCTCCATGACGGCGAGCCGACCGGCGTTGTCGCGCACCAGGTCGACGCGGCCGTACGCTGGCGGCGCCGGGCAGGCGGCAATGGCCCGCTCCGCGAAGGCAATCTCCTCGGCGCTCGGGGGGTGCGGCTCGACGGTGCCGCCATGATCGTCCTGGACCCGGAAGTCGCCCGCCCTGGGCCGCTTGAGGACCGCGTGCGTCACGTGGCCGTCGAGCACGACCAGGGTGATCTCGCCCGTCGACTGGATCGCGTGCTGAAACGGCTGGACCAGGAACGCCTGCGTCAGCCGGAGCCCCGCGATGGCCTGATCCACCTCGGCGGCATTCGCCAGTCCCACGCGGTAGGTGTGCCAGGCCGCTCCCGAGACGCACGGCTTGACCACGGCATCGGGCCATCCCTGCTCGGTCAGCACGTCGGCCAGCGACTCCCGGTGACCCGGTTCGAGGAATCGCGACGGCACGATCGTGACGCCGCCGGCCTCCAGATCAGCCAGGTAGTGCTTGTCGAGATTCCAGCGCACGGTGGCGGCATCGTTGCAGAGTGCAGTCCGCAGCTCCACCGAATCCAGCCAGTCCCGGAACTCTCCAAACCTCTCGAAGTAGTCCCAGGTGGTGCGGAAGACCGCCAGGGGATACCGCGACCAGTCGACCTCGGGATCGCACCAGGCCAGCCGCTCGGCGTGTACTCCATGACTCTGCAAGGCGTCGATCAGCAGGCTGTCGTCGCGGAGGATGTTCGCCAGGTACCAGTCGTCCTCGGCGGCGGTGGCCGCCGTATAGCGTCGCTCGGTCAGAAGGGCGACGGTTCGACTCTCGCGTTCCGGCATCGACGGCAGTCCTTCAGCCTGGCAGGCGGCGCATTCGCGGGCCGGATCACGAGGGGAGCGGGTCCCGTTCCGCCGATCGACCGTTGGTGGTGGAGCGGTCCAGGTGGGCGCGGAGGGCGGCTTGCGACCGCTGGGAGAGGATGGTGGGGATCTCGCCGAAGCGGAGGAAGATGCGATCGCCGGCCGCCGAGGGGTAGACGGTCGCGGCCACGTCGAGCCCGGAATCGCCCCATTCGAGCCGGAACTGACCGGTGCGGGTCGTGCTGGCGTGCGGATCGAGCCGCTCGGCCAGCCGACGGAGCCAGCCGGCGAGCCGGCGCCGGCGAGTCGTCAGCCCGGCGATCGTCTGCAATTCCTCGAGTACGCCGGCCGCCAGGTGCTGGGGAGCGGGGGGAATTTCGTGGAGCTGGCCGCCGACCTCGCCGAAGAGCCGCAGTCCCGGGCCGGGCGATGCCGTTGGATCCGGCTCGAAGCGAATCTCGGCCGCCCGGTTCCAGAGCGCCGACAGCAGGACCATGAGCAGGAACTCCTGGTGCGGCGGGACCATTCCGATCAGGTCGGAGCCGCTCGACAGGTCGATCACCGGCAGGCCCTTCCGCCAGCGCGCCAGGGGCCGTCCCCCCGGCCGGGAGGGCGGCGATGCGGCCGTGGTGTTCGATTGCGACTCAGGCTCCGGGGCCTCGGCTCCCATGTTCTGGTCTCTCGCGGGGGTCGTGGCACCGAGCGGGTCGATGGGGGCGGCCCGGTCGAATGGGACAGGGTCGACGGACGAGCGGGCGCGGACCGCAGACTCAGGCCAGGATATCCCGGATCACCTGACCATGCACGTCGGTCAGGCGGAAGTCGCGGCCGGCGTAACGGTAGGTGAGCTTGGTGTGATCGAAGCCGAGCAGGTGCAGCATCGTGGCGTGCAGGTCGTGGACGCTGGTCGGATTCGCCTCGGCTCGGAAGCCGAAGTCGTCGGTCGAGCCGTACACCGTCCCGCCCTTGACGCCGCCGCCAGCCATCCAGACCGAGAAGCCGTAATGGTTGTGGTCGCGGCCGAGCTTCGACTTGCCGTCGCCGCCCAGCTCGACGGTCGGGGTGCGGCCGAACTCGCCGCCGCAGAGGATCAGGGTGTCCTCGAAGAGCCCGCGCTGCTTGAGGTCGGTGATCAGGGCAGCGATCGGGCCGTCGATCTGGCCGGCGAGGCCGCGGTGGGCGCCCTCGATGTTGTCGTGGTTGTCCCAGGGCTGGCCGGCGCCATGCCAGAGCTGCACGTAGCGCACGCCACGCTCGATCAGCCGGCGGGCGATCAGGGTCTGGCGGCCGTGGACGCCGGGGCCGTACAGATCCCGGATGTACTGGGGCTCGCGGGAGACGTCGAAGGCGTCGGCGGCCTCCATCTGCATCCGGAAGGCGAGCTCGAACGACTGGATCCGCGCGTCGAGCCGGCCGTCGTGGCGGTCGCGGGCGTGGTCGGCGTCGAGGGCCGCCAGCAGGTCGAGCTGCCGTCGCTGGACGCCGGTGCTGGCGTGCGGATGGTCGATGTTCTCGACGAGCCGGTCGACCCGCTCGTGCTGCGAGTCGATGTACGTGCCCTGGTAGGCGCCGGGAAGGAAGCCATTCTGCCAGTTGTCGATCCCCTTGATCGGGTGTCCGCCGGGGCAGAGGGCGACGAAGCCGGGCAGGTTGCGGTTCTCGGTGCCCAGGCCGTAGAGCGCCCACGAGCCGACGCTGGGGCGGGCCTGCACCGAGTCGCCGCAATTCATGAGCATCAGCGACGGCTCATGGTTGGGCACCTGGGCGTACATCGAGCGGATCACGGCGATGTCGTCGATGTGCTGCGCCATCTTCGCGAACAGCTCGCTGACCTCGATCCC
>CAZUZD010000193.1:0-11903 GCA_964624465.1 uncultured Isosphaeraceae bacterium
GGGGGGCGTGGGTGAAGCTCTGGTCGAACGGCTTGAGGTTGAGAACCGACATCGTATGCCTCGCAGCTTCGCGATGGAGAAGTCGAACTTGCGGATGATGGGAGACCGGGAAATGCAGACCGCATGCCATCCAGGATCGCTGCTGCGACGCCGGCCGGATTCGCCGGGATTTTCCCGCGGTTTCGTCGGTGTTCCCCCTCGGCCGTGCCTCGAAGTGAGAGAGCGATTCTCGCAAAACACTCATCGGGCCCGAGGCATCTCACCGAACGGCCCGGCCCGGAACGGCCCGGATCCCGGGTTCCTCCCGGCACCATCCGGTGAAACCGTCCTGGCCGCGTCGAGTCCGCCGTGCGGGGAACGGGAATCGGGGCGAGCGTGAACCCCGGGATGGCAATTCGGGGGGAATGGTTGGAGAATCTCGACCGGCAGGGAGCGAACGGCCGAGGCCCGGGCGGCTCGGCGAGCGGCACTGGCCGTGGCGTGGGACCTGCGGGACCAAGGTTGTCCGGGTGATGCAGCCAGCCGATATCGAGGTCGTGATCCCGGCGTACGAGGCCGGGCCCGAGCTGCTCGCGTGCCTGGATTCGATCGCAGCGTCGAGCCTCGGGGTCGCCCGGGTCACGATCGTCGAGAATGCGCCCTCGGACATCACGGCCGGGCGACTCGGGGTGGACGCGGGATGGGTCGAGGTGATCCGGAACCCGGAGAACCTCGGGTTCGGGGTGGGCTGCAACCTCGGGATCCAGCGGGCGCTGGAGCGAGGGGCCACGTTCGTCCTGCTGCTGAACCAGGACACGACTCTCGCCCGCACCACGATCGGCCGGCTGATCGCGTTCGCCGAGAGCCGACCCCGGGTCGGTGCCCTCGGGCCCAGGACGCTGGCGATGCGGCCGCGCCCCGACGGCCGCGAGCGGCTGCTCTACGCGGGCGCGTGGCGGCGGCTGCTCCCGCTCTGGCAGCGCATCCCCGGGATCAACGGCCCCGACACCGCCGGCGATCAGCCTCCGGTCCGGGTCGATTATCTCTGGGGCCACGGCCTGCTGCTGCGCGCCGAGGCGATCCGCGCGGTGGGCGCCTTCGACCCGGCGTTCTTCATGTACGACGAGGACCTCGACCTCTGCGTCCGGCTCCGGCGGGCCGGCTGGGAGCTCTGGTGCGTCCGCGACGCCGTGATGTGGCACGACATCGAGGACGGCGCCCGCGCCGGTCACTCCGAGGCCTGGCGCTGGAGCCAGAAGGTGCGCAGCGCGCAGGTCTTCCACCGCAAGCACGCGCCGGGCTGGCGGGCCGGGCCGCTGACCGTCGCCACGGTGCTCCGCGAGCTGATCACGCTCGGGTGTCGCGGCCAGTGGACGGCCGTCGGGCACCTGCTGCGGGCCTCGCTCCGCGAGCTGGCCGGGTCGCCGCCGCTGGTGCCGACGGCCCGGCCGCGGTCCGGGGCGCCCGGTGGTCGGGCCGGGCGGGTGGCCGAACCCGAACCGACGCCGGGCGAGCTCAGGGCCTGAGGCCCGCCAGGAACGGCTCGAAGGCCGACGCGGGGCGCAGGTCGAGCAGCTCGGCGCGGCGGGCGTCGAGGTCGTCGTAGGTCAGGGCGTCGATCGCCGCGGGGGTCATCGAGAGCGGGTGCTCGGCCGGCCCGCGCACGACCAGGCCGATGCCGAAGTCGGCGTCGAGGACGAACACGCGCAGGTCGTCGTGACCCGAGCGGAGCCGCACGATCGTCTTCCAGACGTCCCCGGACCAGCGCAGGTCGCCATCGGGCGGGTTCAGGCGGATCGCCTCGGCGTGCGACGCCGCCGGCCGGCCGATCCGGGCGGTGGCCGGGTTGCAGTCGTGGACCACGATCACCCCGCCGGGCCGCAGGACCTCCAGGCAGTTCAGCACGTCCCGGTACGTCTGCGAGTCGGTATGCAACCCGTCGACCAGCGCCACGTCGACCGGCTCACCCCGCAGCGTGGCGCGGTCGTGTGCGAAGAACGCATCGCTCGTGAGGCGCCTCAGCTTGATCGTCTGGCCGGAGGTCTGGTTGTGCCAGAGGATCTGGAGCCGGTCCCGGATCGGGATCTTCGGCTTGGGGTCGACGCCGATCTTGCTCCGGGCCCGGATCGGCAGCAGTGACTGGCCCAGCTCCACGCCGATCTCCAGGTAAACCCGGCCGCTGAGGTGGTCGATCAGGCGTTGCACGACGGTGCGGCGGTCGAGCACGGGGTCGGGGTGAGACAGCTTCAGGACGCTCATGAGATCTCCGGGGGAGGGATGCTCCCCGCACCACGACCGGGGCCGGGCCGCCGGAGCGCCCGGAGCCGTCGGGAACAGCGATCGAATCGCTCGCGCCAGACCCGCACCGCGCGGGGCAGGCCGACCCGCTCGCGCCGCGGGATCGGGGTCCGGAACCGGCCCCAGAATCGGAGCGGGGCCGTCGGATAGCAATAGTCCCGCCCGCGAATCGCCCGGTACTCGGCGTTGAACTCGGGGAACCGGGAGATGGGGCTGTTGGTGCTGATGCCGCCGTGGACCTGGTGGAACGTCGCCTCGCCCAGCAGCACCACGGGCAGCGTGCCGGGCAGCTCGCAGGCTCGGGACCAGAGGTCGAGGTTGGCCAGCCCGCCGCCGGCGGAGGCGAAGCCGGGGTCGTAGCCGCCCAGCTCGTCCCAGAGGGCGCGGGGCAAGAACACGGCGTTGCTCTCGGAGATCGGGTCGAACCACGTCGGGCCCGACGACTCGTCGAAGACCGAGTGCGCGAAGAGGCGGTCGCCGTCCTGCTCCCAGCCGATCCGCGCCAGCAGCGCGTCCTCGACGCCCGGGTCGTAGCCGCGGGCCATCGAGCGCCACTGGAGGTCGGGCCCGAGGTAGCGGCCCCGCGTCCCGACGAAGGCCCGGTCCGAGATCCGGAGCGCCTCGCGCGCGGTGGCGAGCAGCTCCGGCGAGGCGATCCGGGCGCCGTCGATGAGCACGCCGACCGAACCCCCGGCGGCGGTTGCCAGCCCGAGGTTGATGGCCGGCACCGGGCTGCCGGTCGGGGCGGGGACGGCGACGATCTTGAGATTCAGGTCCAGGTCGGCGAAGTCGTCGGCGCACGGAGGGCAGGGGGTGCCGTTGTCGACCACGATCACCTCGTAGTCGTCCCGGGCGATCCCGCGCTGGTAGGGCCGGGCGAGCGACCGGATCGTCCGGGGCAGCTCGCGGACCATGCGGTAGCTGACGACGACGACCGAGAGCTCGCGGTTCGTGTGCGCCCCCACCGCCGCCTCCCCCGGGCCCTGGATCGCTCGATCTGGCGATCTCTTGCATTAAGTTACCTGGCTTCCCATGCTGGGGAAATGAGCCAGTGCGTCGGGCGTCCGACGTCACCGACCCGATGTCACGATCCGAAGGTCGCCATGAGCGAGCCGGCCCGCGTCAGCCTCCCGATCCTCTCGCAGGGCGAGGCGATCCTCGCCGGGGTCCGGCGCCGGCTCAATGCGCTGAGCCTGGACACGATCGTCACGTTCCACTTCGACATCGTGCAGGGCTGCCAGCTCCGGTGTGTCGGGTGCCCGAACTCGATCCTGCTGCCGAAGATCGACCACATCACGGCGGCCGACTTCGCCGCCTGCCTGCGGAACGTCGACGTGCGGCGGGTGAAGGTGATGCGGCTGTTCAACTTCGGCGAGCCGTTCCTGCACCCCGACCTGGGCGGCATCCTCGCGGCCATCCCGCAGCAGTCGTGGCGGGTCGACCGCATCGAGGTCTCGACCAACGCCATGATCCTCGACGAGGCGAAGCTCCGCGTCGTGCTGGGCTCGGGGGTCGTCACCCACCTCTACGTCAGCTGCGACGGCGACGGCACGCCCGCCGAGTTCGAGCGCCTGCGGCCCCCCGGCAAGTGGGACAAGCTGATCCGGTTCCTGGACGCGGCGGCCCGCATCCGGCGGGAGCTGGGGTCGCCGGTCGTGCTCCGGACCCGTTCCGTCTGCCCGACCGAGGCGGGGCGGGCCCGCTGGCGCGGCGTGCTCGAGCCGCTCGGCTGGGAGCCCGAGTTCCGCGACTGGATCCCGCTGCCCGACACGAAGGAGCAGCCCTGGGACCGACCCGTGAACGTGACCAACCGGGTCTGCTGGCCGATGGACGGCGTGAACCTGTTCGTCAACGCCCAGGCCCAGGTCATCCCCTGCTGCAGCTATCCCGACTTCGAGCCGCTGGGCGACCTCCGGACCCAGGCCTTCAGCGCGATCCACCGGGGCCAGCTCCGGCGCGAGTTCCGCCGCGCCCTGAAGGCGAATCGGGTCGGCGACCGCATCTGCGGCCAGTGCGAGGTCTGAGGCCCGCCGCCGCCGTCACGCCTCGCCCCGCCGGCGCGGAACCCTTGTCGACCGCCGGAGTGTTCCCCGTGTTCTCGTCGTCGTTCCTGGGCGGGTTGTCGCTCTCGGGCTGGGCCCGGCTCCTGCGCGCCAACGGCGGCCGCATCCGGCCCCGGCACCTGCCGGCCGCAGCCCTGATCACCGCCGACGCGGCGCTCACCAGCGTGCTCAGGCGCTTCGAGCCCGAGGCCAGGCTCGGCCCGGCCGCCGAGCGGCTCTGGGCCGAGCCGGTGTTCCTGCTCGGCCTGCCGCGGAGCGGGACGACCTACCTGCAATCGCTGTTCGCCCTGAACCCGGAGTTCGCGTTCCCGACCCGGCTCGACTGCTTCCACCCCCAGACCTTCCGGACCCTGCACCGCCTCGGCCTTGCAAGCCTGATGGGCCGGCGGGCGGCGTGGAAGCGCTCGCTGGACAACGTGCGGATGGGCTGGCTCAGCCCCGAAGAGGACGAGTTCGCACTGACGGCCCTCACCGAGGACGGTCCCTGGCTCGGCGTCACGTTCGGCGATCGCCTGGCGCACTACCGCCGGCGCTGCCCGCTCGACCCGGGCTGGGATGGTGGCGAGCGCTGGTGCCAGGCGCTGGCGACGTTCACGCGGCAGCTCGTCGCGCACTCCGGCAAGCGGCTGGTGTTGAAGTCGCCGCTGCACCTGATGCGAATCCCGGACATCCTCTCGGTCTTCCCGGCGGCCCGGTTCGTGATGCTGTTCCGCGACCCGGTCTCGCACCTGCAATCCACGCTCTCGGGCGCCGAGGTCTATCGCCGCCATCCCTGGCCCGCCCTGCAGCGCTTCGAGTCGCCCGACGACGACTACCTCGACGGCACCGCCGAGCTCCTGGCGAGCTACGACACCTCGCGGGCCCGGATCGCGCCGGACCGGCTCGTCGAGCTGACGTATGAGTCGCTGGTGGCTGACCCCGCCGCGGAGCTCGGCCGGATCCACCAGCGGCTCGACCTGCCGGGGTTCGAGGGGCTGCGGCGACGACTCGACGCCAGGGACGTGGCGGCGCGCTACCAGCCCAACCGGCACCGCGAGCTGACGCCCGAGCAGCGCCGTCGGGTCCTGTCGGTCTACGCCCCGCTGTTCCGGGCCGGCCACTACGCCGGGACCTATCGCCGGCTGGAGGAGGCGGGCTAAGCTCCACGCAACGCGGCGTCGCGGGGAACGGCCCCACCCTCCCGGGACGCCGCGCGACAGCGGCGAGTCGAAACGTCCCGGACGCCCTCGCGGCTCGACGGCCCGCCGACCGACGGCGGCGAGGTGGCAGCACCGCCAAGGTTCCGGGCTCTGGACACGAGGTGATCATGCTCAGGCGCTGGACGGTCCTGCTGGCGATCGGATTCTGCGGCCTCACGGGCCCGGTGCCGGCGGCCCCGCCGGGACCCGAGGAATTCCGGCTCGAATCGCCCGATGGTCGGCTGAGGCTGACGTTCCGGCTCGATGCCCAGGGGCGTCCCGGCTTCGATGTGGCGCGCGACGGCACGCCGGTGGCGGCCGGCACCCTCGGCCTGGAGTTCGCCGGAGCCGTCCCCCTGCGCGAGCACCTGAAGGTCCTCGATACGCGGCGGCAGAGCCACGACGAGACGTACACGATCCCGGTCGGCAAGGCCGCTTCGGCCCGCGATCACCATAATGAGCTGGCCGTGTCGCTCCAGGAGGCGGGCCCGCCGGGTCGCCGGCTGGACCTGGCGTTTCGCGCCTTCGACGACGGGGTGGCCTTCCGGTATCGCATCCCGGAGCAGGAGCCGCTCCAGGCGTTCGTCCTGACCGACGAGCTGACGCGCCTCAGTTTCCCCGGCGACCCCACGACGCGGGCGCTGCCGCTGGCGGGCTTCACCAGCTCGTACGAGAACTACTACCGGACCTGGCGGGTCTCGGAGATCGGGCCCGACCGGCTGATCGGCCTGCCGCTGCTGCTGGATCGTCCCGCCGGCCCCGGCGGCGGGCGCACCTGGCTGGCCGTCACCGAGGCGAACCTGGTCGATTACGCCGGCATGTACCTGGCGGGGATGCCGGACCAGCCCGACACGCTCGCGGTCCGGCTGTCGCCGCTGCCGGGGCGAGCCGATGGCGCGAAGGTGCTCGGCCGTGCGCCCCACGATTCGCCCTGGCGGGTGCTGATGATCGCCGACGACCCGGGCCGCCTGATCGAGTCGAACCTCGTGTTCCACCTCAGCGAGCCGTCGGCGATCGCGGACCCGTCGTGGATCCGGCCCGGACTGACGACCTTCCCGTGGTGGAACGGGTACGCGCTGGAGGGAGTCGACTTCGAGCCCGGCGTGAACACCGCGACCATGAAGCACTACATCGACTTCTGCGCCGAGCAGGGCATCCCGTACCACTCGCTCGACGGCCTGGACATCGCCTGGTACGGCGGCCCGATCGCGCCGACTGGCCCGACCGACGTCACGAAGGCCGCGCCGTCGATCGACCTGCCCGAGCTGCTGCGGTACGCGAAGGACAAGGGTGTGCGGCTGAGGCTCTGGATGCACTGGAAGGCGCTGAAGCCGCAGATCGACGAGGCGTTCGCGCTCTACGAACAATGGGGCATCGAGGGCGTCATGGTCGACTTCATGGACCGCGACGATCAGGAGATGGTCGGCTTCTACCACGAGATGGCCCGCAAGGCGGCGCAGCACCACCTGACGCTCACCTTGCACGGCGCCTCCAAGCCGACCGGGATGGAGCGGACCTGGCCCAACGTGCTGAACTCCGAGGCGGCGCTGAACCAGGAGTACGACAAGTGGGAGCCCGCCGACGGCCGCGGCACCACACCGCGCCACAACCTCGATATCGCCTTCGTGCGCATGCTCGCCGGCCCGCTCGACTACCACCAGGGCGGCATGCGGAACGTGCTGCCCGAGGACTACCGGCCCCGCAACCGCGCGCCCTTCGTCCAGGGCACCCGGGGCCACCAGCTCGCCATGTACGTCGTCTACCAGAACCACCTGCCGATGCTCGCCGACTCGCCGGACGCCTACCGGGGCCAGGCCGGGCTCGAGTTCCTGACCCGGGTCCCGGCCACCTGGGACGAGACCCGGGTGCTGCACGCAGACCCGGGCCGTTGCCTGGTGATCGCCCGCCGCCGGGGCGACGTCTGGTATCTGGGCGGGATGGCGGCCGAGGCGGAGCCGGCGCTGGCGGTGCCCCTGAGCTTCCTCGGGGCCGGCTCGTACGAGCTGGACCTCGACCTCGACCGCCCGGCGGAGGGCCCGACCGCGCTCGAACACCGCCGCCAGCAGGTCACCGCGGCGGACACGCTCACCGTCCCGATCCCGCGCGCCGGCGGATTCGTCGGACGGTTGCAGCGGGCCGACCCGTGATCGGGACCCTGCGGCGGGCCCGCCGGCCCCGGACCCTGGCCCACAACCGACCGCTCACGAGCGTGGGCCAGGGGGCGAACTCGGCTCGTCAGATCGGCAAACTCGTGTACAATCGGGCCCGGTTTCGCCAACGGACTGGTCGGAGTGGAGGGACGAGCGCATGGCCCCGTCACGGAAGTGGGTTCGGATCGCCGGCCTGGTGCTGCACGTGCTGCTCGGTGCCTTGATGATCTTCGCCGGCGTGATGAAGCTGGCCGGGATGATGCCCCCCGCCGACGCTCCGCCGATGGACCCCGGCATCGCGAGCCACCTGAAGCTCATCGGTGCCGGCGAGCTGATCGCGGCCGTCCTGATGATCGTGCCGCTGACCTCGTCGCTCGGGGTGCTCCTGACCAGCGGGTTCTGGGGCGGCGTGATCTGCATCCACATGGCCAAGGGCGAGGACTTCCTCCTGCCCTCGGGGTTCCTGCTGCTGACCTGGGTGGGCGCCTACCTGCGTGACCCCCGGGTGCTCTACAGCTTCACGGGGTCTCGGGCCCCCGCCGTCGAGGCCCCGGCCAGCCTCTGACGCTCGCGCCTCGAGGGAGGGTCCGGGCCGGCGACAACGCCCGGAGTCCCGCTCCGCGACGCCAGGAGCCGGGATCGCCTCGACGCTCGAACCCACGCGACCCGGCCCGGATCGGAGCCGGGTCGTGCTGCGCGCCGGTGGCCTCGCCGGATCGGAGGGTTGGGCCTCCTGCCAGACTTCGACGACCCCGGGGCCCCGCGCGGGGCCTCCCTCCCGGACCGGGGGACCGGGCTGGCGGCCCGGGCGGCGGGGACGGAGACGGCCGGGTCGAGGGGCCGGATCGGCGTGGTTCCGAGGATGGAGATTCATTATGATGAATCACTCGGCTTCGTAAGCGACAGGATCCTGGGCCTGGTCCTGCTCGGGCGCAACGACGATCGCTTCCCGGCCGATGTGGGCCGGTCCGATCGGTTGCTGAAATTCCGCAACACATTGAATTCCCGCGTCCCGACTCAGCGCCGTGGCTGAACGGTCCCGACTCCGATCGCCACCGTCGCAGGGACAGAGCGACCGATTCCGCCCCACCGGGCCGGTTCGCCCCCGACCGAGACCGGCCCGCCCCGCCCGCCCCTCCGCTCCCCGATCGCCCATCGTCCGAACTTCGCCGCCGGGAACTTTCCGCAGCCGATGGCAGAGGCCACCTCGCCGTCCATCCGGAGTGCTCGTCCGTGTCCGACGCGACCTGCTTGCTGAACCCTCGCGGTCTCCGGGTGACGGCCGTGGCCAACACGGTCGCCGGGGAGGCGATCACGGCCTGGCTGCCGCACGATCGGCCCTGGTTCGAGGCCGTCGATGCCGGTACGCGGGCGGCGGCCGAGGCGGCGCACCATCGGAGCCTGGACGGGCCCGCCCAGGAGCTGGAGTGCCGGCTCACCGCCGTGGCCAGCGGCGCGCCGATCGCGGTGCGGGTCCGGGTGGCCGCCGCCCGTGGATCGGCCGGGGCACCCGACTGGGTCGTCCTGCAGGTGGCCGTTCTGGCCACGTTCCCGGTCGCCCAGGCGGGCGTCATCCCGCCCTGCCAGGCCGAGCTGGAGAGTCTGTACCGGACGGCGCCGATTGGCCTGGGGCTGCTCGACGAGCAGTTGCGGTACGTCCGGATCAACGACTACCTGGCGGACCTCAACGGGCTGCCGGTCGAGCAGCATCTGGGGCGTGCGATCGACGAGGTGCTTCCCGACCTGGCCCCGGTGATCCGCCCGCTCTTGCTGAGCCTGTACGAGAGTGGCGAGGCCATGGTGGGGGTGCCGATCGAGGGGCACAACGTGCGGCGGGGCCCGCAGAAGGAGCACTGCCTGGCCAGCTTCGTACCGATTCGCGACCGCGACGGCCAGGTGCGCGCTCTGAGCATGGCGGTCCTGCATACCACCGAGCAGGTCGAGCAGGACCGGCGGCGACAGGCGGCCGAGGACCGGTACCGGCAGATCGTCGAGACGGTCAACCAGGGCATCTGCGTGCTTGGCAACGATCGCCGGATCGTGATGGTCAACCGCCGCATGGCGGAGATGGTCGGCTACAGCGCCGAGGAACTGATCGGCATGACGCCGATGGACCTGGGCGACCCCGAGGCGCAGACCGAGATCGCCGAGGACGTCGCCTCGCGCGAGCAGGGCCTCCAGCCCACGCGCGACTTCCAGCTCCGTCGCAAGGACGGCACCCGCCTCGACGTGATCATCTCGAGCACCGTCCTGCACGACGCCGATGGTCGTCCCGAGGCGCTGCTGGGCAGCCTCACCGACATCACCGAACGCGCCGAGATGACGGCCAGGCTCCGCGAGAGCGAGGAGCGGTTCCGGCTGCTCGCCGAGCTGATCCCGCAGCTCGTCTTCACCGTCTCGGCCGACGGCCAGCTCGAGCACCTGAACGGCCGCTGGCTCGAATACACCGGCAAGACGATCGAGCAGGCGGTTGCCGAGCCGTACGCCGAGGTGCACCCCGACGACCTGGCCGAGACCCAGCGGCGCTGGCTCGAGGCGCTGCGGACCGGAACCGAGTACCAGGTCGAGCAGCGGATCCGTTCGGCCGACGGCCAGTACCGGTGGTTCCTGGTCCGTGCCCGCCCCCTGCTCGACGAGCGCGGTGAGGTCGTCCGGTGGTACGGCACGTGCACCGATATCGAGGAGTCGCGGCAGCGGGCCCAGGAGGCCATCGACCGCGAGGAGCGGCTCCGGCTGGCGCTCGAGGCCGGCCAGATCCAGGCGTGGGACTACCACTGGACGAGCCAGCGGCTGATCGTCCCGGAGCCGATGCGGCGGCTCGCCGGGCTGACCGACGCGGATCGGCCGGCCACGGTGCGGAGCCTGCTGCGGCGGCTCGATCTCGGCGACCGCCGGCGGTTCCTCCGGGCCGTGCGGGCCTCGCTCGCCTCGCGGCAGCCGCACGAATCGGAGTTGCGGCTGGTCCGCCCCGATGGCGGCGCCGCGGACCTCTCGGTCTGGTGGTCGGTGCAGCTTGACGCCCAGGGCCGCCCCGAGCGGATCCTGGGCGTGCTCCGCGACGTCACGGCGCGGCGGCAGGTCGAGCGCGAGAAGCTGGCGGCCGAGGTCCGGTTCCGCCACATGCTCGAGACGGCCATGGAGGGCGTCTGGGTCATCGACGCCACCACGCGCACGACCCTGGTGAACCCGGCCATGGCCCGGATCCTCGGCTACAGCCCCGAAGAGATGCTCGGCCGCAATCTCGCCGATTTCATGGACGACGCCGCGCGAACCGAGGCCACCGCCCTCTTCGAGCGCCGCAAGGCGGGCGTCGGCGATGTGCACGAATTCCGGTTCCGCCACCGCAATGGCGACGACGTCTGGGCGATCGTCTCGACCAGCCCGGTCTTCGACGAGGCGGGGCAGTTCCAGGGCAGCTTCGGGCTGATCACCGACATCACCGCCCGCAAGCGGCTCGAGGCCGAGCTGCTCCGCGCCCGCGAGGCGGCCGAGGGGGCCAGCCGGATCAAGAGCCAGTTCCTGGCCAACATGAGCCACGAGCTCCGCACCCCGGTCGCCGCCATGCTCGGCTTCAGCGACATGATCGCCGAACCGGGGCTCCCCGAGTCCGAGAAGGTGAGCGTGCTGGAGAGCATCCGCCGCAACGGCGACCACCTGCTCAAGCTGATCGACAACGTCCTGGACATCTCCCGCATCGAGTCGGGCCGCCCCGACGTGGCGCCGATCGACTACAGCCCGCAGACCCTCCTGGACGACGTGGTTCACGTCACCGCGCTCCGCTCGGAGAGCAGCGGCGTGCCGCTCAAGGCCCGCGCCCTTGGGCCGCTGCCCGAGCTCTGCCGGATCGACCCGACCCGGGTCCGCCAGGTGCTGGTCAACCTGGTGAACAACGCGATCAAGTTCAGTCGTCCCGGCGCCCCGGTGGCCCTCAACCTCCGGACCGAGTCGGATGGGGCCGGGGTCCGGCTGGTCTTCGACGTGGTGGACCACGGGATCGGCATCAGTGCCGAGGATCTCAAGCGGCTGTTCCAGCCGTTCACCCAGGTCGATAGCTCGATGTCGCGCAAGTACGGCGGCTCGGGCCTGGGGCTGAGCATCGCGGCCGGGCTGGTGGAGGCCATGGGCGGCACGATCGCGGTCCAGAGCCAGCCGGGCGCCGGCAGCCGCTTCACGGTCACGATCCCCACCCGGATCGTGAGCGGACCGCGCCCCGGTACCCTCGCCGCGCCCGCACC
>CAZUZD010000194.1:0-11816 GCA_964624465.1 uncultured Isosphaeraceae bacterium
CCACGGCCGACCCCGCCGGCCCGGCCCGCCGGACGGCGACGCCCGCCGCCAGCCCGGCCGCGAGTGGCCGGGGCGGCGACTGGTTCGGCGCCGGCCGGGGCACGAGCGCAAACGCCCGGCCCGGCGAGGGGTTCAGCCTGTTCCGCCGCAAGCCGAAGCTCCAGGTGCCGCCCGAGCCGAAGTCGGCCCTGGAGACGCCCGGCGCCGGGCTCGACGACGAGCTAGGCGGGCTGGAACCGGATGGTATGCCGCAGGGGCGGTAGGTCGTCGAGCGGGCCGCCGCGGCGCACGGCCTCGACGAACCGGCGCAGGGCCAGCTCGAGGTGCTCGGTCACGTCGGGATGCTGCTCGGCGATGTTCGTCTGGTCCCAGCGGTCCTCGGGCTTGCGGTACAGCTCGACACCGCGCGGGGGGTCGTCGGGGTCGGTCTCGATCGGCACGACCAGGTGCCAGTGGTGCGTGCGGATCGCGAACTCCTCGACGTCCATGCCCAGGCAGGCGTAGTCGCGGATCTTCGGCTGGTCGCCCCGGATCAGCGTCAGCCAGTCGCCGCCGTGCAGGCCCTCGACCGGCGGCACGCCCAGGGCGTCGAGCACCGTCGGCATCAGGTCCACCGGCTGCACCAGCGCCTGGTGGCGGATGCCGCCGAACTGGCCCTTCGGCATCCGCACGATCAGGGGCGTGTGGATCAGCTCCTCGTAGAGCCAGGGGCGGAACCGGCGCACGAAGCCGTGCTCGCCGAGCGGCTCGCCCTGGTCGGCGGTGAAGACGATCAGCGTGTCGTCGAGCCGCCCCTGCTCCTTGAGCGCGGCGTACAGGACGCCGAGCTGGTGGTCGAGCAGCGAGACGGTGCCGGCGTAGGTGCGGCGGAGGCGGAGGAGCTCGGCCTCGTCGAGCACGTCGCCCACCGAGCCGCCGGGCACGTCGAGCAGCACCGGCACCTGCTCCAGGTCCAGCTCGGTGTCGTCGGAGCCCTCGATCGGCTCGGCGATGATGTCGCCGCGGTCGCCGACCTCGAACTCGTCGGGCTCCTCGGTGGCGTACTGGTCGCGGTACGGCGCCGGCGGGTCCCAGGGGCCGTGGGGGCTGAACAGGTCGAGCCAGAGGAAGAAGGGGTTCGGGTCGGTGGCGTCGCGACTCGCGAGCCAGTCGATGCCGGCCCGCACCGTGCGCGCGACGCCGGTCTGGGCCTCGTCCTCGTGCCACTTCAGCACGGCGCGGTTGCGGAGCACCTGCTCCCAGCGGCCCACCCAGGTGGCGTGGTCGGGGTCGTCCTCCGGCGGCAGCCGGAAGCCGGGCTCGTCGTCGAGGCTCACGTCGCGGGCCCGGCGGTCGTCGGCCGGGATGTACGGGTCATAGCCCGAGCCCCGGACCCAGACCACGTCGTCGAACCCGCGTCCGAACCCCTGGCCGGCCTGGCGGAGGATCGGGTTGTCGGAGATCAAGGCCGACCGCACCCCGCGCTCGTAGAGCACGTCGGGCAGGATCGTCTCGTCGTGCCGCAGCGCGGTCCAGCCCTGGTCGGGGTCGGGGAACCCGTACTTGCCGGTCCACCACGACCGCCGGGTGGGAATGGTCGTCAGGTTCTCGGCGAAGTGCTGGTCGAAGACGACGCCCTCGGCCGCCAGGCGGTCGATGTTCGGCGTCTCGATCCAGCCGTTGCCGTACGGGCCGAGGAATCCCAGATGCAGGCCGTTGCAGGCGATGACGATGACGTTCATGCCCGCGATTGTACCGGCCGCCGCCGCCGCCCGCAGCGCCGGCGCCGGGGGGGGCGAATCAGCCGGCCGGCTCGACCGGCGTCCGCGGCACGCACATCTCGGCCAGCGACGTGTTGACGACGTCCCCCAGCCCGGCCTGGATGGCCGCCGTCAGGTCGGCGATCGCCTGGCGCTCGGGGCGGTCGAGGTAATCGGCCACGGCGATCGGCTCGTGCACCAGCACCTCCACCGGCGTGCGGAACCGGGGGAACACGTGGCCATAGCGGAACCGGATCGGCACGACCTGGAGCGACTCGCCCGGCGGCAACTCCTGCTGCACCTTCAGGGCGATCCAGGCGGGGCCGGGCCGGAGCGGGTGCACGTGGTCGGGCGGGTAGTAGAAGATCGTCCCCTCGGGGTAGATGACGAGCACCTGGCCGGCGCGCAGGACCGCCAGGCAGGCCTTGAACGTGCCGGGCGTGGGCCGCCGGGTGTTCACCGCGAAGGCCCCCAGCCGCCGCATGAACCAGCCCGCCAGGCCGGCGATCTCGTCGTGCGAGGTCATCGACCGCAGGAGCCGGCCCGTCAGCCAGGGCAGGATCACCGGGTCCCAGCGGCTGCGGTGCGTGGGGCAGAGCAGCACCGGGCCGGTGCGGGGGATGCGCTCGCGGTCGCGGACCGTCAGCCGGAAGTAGGCCGGGATGAACGCCGTGTGGATCGGCCGCAGCAGCCGGGCCAGCCAGGGCGAGACCGGCGGCAGCGCGGCGGCGGGATCGGGGCGGGAGTCGGAGGCGTCGGGCGGTCGCATCGTCGAGGGGTTCCGTGAGGCCCGCGTCGGCCACCGGGCCGGGCCCGGCCGGGAGGGGGCACGTCGCGGGCCGCGCCCTCCTGCGCCGCAGCCACCCGGGGCAGCACCCACGCGAGGCCAGCATCTTACCCGCCCGCCGCCCCTCGCACCGGGGGCCACCGGCGGGCGCGATGGCTTCCCGGCCGGGTCGGCCGCCCCTACGATGGAGTGAGGGTCCGGGATCCGTCCCCGACGAGTCGACCCGCGTGCGAGGGCCTCGCGTTGAGCCAGCCGGCCCCGGAGCGCCGTGAGCCTGCGTTCGACCCGGCCCCCAAGGGGCAGCGGAACCGCAGCGGTGCGCGACTGACCCACCACGCGCTGGAGCGGTTCACCGAGCGGTTCGGCGTGCCGGCCGAGACGGCCGAGCCCGTGCTCCGCCAGGCGCTGCGACGGACCCGACGGCTGGGCACGAACGCCGACAACGGCGCCGTCGCCGTGCTCGCGCTGCACGCCGGCCGGGTGCTGGTGGCCGTGTTCCAGGACGATGCCTGCCTGACCGTGCTGACCTGGCCGCAGTTCGAGCCCCGCCTGCCCGAGTTCGGCCGCGCCCACCTGCCCCGCAAGCGCGGCCGCATGCTCCGCCGCCTGGGCGGGCCCCCGACCGTGGCCGGGGACTGAGCCGCGCGGCCCGCCCGATCGGGGCCGGCGGGGGCCCCGGCCCGATCCGCACCGGCGACCGACGGTCGCGCCGGCTCAGGCCCTTGCCACTCGGGCCGCGGGGAGCCCGCCGACGTTGACGATGAACCGGCCGGCGAACGGTGTGCCGTGGTGCAACGGCCGGCCGGTCAGGTCGCGGACCTGGGGCACGGCCGGGTCGTTGTGGCGGGGCCGGGGCCGGCTGACGGCGTTGCGCACCTGGAGCCGGGCCGAACCGTCCTGGGGCCGGGGGACGATCAGGGTCACGGCGTTCCGGTCGGCGTCATAGTGCGCCGACAGGACCCTGACCGGCCGGGGCGGCGTCTCGCCCGAGCCCAGGCCCAGGAAGACCGCGCCGAGCGCCTTCCGGGCCGTCGAGGGCGGGGTCACCTGCAGCACCCTGTAGGCCGCCGGGCTCTCGACCGAGGCGCGGTCCATGGGGCGGTCGAACTCCAGCACGATCGCCGCCTGGAGGCGACCCGCCGGCTGGAGCCGGGTCTGGACCACGCTCGGGCCCGCCGCCGGGTCGATCTCGACCCCGGGGGGCGCCCCCGGGGCCTCGGTTGCCACCGCGACGGCGACCGGGGCCGTCGTCGCCGCCAGGTCCGGGGGCGTGGCGGTGATGGCCGCGCCGGGGGCCAGGTCGGCGGTCTGCAGCTGTCGGGCTTCGAGGGGCAGGTCGGCCCCGGGCTGGAATCGTCGGCGCATGGCGGCCTTCCTTGGCGGGTCTGCCGGACCCCACCCGCTCCTCAGGCAGGGACTCCCCCTGGTGGTTTCGACCGTCCCGGCCCGTCCCTTGAGCCGAAATCCGGATGACCACCCTCACCTCGCCCGGGTCGGGGGGGGTCCGGGCGGCTTCCCGCGCGCCGCGGCGGGGCCGGCAGCCGCGTCAGGCGAAGCGGCCGGGGCGGCGGGCGAGGGTCTGGGCGGGGCGCTCGCCGAAGTGGCGGCGGTACTCGCGCTCGAAGCGGGCGGGGTCGCGGAAGCCGAAGCGGCCGGCGATGTCGGCGACGGTGGCCTGGCGGCCGTCGGCGGCCTTGAGCTCGGCGCGGATGCGGTTCAGGCGGCGGAGCCGGACGTAGGTCATCGGGGTCGAGCCGAACGCCTCGTCGAAGAGGTAGCTCAGCACCACCCGGCCGACGCCCAGGTGGCGGCAGAGGTCCTCGGTGACCAGCGGCTCGGCCAGGTGCTGCTCGATGAAGTCGTCGGCCCGCACGGCCAGGTCGCGGCGCTCGCGTTCGGTCCAGCGGCTCAGGACCGGCGGGTCGGCGGGCTCGAACAGGCGGCAGACGGTCGTGAGGCAGCGGGCCCGGATCCGGGCGGCCTCGTGGGGCTCGGCCAGCCGCTCGGGGGCCTCGCGGCCCAGGGCCAGCACCCGCTCGATCTCGGCCTCCAGCGTCTGGAAGTGCGGCAGGTCGGGGGTGTGCACCCAGTGCGCCGGCAGCAGGTCGGCCAGCTCCATGCGGAACAGCACCCGCGCGGTCTCCTCCAGGGTCGAGGCCATCACGCCGATGGCGCCGGCCTCGGTATCGGCGGCCGCCAGGGCGTCGAACGGGTCGGTGGGGGCCATGATCTCGACCTGGCCGATCCGCAGCTGCCGGCCCCGGTGCCGCCACTGGGCGCTGCTGTCGGTGATCGGCGTGAAGCTGTACAGCGGCAGCATGGTCATGCCCCGCGCCTGGGTCAGGCGATTGACCCGGCCCCAGCGGCACTCGACGCCGGCCAGCGGCACGTACTGGATCTCGGCGCAGTACCGACCGGCGCCGAGCTGGGAGAACTCCAGCTCCCAGTCGGGGAAGACCAGCTGCAACTCGTCGACGTCGTCGAGGGCCAGGGCCGTGGCCCCGGCGGCTTCGCGGGATCCGTCCAGCACGGCAGGTGCTCCGGGCAGGCCGTCGGGCAGTCGCCGCGCAGGGCGACCGCCGACCGGGGGGACTGCATCTGGGCAGTCGCGGGCTTCCTCGCCGCCAGCCCGTCGCGCCGATGCCGGCGCGACGTTGTCCTCCTCGACACGGGGCGGCGTGGACACCTGAAAATGATAAATCGTGAACCCCCCGCTTGTCATCCCCAGTCGCCTTCGGGGTGGAAGAGGTCAGGTGCGCTCGGGGGTGGCCAGGCGGCGGCGGACCTCGGCGGCGACGGCGGCGGTGAAGCTCTCGGTCGACTCGGTGCCCCCCAGGTCGCGGGTCCGCACCCCCTGGCGGAGCAGGTCCAGGGTGCTGTTCTTGACCGCCGTGGCCACCGTGATCTCGCCGATCTGGTACAGCAGCAGCACCAGGGCCAGGAAGATGGCCGTGGGGTTGGCCAGGTTCTTGCCGGCGATGTCGGGCGCCGTGCCGTGCGCCGCGTCGTAGAGCGCCACCCGGACGACGCCCGAGGGGTCGAAGCCCAGGTTGGCGCTGGCGCCGATGCCCAGCGAGCCGGCCAGGCCACAGGCCATGTCGGAGAGGAAGTCGCCGTACTCGTTGAGCACCAGCACGACCTGGAACTTCGCCGGCGCCATGATCACCTTGCCGAGCAGGGCGTCGAAGAGCTCGACGTTGTGCTCGACCTCGGGGAACTGGCCGGCGACCTCCTTGGCCACCTTCTCGAACAGGCCGTCGGTGGCCTTCTGGATCGTGTACTTCGAGGCGCTGGTGACCCGCTTGCCGGTCTTGCGCCCCAGGGTGAAGGCGTAGCGGGCGGCCTCGGCCACCGGCCGCCGCTCGACGATGCGGAGGCTGACGGCGCCGTCCTCGCCGATCATCCGGCCGGGGTCGTCGTAGGTGCCGCCGGTGGCGATCCGGATGATGTCCAGGTCGAGCTCGGGCTTGAAGTTCGACGGCACGCCCGGGATCGTCGTCACCGGCCGGTGGATCACCGACAGGTCGAGCCGCTTGCGGAGCACCTGGTTGGGGCTCTCCTCGGCGGTGATCGTCGGGTACTTCAGCGCCAGGGTGTTGGCGGTGACCGACGCGACGGCCTCGTCGTAGACGGCCGTCTTGCGGGCCCGGCGGTTCTCGAGCGACAGGTCGATCGGCTCGAAGTCGAGGTGGATCGGCAGGGCGTCGGCCAGGGTGTGCACGGCGGCCGACAGCTCGGCGCCGATGCCGTCGCCGAGCAGTTCCGTGACCGGGTAGCGGGGGCGGTTCATCGCGGCGCGGGCTCCGACGGTGGCGACGCGGCGGTCGGGATGGGACGCGGGGGCACCGGCGGCCGGCGGCGGGGTCCGGCCGGACGGTCACGGGCGAACGGGCCGGGGGCGGAGAGGGCCCCAACCGACCACGCCCGAAATTGTAGGCAGCGGCCCTCGGGCCGTACAACCGCGCCTTCCGGGGCGGCTTTTCCGACGGCGGCGGTTGGCTTCGCCCGGAGGCGCGGGATAAACTGAAGTGTCACGCCTCATCGCCGGGCTCGCTCCCCGTTCCTCGGGCAGCGGACCCGACCCTTACGATTCTCCGGGGGGCACCGCCCCCGGTTCGGCTCGCCGGCAGGAGAGTTCGCATGCCCACCGCCGGGAAAGTCTTGAGTATCCTCGTGAGCCTCGCCCTCGTGGGCTGGATCTTCCTGGCCTCGCAGGTCTCGGAGCTGAACCGCAACTGGGGCCAGAAGCTCCAGAAGCTCGAGGCCGACATCGACCGGGTCAGCACCGAGGTGGCCACCGCCGGCCAGCAGCTCGACGACCTGAAGGCCACCGTCGTGCTCGGCCAGTCGATCAAGGAGCAGGACCTGACCCGGCTCCGCGCCGAGCTGTCCAAGGTCCAGAACGCCCAGGCCTATTCCCGCGAGACCCTCGACCGCTTCAGCCTCCAGGCCGCCAGCGTCGCCGAGCAGCTCAAGGGCGCCGAGGAGCGGCGGGTCCGCCGCACCGAGGAGAAGGCCGCCGCCGACCGCGAGTTCAACACCGCCGTCGCCCAGGTGCAGCAGCTCGCCACCGAGAACCAGCAGCTGCTGGGGCGGCTGACCACCCTCCGCCAGGACTTCGAGAGCCTGCTCTCGCAGAACCAGCAGCTCGTCAACCAGATCGTCGGCGGCCTGGCCCCCGCCTCGCCGCCCGCCGGCTCGGCCTCCGCCAGCCCCCGCGTCCGCCCGGCCTCGCTGAGCCGCTGATCGGACCCGATCGCAGCCTCCCGGTCGGCTCCCGACCCCACGACGGCCCCGCGTCCCCCCTCGAAGGGACGCGGGGCCGCGGTCATTCCGGGCCCAGATGGCCGGAGGCGTCGGAATTGCAGGGTCCCGGGCGCGGCGTCGGCTATGTTTCGGCGGAGCCCTCGACGTTCACCGTGACGAGCCCCGCCACCCATGAGCCCTCACCCGCGCCCCGACCGGCCCCTCGGGCCCCTGCCCCTGCACGTCGCCGCCCTGCTCGCCCTGGGCCTCGGCC
The DNA here is from genome assembly GCA_964624465.1 of uncultured Isosphaeraceae bacterium. GTDB lineage: Bacteria > Planctomycetota > Planctomycetia > Isosphaerales > Isosphaeraceae > CAZUZD01. The sequence continues at coordinate 7,547 of CAZUZD010000194.1, forward strand.
TGACGCCGACGGCGCCCGCGCGCGCCGATGACGATGGCCCCGACGCCGTCGGTCCGGTGCCGGCCACCGCCGTGCTGGCCGTCGACACCACCGCGAGCGTGCCCGCCCCGGCCGTGACCAGCGTCCCGATCCTGGAGTCGACGGCGGTGTTCCCGAGCCGGGACCGCCGGATCACCGTCGAGTGCTTCGCGCCGGCGACGCCGGGGCCGCACCCGGTGGTGCTGGTGCTGCACGGCTCCGGCGGCATGGACCTGGGCGGGTTCCTGTTCCGCGAGCAGGCCCGCCGGCTCGCCCGCCAGGGGTACCTGGCGCTGGTGCCGCACTACTTCGACCGCACGGGCACCCGCATCGCCGACGTCGGCACCATGGTGCGGCGGTTCCCCGACTGGCTGGAGACGCTCTCGGACCTGACGACCTTCGCCGTCACCATGCGGGGCGCCGACCCCGGGCGGGTGGGCCTGGTGGGCTACTCGCTGGGCGGGTTCCTGGCGCTGTCGCTGGCGACGCTCGACCCGCGAATCGACGCGGTGGTCGAGTACTACGGCGGTCTGCCCGACGAGCTGGCCGACCGGGCCGGCAGCCTGCCGCCGACGCTGGTGCTGCACGGCACGGCCGACGGGATCGTGCCGGTGGCCGAGGCGCACCGGCTCCTGGAGCGGCTCGAGGCCGTCGGCGTGCCGCACGAGTCGCGGCTCTACCCCGGCGCCGGCCACGGCTTCCTGGGCGCCAGCCACCGCGACTCGGTCGCCCGCGCCGAGGCGTTCCTGACGCGGTACGTGGCGGCGGCGAGCCCGACGGCCCCGGCGCGCGTGGCGCCGGCCGCGCGGCCCCCGGGGGCGGGGGGCGGCGGCCGGGCGGAGGTCGCGATCGGGGGCCCGTGAGGGCCCCCCGCTCCGATCCCGGGACGAACACCCGGGCTCAGTAGCCGGGGCCGGTGGTGGGCACGCCCACGCCGCCGGGCAGCATCGGGCCGGGGGCGTCGGGGCCACCGGGGGCCGGCGGGGCCACGCCGGGGGCCGGCGGCGGGGTGACGATCTCGCCGCCGGGCGGCACCAGCAGGGTGTTGACGTTGGTCGGGGCACCCGGCCGGTTCTGCGTCGGGTCGAGGGCACCCTCGGCGATCGGCGGCGTGCCGACCGGCCCGTCGGCGCCGGGCACCGGGATGGCGCTGACGTCCATGCCCATGGCCCGCATACGGGCCCGCTGGGTGGCCGCGTTGGTATTGGCCCAGGGGAAGTCGGGGCCGGGCGGGAAGTACTGGACGTCGTCGTGCATGTACTTGCCCGAAGGCAGGGTCATGCCGGCGTACTCGACCTGACAGCCGACGCCCGGAACCAGGCCGCCCGCCACCACCAGGGCCGCCCAGGCAGCCCGCCGCCGGACACCCGGCCGTCGCGACGAAATCGCGCGGGGGGACTTCATGTCTCGAACCCTCCGTGGTTGAGCGGCGGTCCGGTCCTACCCACGCTCACGAAAGCCGGAGCGTGTTGACCGCCGGTTCCAAATGCTTCCGATCCGCTGCACCGACCAATCCAGCCCATCCGCCGCGGCACTCCGGCCCGCTGGCCGGGGCCCGGCACACGACCTTGAATCGGCCGTTCGACCCGATCGCGCCCAATCTTTCCGCCGGAACCGGCCACAACGGCCGCGACGGCAAGGGCGATCGTCCGACTCCTGCCACGAATATCGGCCCTGCGGGCGGCGTCCCTGGACCCGGAGGCCCCGAACCTGTCCGGTTTTCGCACCCGAGGGATGCCTGCATGCATCGCCGCACCTTCCTCCGCGCCGGCGCCGCCACCCTCGCCACCGCCGTCGGCCCGGCCGCCGCCCCCGCCCTGGCCCTGACCCCGGCCCGACCCGACCGCCAGCCGCCGGCGGTCGTGCTGGAGGCGTTCGTCTCGCAGGGCTGCGACCTCTGCCCCAAGGCCGAGGCGCTGCTGGGCACGCTCCTGGAGGAGTTCGGGCCCGAGCGGCTGGTCGCGGTCGCCTTCCACGTGGATTACTTCAACGACCCCTGGCGCGACCCGTACTCCGACCCGCTCTTCAGCCGCCGGCAGTGGCAGTACAGCACCCTCTACGACCAGGCCCACGGGCTCAAGAACCCCAGCTACCTGTACCTGACCCCCCTGTTCCTGATCGACGGCGGCCGCCCGATGGTCGCCTCGAACGCCGAGGCCCCCGCCCTCGCCCGCGCCGCCATCCGCGCGGCCCAGGCGCGATCGCGGCCCGTCCGGCTCGAACCGACCCTGGAGCCCGACCCGAAGGACCCCCGCCGCGCCACCCTGACCGTGCGCGTCCCGGCCGCCGGCCGGGGCCGTGCCCCTGGCGAGCGGGCGCCGCTGGTGGAAGTCGCCCTCGTCGAGGATGGCCTGAGCACCGCCGTCCGCTCGGGCGAGCTGGCCGGCCACACGTACAAGGCCCGCCAGGTGGTCCGCCGCCTCGACGCCAGGCCCGCCCGCTCCGGCGACGGCGCGGCCCTGACGTTCCGGCTCGCCCTCGACCCCGGCTGGGAGCCCGCCCGGTGCCGGGTCGCCATCCTCGCCCAGGACGAGGCCACCGGCCGCATCGACGCCGCCCGCCAGCTCCCCTGGCCCGGGGCCTGATCGACCGACCCGGCCCGCCGGGCCGGGCTCGAATCCTCATGCGGTCTGCCATGGCCTCGCCACGCCGACGGATCGGGGGCCTCCGAAGCCGGGCCTGCGGCAAACCGCAGACCCGGGCATTCGTCTCGTAGGGCGGATCAGCGGAGCGTCATCCGCCAGGACGGGTCGGAAGCCGTGCTCCGGACCGGCGCGATGACCGAATCGCAGGCCGCCGTTCGGGCGCGGCGGATGACGCTCCGCCGATCCGCCCTACTTATGAGACAGCAAAGGCGGGGTTTTCCGCCCGGGGTGAGGTGAAGTCCTAGAAGCTGTCGCCGGAGATCAGCTCGCCGCCGGAGCGGGTGGCGAGGGCGCGCCAGGTGGGCAGGGCGATGGTGTCCCTGGCGAAGCCGACGTGGCCGTCGCAGTAGAGGACGTTGACGCCGCCGGGGTGGTTGCTGCGGGCGGCCTTGAGCGCGGGGTTGTGGGGCGGGCTCACGGGCCAGCAGTCAACGTTCTTGGCGTTGGGCGGCAGGGCGTGGTTGTAGAGGGTGCTGCGGTAGTCGCCGTCCCACCAGCCGCTGCCCTTGTCGAACCGCCAGCCGGTGGGGTTGCCGCAGCCGGCCTCGGTCAGCGGCAGGGGCGACATGGCGGCGACGCGGCGGAGGTCGCCGGGGCGCGGCAGGGCCCCCGACTGGCTGCTGGCGCCGCCGGCGGCCGGTCCGAGCAGGCCCTCGGAGGCGGCGACGGTGCCGCTGGAGCCGTCGGTGAGGCTGGCCAGCGAGTGCGCCGGGCCGAGCACGAACGCACCGTTGCCGGGGACCGTCAGGCCGGCGTCGCCGGGGTTGGCCGACCCGGTGGAGCCGTCGCCGGTGCTGAAGTGGTAGTTGGTCGGGCCCGAGTCGACGCCGCCGATCAGCTTCGTCGGCGGCGGCGTCGGGTCGGTCGGGCACAGGAACGAGGCGACCCGCGCCGACAGCGCCGTCGTGTTCTCGGCGAACGGCGTCCAGGGCTTGCCGCCGTAGACGGCCGTCGACCCGGGGGCGATCGGGAAGCTCAGGTTCAGGGCGTTCAGGACGGTCGTCTGCTCCAGGTACGGGCTGAGCTGCGCCAGCACCGACCAGCGGTAATGCAGCGCCGGCACCGGCAGGCCGGTCGGGTTGCGGGGGTAGAGGAACCCGACCGGCAGGCAGTCGTAGCTGCTGTGGTAGTTGTGCAGCGCGATGCCGATCTGCTTGAGGTTGTTGCTGCACTGGGCCCGGCGGGCGGCCTCGCGGGCACTCTGCACGGCCGGCAGCAGCAGGCTGATCAGGACGCCGATGATGGCGATGACGACCAGCAGCTCGATCAACGTGAAGCCGCGTGGGCGCAGCCGCGAGCCGGGACGGGAATCGGACATGGGGAAGAACTCCAACTGGCGCACTCGACGGGTCGCAGCCCGCGGCCAGGCCCTCAAAAATCGGGCGGCGCAGCGGGGGACACCCGGGTCGAGGAGGTTCCGGTTCGGAAGACGAGTGGACGCAGGACGACACCGCGGGCGCAGCCGACCCGGCGGCGGCGGTCCCTGGGACGGGACGCCGGCGCGCAGGGGGATCGGGGCGCGGGCCAGGGACGCCCCGGCTCGACCGGCGACGGCGCGGGCCATCGGCGGCGGGGGTGGGGCGGCCCGGACGGTCAGCGCGGGGCCG
>CAZUZD010000195.1:0-8620 GCA_964624465.1 uncultured Isosphaeraceae bacterium
CCGTGCCAGTGCCCGTGCCGGTGCCCCCGCCGGCCTCCGAGCCCGTCGCGGAGCCCGGGGCGTGACCCGGCGCTCGCCCGGCAGCCGGCTGGCGGGGGCCGTGCTCATCGCCGGCGTCTGGGTGTACCGGGGAACGCTGGGCCTGCTCATCCAGGTCGGGATCGGGCCGGTGTGCCGGTTCGAGCCGTCGTGCAGCCAGTACATGATCGAGGCGATCCGGCTCTACGGGCCGGTCGACGGCCTGCGCCGGGGCCTGCGGCGGCTGGCGCGCTGTCACCCCTGGCACGAGGGCGGGTATGATCCACCTTGAGCCCTCGACGGCAGCCCCCCCGGGCGGATGATCCCGCCGCCGTCGTGGGCCGCCTCGCGGCTGGAGATCAACAGTCATGGTCCGCTTTCGCACCGCCCTGGTCCTCCTCGACGCCGAGGCCGACCCCGGCCGTTCGGTCGCCCTGATCCGCGCCGCCAACCTGGTGCCCGCCGAGGGCGGATCGATCACCCTGGCCGGGCTGATCGAGGAACCCTCGTGGCTGGTCCGCGCCCTGCCGGGATCGGACACCATGCTGGCGGCGCTCGAGGCCCAGGTCCGCGCCCGCCTGGAGGCCGCGGCCGCCCCGCTCCGGGCCGAAGGCCGCACGGTCGAGGTCCGCACGCTGGTCGGCCGCCCCCGCACCGCGGCGCTGGCCGAGGCGCAGCGGGGGAACTACGACCTGGTACTCCGGGACGGACCCGCGGAGATCGCCGATGGCCCGTCGGCGCTCGACCTGGACGTGCTCGGCGGGTCGCCCCACGCCGCGGTCCTGGTCCTCCAGGCGATCTCCCCCGGCGGCCCGCAGCGGGTGCTGGCGGCCGTGGACCCGACCCCGCCGCCCGACGCCACCGAGACGGCGCTGAACCTGGACGTCCGCGAGCCGGCCGCCGGCCACGACGACGCGATCCTGGCCCACGCCGCCGCATTGGCCGATCGGATCGGGGGCGAGCTGCACGTCGTGCACGCGCAGTCGGTGCCCGGCGAGTCGCTGCTGCGGGGCCAGTCGAAGCTCTCGGCCGGCGAGGTCGACGACTACCTGGCCGCCGCCCGCGCCGCGTTGCAGCAGGCGCTCGACGCGTTGCTGGCCAGGCACCCCGGCCTGGTGCCGCCGGAGCGGGTCCATGTCGCGCACGGTCCGGCCGACGAGGCCGTGCTGGCCGTGGCCGACGAGCTGGGCGCCGGGGTGGTCGTGCTCGGCACGGCGGCCCGCACGGGCCTTTCTCGACTGGTCCTGGGCAACACGTCGGAGACGATCGCCCGCAGCTTCCCCGGCACCGTCGTGACGGTCGCCCGGCCCACCTGACCGGGTCGTGGAGTGGATCGGACCGGATCGTTCCTGGACCCCGGAGCCTCTTGCATGAACGCGCCGTCCCCCCCCGCGGCCGCGGCCAGCCCGCCGAACCCGGACCGGCCGGCGACCGCTCCGCCCTGGCACACCCTGGAGGTGGCCGAGGTGGCGGCGCGACTCGGCACCGACGTGGACCGGGGCCTCGACCCGGCCGAGGCCGCCCGCCGGCTGGCCGAGCACGGGCCGAACCGGCTCGCCCAGGCCCCCGAGCGGTCGGCGTGGTCGATCCTCTTCGCGCAGTTCCGCAACCTGGTCGTCTACCTGCTGCTGGTCGCCGCCGGCCTGGCCCTGGCGACCCACGAGCCGCTGGAGGCGGCGGCCATCCTGGTCGTGATCGCGATCAACGCCCTGATCGGGTTCCTCACCGAGTGGCGGGCCGACCGGGCCCTGGCGGCGCTCCAGCGGCAGGTGGTGCCCGAGGCGCAGGTGATCCGCGACGGCCACGAGCACCGCATCCCGGCCGCCGAGCTGGTCGTGGGCGACCTGGTGGCGCTGGCCGCCGGCGACAAGGTGCCCGCCGACGGCCGGCTGGTGGCGGCGCGCCGGCTCCAGCTCGACGAGGCGCCCCTGACCGGCGAGTCGCAGCCGGTGACCAAGCAGGTCGAGCCGGTCGCCGCCGCCGACACCCCGATGGGCGACCGCGTGAGCCTGGCCTACCTGGGCACCGCCGTCGCCGACGGCCGCGGCCGCCTGATCGTCACCGCCACCGGGGCGGCCACCGAGATGGGCCGCATCGGCACCCTGCTGGAGTCGGCCGGCTCCCAGCGCACGCCGCTGGAGCTGAAGCTCGAGGAGCTGGGCCGCACGCTGATCCTGGCCGTGCTGGCCCTCTGCGGGGTCATCGTGATCGCCGGCTGGCTCCGCGGCCTGGGCCTGATCGCCATGATCGAGACCGGCCTGTCCCTGGCCATCGCCGCCGTGCCCGAGGGCCTGCCGGCCGTCGCCACCACCACCCTGGCCATCGGCATGCAGCGCATGGCGCGGATGCGGGCCCTGATCCGGCGGCTGCCGGCCGTCGAGACCCTGGGCTCCACCACCGTCATCTGCACCGACAAGACCGGCACGCTCACCCGTAGCGAGCTGACCGTGCAGGCGGTCGTGCTCGACGGCCGCGAGCTGGCCGTCACCGGCGTCGGCTACCGGCCCGACGGCGGCTTCCGGCTCGATGACGCGCCCGTCGATCCCGGCGCCGACGGCCTGCTGACCCTGGCGGCCCGGATCGGCCTGCTCTGCAACGATGCGCAGGTCCAGCGCTCCCCCGAGGGCGCCGAGACGATCCTGGGCGACCCCACCGAGGCCGCCCTGATCGTGCTCGCCGAGAAGGCCGGGCTCGACCCGGCCGCCGAGCGCCGGCGGTACGAGCGGGTGCACGAGGACCCCTTCGACAGCCTGACCATGCGCATGGCCACCGTGCACCGCCGCCCCGAGTCCGAGGGGGGCGGCCTGCTCGCCTGCGTGAAGGGCTCGCCGGCCGCCGTGCTCGCCGTCAGCACCCGGCGCGCCACCGCCGAGGGCGCCGTGCCCCTGACCGAGGCCGACCGCCAGGCCGCGCTCGAGGCCAACCGCGCCCTGGCAGGCCGGGCGCTGCGGGTGCTGGGGTTGGCCCAGCGTGACGTCGAGCGGGCCGACGACCCGGCCGAGCTGGCCGGCGGGCTCACGTATGTGGGTCTGGTCGGCATGATCGACCCGCTCCGCGCCGAGGCCGCCGAGGCGATCGGCGTCTGCCGCGCCGCCGGCATCCGCACGGTCATGATCACCGGCGACCAGGAGGCGACCGCCGCCGAGATCGCCCGCCAGCTCGGGCTCGACCGCGACCCCCACGGCCGCCCGCAGCGGGTGGCGCACGCCCGCGAGCTCGACGGCCTGGATGCCGACGGCTGGGGGCGGCTGGTGGGCGAGGCCTCGGTCTTCGCCAGGGTCACGCCCGAGCACAAGCTCCGCATCGTCGAGGCCCTCCAGCGCCGGGGCGAGGTGGTCGCCATGACCGGCGACGGCGTCAACGACGCCCCCGCCCTGAAGCGCGCCGAGATCGGCGTCGCGATGGGGATCAAGGGGACCGAGGTCGCCAAGGAGTCGGCCGACATGATCGTCACCGACGACAACTTCGCGACCATCGTCGGCGCCGTCGAGCAGGGCCGGATCATCTACGCCAACATCGAGCGAGTCATCGGCTACCTGTTCTCGTGCAACTCGGCCGAGGTCGTCACCGTCTTCATCGCCCTCATGATCGGCCTGCCCCTGCCCCTGGTGCCGCTCCAGATCCTCTGGATGAACATGGTCACCGACGTGCTGCCGGCGCTGGCGCTGGCGGTGGAGCCGTCGGCGCCCGGGATCATGCGCCGGCCGCCGCGCCGCCGCGACGATCGGCTGCTCGATTCCGAATTCCTGCGACGGGTCGCCGGCCAGGGCCTCCTGCTGGCGCTGGCCAGCCTGGCGGGGTTCCGCATCGGCCTGGCGTGGTACGGCACCGACGACGCCGGCGTGGCGCACGCCCGCACGCTGGCGTTCATGACCCTCTGCCTGGGCCAGATCTTCCACTCGCTGAACTGCCGGTCGCGGACCCGCTCGATCGTGAACCGGCACGCCTTCCGCAACGCCTGGCTCTGGGCCGCGATCGCCGTCTGCCTGCTGTTCCAGACCGCTGCCGTCGCCGTGCCGCTGCTGCGGCGCGTGCTCCAGACCGTGCCGCCGAACCCCGAGGACTTCGCCCTCGTCACCGCCCTGTCCCTGCTGCCCATCGCCGTCATCGAGGCCGGCAAGTTCCTCGCCCGTCACCGCCAGTCCACCGGCCCGGGCCCCGCTTGAGCGCCAGGCCGCCCGCCGGGTCTCGTCGTCGAACGCCCACGCCCCGAATGGCTTGGCCAGGGCCGCCTGAGGAAACTGCGGCAGTCGGCGATCACGACTCCAGGTGGTGCCCGGCCGACTCCGCAGGCGATGCGGCAGCGAAGATCGAGGGGTCCGCTCGACTTCGAGGCATCGCCCCGAACTCGGTTGCCGTCGCAGCGAAGGCAACCGGAGACGTTGAGCTGTCCAGGCTGATTCCACCGGAATCCAGGCCGTTCGCCGACCCCGACACGCTCCCGAGGCATGGGCCTTTGGACTGGCTGCAACCCACGCCCATAACGTTCAAAACGACGGACGGTGTCCCTGAGTTCTGAATGGTAGGACTCGAATCGAAAACGCCAGGCGAATGGGGCTCACGACGCTCCCGGCCTACGTCTTCCCGGAGAGGTGACCGTGATGACACAGCTCGCGCCCCTGTACATCCAACTCTTGCAGGTCGGGTTGATCGTCTTGCGGCAGGCGGTCGAGTCGGGGGACCGCGAATGGTTCGATGCCGAACTCGAGCTACTCCACAACGTCCCGAGCCTGATCGAAGAGGCAAACACGGCCCGTCACCGTTACTTCTGGGACCAGGAACGGACCCGTTATCTCGAATGGGTCTCCGGGTCGGGCCGGGACCTGGCCAGGTCGCGAATGCGGACGTTCTACGAACCGATCTGGGATGAGATGGAGCCCCTCGTCCATCAGCTCCTGGCGTAGATCGGGATTCGTATCGCGCCGGCAGCGTTCTCACGAGCAGAGCCGTGAACGCCGCCTTCATGGTTTTCACGCGAAAGCGGCCCGGGGATGGTCGCGCACCGGGAGGCGTCTCGATCGGGGAGACCGGTGCGGGCTAGAATCGGGCGACGCCCCGGACCGTCCCGGGAGTCCGGCTCCTCCGAGGCTCGCCCATGCTGCGCCCTGCTCCGTGGTCCGTCCGCAACGGCGATCGAACCCGGGCGCGGGCCGTCGCGAGCGGACTGCTGGCCCTCACGCTGCTGGCCGTTCCCGAACTGGCGATGGCGGCGCAGGCGACGGGACTGGCTCCAGGCGCCGGGGTCGAGGCCGAGCTGGCGGCGCGGCGGCGGTTGCCGGCGGCGGTGCCGGCGCCGGACCCGAGGACGGTGCGACGGCATGGGGCGGGGACAGCGTATCCGCAGGCCGGCTGGCTGGTGGTGCATATCGAGGGCGAGCCGTACGAGCGCGGGTACCAGCATGGGCGGCTGCTGGGCCGGGAGATCGAGCAGTTCATCGAGGCGCAGGCCCGGTTCCACGGGCCCCGGAGCCCGGCCGACGGCTGGAAGGCGCTGCGGACCCTGACCAACGCGTTGTTCCTGCGGCAGTTTGACGCCGAGCTGCTCGAGGAGATGCAGGGGATCGCCGACGGCGCCGCGGCCGCCGGGGCGCTGGCGCTGGGGCAGCCGATCGAGCTGCTGGACATCGTCACGCTCAACGCCGAGATCGAGGCCAGTGCCCTGGACGACGCCCTGGCGCGCACCCCGGTCGGGCTCGAAGGCAAGGTCTTCCGCGAGCCGGCCGCCGCCAACCGGCCCAGGCCGCCGCACGTGGACCACTGCTCGGCGTTCCTCGCCACCGGACCGGCCACGGCCGACGGCAAGCTGGTCGTCGGGCACCTGACGATGTGGAACCTCGACCACGCCCGGTTCTTCAACGTCTGGCTCGACATCCAGCCGGCGCACGGCCACCGGGTGCGGATGCAGACCTATCCCGGCGGGATCCAGAGCGGCACGGATTTTTACCTCAACGACGCCGGCCTGGTCGTCTGCGAGACGACGATCCCGCAGACGGCCTTCGAGCCCCGCAGCCGCCCGCTCGCCGGCCGGATCCGGCGCGCCCTGCAGGACTCCGACTCGATCGACGGCGTGGTGGCCGCCCTCCGCGACGGCAACAACGGCCTGTACGCCAACGAGTGGCTGATCGGCGACGCCAAGACCGACGAGGCGGCGATGTTCGAGCTGGGCACGCATCGCTCCCGCCTCTGGCGCAGCAGCCGGGGGGAGTGGTTCGGCGGCACGCCCGGCTTCTACTGGGGCTGCAACACGACCAAGGACCTCGACGTGCGGCTCGAGACCGTGCCCGGCGTGCTGGGCAAGCCGGCCAACGTCGTGTTCCACCCCGAGGACCGCGACCGCGCCTGGCTGGGGCTGTACGACGCCCACCACGGCCGGATCGATGCGGCGTTCGGCGTCCGGGCGCTGACGACCCCGCCGCTGGCCGCGTTCCGCTCGATCGACGCCAAGGTGGCCACCTCCGACCAGATCCGGCGACTGGAGGCGCACGCCGTCTTCGGCCCGCCGCTGGGCCGGGTCTGGGAGCCGACGGCCGAGGACCTGAGGCGCGACCCCGAGCTCGTGCCCCTGTTCCCGAACGACTGGACCCTGCTGGGCGCGGTCGAGCCGCCGCCGGCGTCGGACGAGGGTCCCGAGCCGGTCGACCTGCTCGGCCCGAGCCCCCGGGCGCGGGCGCACGCGCCCCAGGTCGAGGGCCGGCGGCCGCCGGCCTGGCACGGCACGATCCTTCCCGGGGAGCCGGGCGACCTCTGGCTGGCCTCGGCGTTCAGCGACTTCGAGAAGCTCGTCGCCCTGGAGCGCGGGCTGGAGGACGACGCCGACCGCGACGAGCGGCTGGCCGTCGCCCGGTTCGCCGCCACCTCGCAGGCGCTGGCCGCCCGCGCGCGGCTGGGCCGCGATGTCCCCCTGACGGCGATCCGGCCCGATCTCCGCGACGACGCCCCCGCCCACCTGGCCGCCGGCAAGGGCGTGCTGCTGCTCGACGCGCTGCGGCGCACGCTGGGGGCGGAGCCGTTCGACGCCGCCATGGACCGCTTCGGCCGCGCGCACGCCGGCCAGGCCGCGACCACCGACACCTTCTTTGCCGCGATGGCCGAGGCCCACGGCGAGTCGCTCGACGAACTCCGCGCCGCCGGGCTGGGGCCCGAGCCATGGTCCGCCTTCGGGCCCGAGGTCGCCGCCCGCGCCGCGACGGGGCGGGCCTGGACGGTGGCCAGCTTCGAGCACGAGCCGGAGCAGGCGGTGATCGTCGTCGGGACGCTGGCCGAGGCCGACGCCAACCGCGCGGCGGCCGGCCGGCTCCAGGACCAGATCCGCCGCCGCTGGGCGAACGTGACGGTCCCCGTCGTCACCGACACCGCGCTGACGGCCGACGACCGCCGGGGCCGGCACCTGCTGCTGGTCGGCCGCCCGGCGACGAACCGGATCGCCGCCGAGCTGGCCGGGGCCTGGCCGTTGCAGTTCGGCGCCGGGTCGTTCACGCTCGATGGCACGACCTATGCCCACCCGGCCAGCGCGGTGATCGCCGCCGGCCCGCACCCGGACTCGCCGTCGCGGAGCGTGGTCCTGTTCGCCGGCCTGGGCGGCGGGGCCACCTGGCAGGCCGTCGGGAGCCTGCCGAACCCGGAGCTGGAGCCGCTGACCGACTCGGCCGAGGTCGTCGTGATCGAGGCCGGCACCCCGCCCCGCCGGCTCGTGCCCGCCGCGGCCGACCCGGTGCCGGCCGGCGTGGCGGGCCCCTGAGCGTTTCCCCGTCGAACCGCCCTCAACCTGGAGCCCGGACCATGGCGCGACCCGATCCCGAGCCGGTGGACGTGCAGGCGCTGCCCGAGCTGGCCCGCGCGGTCATGCGGTCGGCGCGGTTCCCGATGCTGGCGACCATCGACGGCGGCCACCCCCGGGTGCGGCCGGTCTCGCCGGTGCGCACGGTCGGGTTCCACGTCTACGTGGCCAACCTGCGGCCCTACGAGAAGACGGCCCAGATCGCCTCGAACCCGCTGGTCGAGCTGTGTTACCTCGACGACCGGCACGATCAGGTGCGGATTGCCGGCCGGGCCGAGGTGGTCGACGACGCGGCGACGCTGGCCTCGATCTGGGACGAGAACCCGCTGCTGCGGCAGTACCTGGGCACGCCCGAGAATCCGGCCCTGATCGTCTACCGGATCGTGCCCGAGCGGGTGCGGTTCATGCGCGAGTGGGCCCTGGCATATCACGAGATCCCGCTCGACGACTCGGGGGAGGCGGCCTCCTGAGCCGGGCCGGGCCGGCCGGTCGGGATTGCCGGATTCAGCTTCGAGCATATCCATTGGCCAGCAAACCCGAGCACTGGACCCGATGGCGATGGGTCCGGTAGCATGAGGATCGTGGCCGGCAGGGCCGCGGCCTGTCGGACCGGGCCTGCGGCCGTGATCTGGCCCGGTTTCGGGGGGTCGGGCCGTGCAGCCTTACGATTTCGAGCAGAGCCTGATCTACTGGGTGTGCACCACCGCGCACGCCCTGGAGCGGGCCCTCAACGAGGAGCTGGCCCCGTACGGGATCACGTATCGGCAGTGGCAGGTGCTGGGCTGCCTGACCTGCCACGGCGAGCTCACCCAGGCGGAGCTGGCC
>CAZUZD010000195.1:8630-11762 GCA_964624465.1 uncultured Isosphaeraceae bacterium
GAGGCCCCGACGCTGGCCGGGGTGCTCGACCGCATGGAGCGCGACGGCTGGATCCAGCGGCGGTCGTGCCAGGTGGACCGCCGCAAGAAGTTCCTGAGCCTGACGCCCAAGGTCGAGCCGATCTGGGAGACGATCACCACGGCCTCGCGGCGGGTCCGGGCCCAGGCGGCGCAGGGCCTGCCCGACGCGCGGGTGCAGCAGCTGATCGCCGAGCTGGCGGGCGTTCGCGGCCGCGTCAGCCCCGGGGAGCCGGGTACCTGCCGGCCGGGCGACCCGACGGCGGCGCTGAACGGCCGCAAGCCGGCGGTGTCGCGCACCGGCGGACCGGAGGACTGAATCGGACCAGCCCGCCGACGAGACTGGCATGGCCAGGGGCGTCGGCGGGTGGGTAAGCTGGCCCTTCTGGCTGCCCCCAGTCGCCCCGGAGCGGATGCCGCCATGTCGCGCATCGTGCTGGCCGATGACGACGACGATCTCCGCGCCCTCTACACCGCCGCCCTCCGGGGCGACGGTCACGAGGTGCTCGAGGCCGTCGACGGTCCGGGCGCCCTGGCCGCGGTGCGGGCCCACCGGCCCGCCCTGCTGCTGCTCGACGTCTGGATGCCCGGCCTCAACGGCTTCGAGGTGCTCGACGCCCTGCGGCACGACCCGGCCGGCCTGCGGCTGCGGGTGGTCATGCTCTCCAACCTCTCGAGCGCCGACGCCCGGCTCGAAGCCTTCGAGGGGGGCGCCTCGGCCTACCTGGTCAAGGGCCTGCCCCTGGCCGAGCTGGCCGCGGTCATCCGCCAGCAGCTCGCCGAGGCGGCCCGCGCCGTCACGGTCGAGGAGTGACCTGACCCGGCCGGCCCGGCCACCGCCCGCTCCGCAGTTCCCGTCCGGCCCCCCGAGGCCACCCGTTGATGGCGGCCGGCGTGGGCCTGCCGACCGCCCCCTGGGGATCGAACCCGGCCGATCGGCCGCCGAGGCCCATGAGTCCCGACTACGCGAACCGGCTCGATTACCTCTACGGCCTGCTGAACTACGAGCGCACGGGCATGCCCCGCAACCCCGGCGAGCTGCGGCTCGGGCGGATGCGGCGGCTGCTGCGACAGCTGGGCGACCCCCAGCGCGGGCCGACGATCGTGCACGTCGCCGGCACCAAGGGCAAGGGCTCGACGGCCACCCTGATCGCCGCCGCGCTCACCGCCTCGGGCCGCCGCACCGGCCTGTTCTGCTCGCCCCACCTGCACCGGCTCGAGGAGCGGTTCACCGTCGACGGCCAGGCCGCCAGCCCCGACGACCTGATGGCCCTGGTCGACGCCGTGCGGCCGGCGGTGGCGCTGGTCGATGCCACCGACCCCCACCCCAGGCGCCGGAACCTCACGTTCTTCGAGGTCACCACCGCGATGGGCCTGCTGCACTTCGCCCGCCGGGGCTGCGACGCCCTGGTGCTGGAGGTCGGCCTGGGCGGCCGGCTCGACTCGACGAACTGCGTGCGGCCGGCCGTGTCGGTCATCACCCAGATCTCGTTCGACCACACCAAGGTGCTGGGCCACACGCTGGGGGCGATCGCCACCCAGAAGGCCGGGATCATCAAGCGGCGGGGGACCGTCGTCGTCGGCGTCCGCGGCGCGGAGCCGGTGGCGGCGATCCTGGAGGTGGCCGGCCAGCGGCGGGCGACCGTGCACCGGCTCGACGCCGATTTCCACGAGCAGTACGAGAGCCCCCACCAGCCCCTGGCGCGGCCGACCTCGGGCCGGCTGACCGTGCGGACCTGGCGGCGGACCTGGGGCCCGCTGGCGGTCCCCCTGCTCGGCCCGCACCAGGCCCAGAACACCGCCACCGCCCTGGCCGCGCTCGACGCGCTGGCCGACGGTGGCCTGGACGTCGGCCCCGAGGCCGTCGCCAGCGGCTGGCGCGGGCTGACGATCCCGGCGCGGGTGGAGGTGCTCGGCGAGCGGCCCTGGCTGGTCGTCGACGGCGCCCACAACGTCGCCGCGGCCGACGCGCTGACGCGGACCCTGGTCGAGAACTTCCCCCGCACGCCCCGCACGCTGGTCTTCGGCACCACCCGCGACAAGGACCTGCCCGGCCAGCTCGCCGTGCTCCTGCCGCACTTCGACCGGGTGGTCATCACCTCGTACCAGGAGAACTCCCGCGCCGTGCCGATCGACGAGATCCGCGCCGCCATCGCGGAGTCGGGCCGGCCGGGGCAGCCGCTGACGATCGCCGCCGACCCGGCCGCCGCCCTGGCCGCCGCGCGGGGGCTGACGCCGGCCGACGGCCTGATCTGCGTAACCGGCTCGCTGTTCCTGGCCGCCGAGTCGCGGGCCCTGCTGCTGGGCCTCGACCCCACTCCCCCGCCGGCCACCCGCACCGGCTGAGCCGGCCGCCCCGACCGCCTCACCTTGCCGACGGCCCGCGCCGGGCCCATCATGGCCAGGGGCCGACCGCAACCGCCCCGGACCCGATCGAGCCCGCGAGCGAGAACGAGACCGCACGATGGCCCACGACCCCGCCCGCCCCCCTGCCCCCGCGCCGCAACGGTTTTCGACCGGCCGGGCCCTGTTCGCCTTCGGCCTGTTCGCCGCCCCGGGGGTGCTGGCCGCCGCCGTGGTCCTGCCCCTGCTGCGGGCGAAGTGGTGGCCGATCGCGATGGGGGTCTTCCTCGGCCTGAGCGTCTTCACCTTCGTCCTGGCCCTGCTCGCCGGCTGGCAGATGCGCCCGCCGGTCGACGATCCCGACTCGGCCCCCGCCGGCCCCGAGCCCGAGGTCTTCGGCTTCAGGGACCGCTGAGCCCGGCCGCGACCGCGTGATCCAGGCAGGCGCGGAGGTCGGCCTCGACGAGCTCGGGATGGGCCCGCAGGATCTCGCGCCACGACCAGCCCTGGACGACCAGCGCCACGATCTGCGCGGCCGTGACCCAGGTGCCCCGCACCACCGGCGACCCGGCCGACACCTCGGGGTCGAACACCAGCCGGCCCGCCCGGCCCTCGACCGGGAACCGCGCCGTGCGGTCGGACCGCTCCCGGCGGGCCGGGGCCGTGGGCGCGTCGGGGCGCACGACGCGGAGCCTGGGCCGACGGCGACGGGCCCGGTGGCGGTCGAGCAGGCCAAGCGTGCGCACCAGGAGCCGGCCGCCGGCCGCTGCGG
>CAZUZD010000196.1:0-11726 GCA_964624465.1 uncultured Isosphaeraceae bacterium
CGTGGGTGTTCCAAGGCCAAAATACGGGCTCTGAGTATTAATTACAACTGTAGTATTAACGCAGCATGGTCCGCCCATGACATGAAAGCGGTCGTGGGGCAGTATGAATTCGAGCCGGGATGCGCCGTGGAAGTCCGCTATGGGGCGTTCGACCCGCGGGACTGCCGCGTCCGCTCGGTGGACGGATTCAAATTCGGAAAGGGGGGCAAGTGCCTGCTTCCGCCGCATGCGCCGGCCGAGGCCCTGAGCGCCCCGCCGACGGACCTTCACGAGCTGTTCGCCCTTGCTGAGAAGATGGCTACCGAGCTGAAACGACAGCACGCGGGCGACAGCGGCAAGAAGGCGCTGGGGGAGTTTTTCCGGCTCCAGGCCATGTGAATGCAGCCAGCTCTCCGGCTGGACAGGCGGCGTCACACCCGACGCCGCTCCTCCGCCGTCCGCTTTCGCTACTCGTCGCGGTTCACGGACGGCATCGGCTCTCTGACCTGACCCCGGTCTTCGAGGCGCTGGTCCGCCAGGCCGCCCAGGGTCAGGTCCTGCACAACGACGACACTACCGTCCGGATCCTCCAGCTGCGGGCTCAGACCACCGCGTCGACGGCGGAGGTCCCAGAGGCGGGCATCGCCGCCGGCCGCCGGGGACTGTACACCTCGGGCGTGGTGTCGGTGGGCGACGGCCACCGGGTGGCGCTGTTCTTCAGCGGCCGCCGGCACGCGGGGGAGAACCTGGCGGAGGTGCTGCGGCATCGCGCCGACTCGCTGCCGCCGCCGATCCAGATGTGCGACGCCCTGGCTCGCAACCTGCCGGGCGAGCTGCGGACGATCGTGGCGCACTGCCTGGCCCACGCCCGGCGGCAGTTCGTCGAGATCCACGACCGCTTCCCCGAGCCCTGCCGTCACCTGCTCGAGAGCCTGGCCGTGGTCTACCGCGTCGACGCCGAGGCCCGAACCCGTGGCCTGTCACCCGAGGCTCGCCTGCGGCTGCATCAGGAGCAGAGCGGTCCGACGATGCAGCAGCTGCACGCCTGGCTGAGCGATCAGCTGGAGCAGAAGCAGGCCGAGCCAAACTCGGCGCTGGGCGGAGCGATCCGGTACCTGCTGCGCCACTGGGATCGGCTGACGCTGTTCCTGCGGGTGGCGGGAGCCCCGCTGGACAACAACGTGTGCGAGCGGGTGCTGAAGCGGGCGATCCTGCACCGCAAGAACGCGCTGTTCTACCGGACCGCGGCCGGAGCCCGGGTGGGCGATCAGCTGATGAGCCTGATCGTGACGTGCGGCCTGAACCAGGCCAACCCGTTCGAATACCTGACCGCGCTGAAGGATCACGTCGACGAGCTGGAGTCGCATCCAGAACGCTGGCTGCCCTGGAACTACCGCGAGGCGCTGGCCTGACCCTCGGCCATCCCGACTTGACCGCCAGGCCCACGGACCCGTGAAGTCGTCACAAGTCCGGTGCGGACCGTGGTCCGCCCCGACTTCGGCCAACTTTTGCACGCCTACCGGAAGGACACCCTCGGCCGTCCAGGCCGCACCGCCAGCCCCACGGACCCGCAAGCTCGTCACGAGTCCGAGGCAAACCATGGTCCGCCCCGGACTCCAATTATTTTTGCACGCTTGCCGGTAAGCCACGATTGAAACAGGATGCTCGAAGCCACGCTCCGGGACAATGTGGTCTTCCGTTCTCAGGTCCCTCAGCTGAGCAGCTCGCGCCACCCGATTCACAAAAGCCTGCTGCAGGGAGATCGTCGACAGGAAGGTCACCGATTTGTGAGCCGACGCTCTTGCTGTTCCCTGACAATCAAGAAAATGTTATGAACAGTTGACGCATACACCGGCGGAGCTACTCTGTCCGCCGGTGCATTCGTCGTCGTGGAGTGTTCGGATCAATACCGTGGCGCCGTGGGGATCTGAGGATTGTCATGAACAGGACTTTGGGGGCTGGCATAAACGGGCTTAGTAGTCCGATTGGTGCTACTGGGAACAGGCGTTGGGGTCGCCACGAGATCATTAGGCTTCACGGGATCGGTCGAGACGTCAGCACGGATCCAGGCCGTTACGCCGGTACGATCAAAGACGACCTTTTTCTCGGGGAACTTGAACGCCTCGGAGAGCGACGAAAGGATCACCGAGCCGGCCAGCAGGTTCTCTCGCGTGAAGTTATCCAGAACATTCTGGATCTCTTGCTCGGCAGCGGCCCTGGAGCTTTCGGGGACGTTGGAGAGATCAGGCTTGGGAACGCTCGGGTTGGAGCGCAGGCGTTCGGCGTAGTCGGCGATGTCGCGGTCCGAGATCGTCACGCGGGGGTCGCCAACCGCTTCCGGGTGCATCAGGGTGGCCAGGGCGTAGGGAGCCCCTCCCGAGAGCACGACCGTCGGTCGAGCTGTTAACTCCGGATTTGCGGCGACCTGCTCGGCGAGCGGTTTCGCGAGAAGCGACGGCTGGAGGGCGTCGGCCGCGGCCGGGAACGGTGCGTTGCCGTCGGTGTCCTTGGCGACACGGGTTGCGTAGGTGACGCTACCTAGTGGAACGCTGAAGCAAGCAGCTTGGCCGCTGCTGCCGATGACGCCCCCCTTGGTGTTACCGCTGCCCACGTCGATCAACAGGGCGTTGTCGCGTTCAGCGGGCGGGACGAGCCCTTGGATGGTGAGCTCGACCTCGCGGCAGGGCGTGAGGAACTCCATCGGTGCCAGTCCGGTGGTTTTGGCGACTGCCTGTACCAGCTCAGACCGATTCGCCGCGTTGGGCAGCCCGCTGCTTCCGACGACGCGAATTTTCTCGGCCGGAATCTGGAATTTGTTCTTCATCTCCTGCGCAAATTCACCAGCGGCGGTGGCGGTGTCATCAATTGCCTGCTGGGAAAACAGGCCACCGTTGGCGGTTCCGGCTGCAACCGTCGTGTTGGAAACCTGATTCATCAGGGTCTGGGAGAATACACCACCCTGTCCCGAATCGACCTCGACGACGACGGCCTTCACGCCCTTCGCACCAATCTCGATCCCTCCGCGGCGGTCAGCCGCACCCGCAGGGGCCGCCAGGCCAAGAACAAGCAGGGCCCAGACTGCCGTGCGCGGCATAGACAGTCGAATCGTGCGGTCGTCCCGATCACGTGGCGACATGAATCTCTCCTGGGTCTCGGATTTTGAAGGACAGGGGCCGCGGCCTAGCGGGCCTTGTTCACAAAGCCCACGATCCAGGCGACAATGCCGGATCGGGTAAAGTAAACCTCCTTGTTCAGCGACTCCCAGTGCAGGGCGTCGGCGATCGCCAGGAGAATCTCCGATCCAGCCAGCAGATCTTCGGTCGTGAACTTGTCGAGGACCGATTGGACCTCCTCGCCAGCGCGATCGCGTGCCCCCTCGGCGAGCTTTGTCAGGTCGGGGCGTGGGATTTCGCCGCGGTCTTGGAGTTCGCGGTTGAAGCGGCGAACGTCGGCCAAGTTCATCGGAATCACCGGGTCTTCGCTCACGACGCCGCCAGGATTGGTCAGCGTGGCGATCGCCCAGACCACACCGCCGCTCAGGTAGATCCGCGACCGGTTCTCCAACCCGGCCATCCTGGGAAAGGCCTCGGCCACCTTCAACTCGACGTTCGGGCGTCGGAGCCGGGCTGCTGCCTCGCAGAAGGCGCCCCAGCCTCGCGTCTTCAAGCGGTCAACCTCGGCGCGGATCGTTCGAACATAGGCGACCGTGCCCTCGATAGGTGCGTTGACGCTGTAATCGCGAGCCACGCTCAGGCCACGACGGGGCGTGTGATAGCCAAGCTTCACGTTGCCGCTACCGATGTCGACCAGGACCGCCTTGCCCAGGTCACCACGCGGTATGGCTCCGTGGACCAGTAGCCCGACCTCGGTCTCCTGATCGACCTGGTTCAGATCCTCCGCCCCGCCAGTGGCCGCCTTCACTGCAGCCTTCAGATCTGGATAGTTGGGCGGGGTACCACCGATCAGCAGCCCGCTGCTGGCAACGACCCAGATCCGCTCCGGTGGGATTTTCAGAGTTTCCCGGAAATATGTGTAAAAGTCGCCGACTGCCGCCCGCGCTTCGGCGATTGCCTCGGGGCGGAAGGAGCCGTCGGCAGTCCGCGCCCCCAATGTCACGTCGTTGATGGCCACGTGCGGCAACTTGGTCACGAGGTGATTGAGGTCCGGGGTCCCGCCGACTTCGACTGGCAGGGCGATGGCCTTAATCCCTTTCGCTCCCAGCTCGATGCCAGCGTACAGCTCGGGGCCGTCGGCATGAGCTTTTCGGCTTGCACCGATGAGGAATACGGCGCTGGCCAGTGTAGCAAGTGCCAAAACAGAATGGATGCGTGGCATGTCGGCCCTCATCAAGGCCATTCAAAATCTAAATCACTATACCACATTGACTGGCGCGGAACATCTAACCCCCAGGGCTCGGGGGAGTGGTGGGAGTCAGGGCAGCTCCTGCTCGACGTCGATCCAGCACCACTGGGTCTCCCCACCATGGAGGGAGAACCATCGTGTCGATTCGGCCTCGGCCAGTGCCTTCAGTTTTACAAGGCGGGCAGTGGCCGCCGGCAGCAGCGACTTGACCAGCTCGGAAGTCAGCTCGTCGACCTTTCGTCGCAGGATCAGGGAGTTCGCCGGCAGACCGCCGCGGGGCTTTAGGATCGAACCCTCGACCGTACCCGAGGGATCGATGCCCACCGCCACGCGCATCGCCGCGATCGGGTCGGATGCCCTGAGGATTGGCTCTAGCAACGAGACCAACTCCCTGACCTCGGCACGGCTTAACAGAGCGGCTTCGCGGACGAGGGGAACGCCCGCCATGCCGCCTCCGGGGGGACGCAGCCACCGCCAGACGAACCCTTCCTCCGCCACTCTGACGCCGACCAGCGCCCGGAGCCGGTCGATCGGGACGCTCCGCTCGGCCAGGAGCCGCTCCAACTCGGTGCCCGTGCGGGTCGGGAACCGTCGGCCGAGCATCAGAGCGTAAGTCGCCTCGAGTTCGCGCTGGCGAGACTTCATCGCGTCGTACTTCTGGTTGAGCACCTCCGTGAGGCTCGCGCCCTCATCGACCATGGGCACGAAGCTGGCGGTAGGACGTCCGTCCGCCCCTTCGGCTCGGTTCAGCCGGTCGATCAGTGCGTTCATCTGGGTGAAGAACTTCTGAGCGGAGTCCTGAGCGATGGGCCGGTCCTGGACCTTGATCGACGGATCCGGCCTCTCGGGGTCGACGACCTGGACGACGACCAACTCGATCGGGCCACGACCTCTGCGGGTGATTTTCTCAACCAGGCGGTCATAGTCAGGGTCGTCGCGGTTTCCGTGATCGCCGATCAGGACGACGAGGCGAGTGGCACCGGGACGAGCCTCGAAGTTGGCCGCATCGAGGGCGGCGTCGAGGCCTTCCGCGACCATCTCCGGGTAGTCGCCGCCGTTGGTCAGGACGTGTCGCTGGACCTGATCGATGAGGTTCTTCCCGGCGGGCGAACGGGCGTTGACCAGCCGCATCGGTTGGAAGCCAGGCGGGCGGCCCCCCCGGGCATCATTGTAGTAGGAAACGGCCACCTCCACCGTCTCGTTGACGTTGCTGACGGCGTCCTCCACGATGCGCTGGACCGTACGGGCAACACGGGGGAAATGCGCGCCCATGCTGTTGGTGTCATCCATGACGAAGACCACCTGCCTGGCGGTGTTCAGACGCTCGCGGAGGGACTGCATTTCGAGGCGGATCGCCTCATCTTCCTCGGCCGTGGGTGGGCGCTGGTCTTCGCCGAGCAGGGCCCCGATGCCGCCGACACGCAGCAGTTCGTTACCCGTGTTGGGATTGATCTGGGGGAATTCATCGTCGCGGAGGTAGGGCAGGATGGGCATCCTCGGCTCCGCGGCGGTCAGGGGAAGGCCGACGCCGTTTTCGTCGGCCTGCTCTTCGAAGAGCACCGCGCGCCGAGTTGTGCCGTCGTCGTCGTAAGCAGCCGCCTGCCCGCGGAAGACGGTGCCCGAGGCCTTGCGCCGCACGGGGGCATCAGGCAAGGTCGAGGAACGGTCCCAGGCGACGCCGCGGCGACTCTCGTAGGCAAGGATCAACTCGCGGGGCACCCAGCCCAGCACAGCCCGGGCGGCCCGGGCCGAATCGGCGTCGCTCGGAAAGCGGGGCTCAGGGCCGATGAGTGCAAAATCGCCCGATTCGGCGTAGCGGAAGGCGAGGTTCAGCAGGGGAATCGTCGTCGTCGGAGGGGAATCGGCAGATGGCGCTCGACGGACCGGTACCCGGAGCCGGTCGTCCGGTCCGCCGGGCTGCAGAGATAAGACTGTGTTAACGACCACGACCAGCCGGGGAGAGCCTGACCCGGCGACGACCTCGGCGGAGGCGCGTCGGATCAATACGTCCCCCGGTACCCAGCCAACGGTCGTGCTGGGTTGGGAGCGGCGGGCCACCAGGAACCAGGGCGTCTCTCCCTGCTGACGGACGACCAGCAGCGGCTCGAGAAAGGTCAAGGCGGGCCCGGTCGCGGGGCTGGCCGACTCCGAGGGCGCCTGGCGAGCCACGATTCCATCGGCTGCCGACCAAGCGGTCACTGGTTTCGCAGCGGGACGGGGCTGCTGTGCGGTAGTTTCGAACCCGGCCAGGAGGGCGGCAACGAAGTTAACCACGACGAACGATACGACTCGGCGTGTGATCAAGGTGCGCCTTCGCTTCCCGGATTCGAGGGGAGTGACTTCAACTCCTTCGCGGGCGAGTTATCGCCCAGTGGGAACAAAATAGAAAAGTCTTTGCCATGTCTGGCGACACTCAGAGCAGCTCCCAAAGACTTGAGCGTTGCATCGAGTTCGGACTTGGCAATCTTCGCATCGTCGCCGAGTTGTTTGAGGTTCCCTGCGACGATCTCCAAACTTATGCTCGCTTCATTCAATTGAGCAATAGCCATAGTCAACGCTTCCGGCTGCGGTTGGGTTGGCCTGGCGAGGTACGGCTCGGTCGCGGTAGGCACAGTCGCCGTGCGCTCGGACCATATCTTCTCTGCCTGTCCAAGGACGCTGAACTGCTTGAAGACCAGCCACAGCAAACTCATCTGTACCACCAGGGCGAGCAGGGCGGACAGGTAGCCCAGAGCCAGATCCAGGCCACCGCGCAATCGTCCACCAGATCGTCGCGCATCGATGTCGTGACCTGACTCGTCGATGGCCATGGTCCCACGGTCCTTCATGGCTGAGGGCTCGAATCTCCGCGGAGCAGGAATCTGAGCTGCGCGGCCAATCCCTGGGGCTTTTCCAGTGGCAAGAATCGCTTGCGACCCTGGACTTCAGTGAACCATCGCTCCAGCAGCGAGGGTACGTTACTACCGTTCGGCGCAGGACCAATCCAGAAGAGCCTCCAGACGGCGGTGATCTTTCCCTCTCGCTCATCGAACGGGGTGCCCCCGGTGGTCCGTGCCTTGACGGCGAAGTCTTGCCAGACCAGCACGATGAGCGGGGTGCCCGGAAGCCGGCCGGGGCTGATGAAACGCTGGGTCACGCCCTTGGCAGCGGCCTTCAACACTTCTTCGTAATAAACGTCCGGGGCGAACGCACGGCGATCCTGCAGGGCGGTCGCGTCGGGATTCAACCGGTAGATGGAGCCGTCGTCGTCGGCGGTGAGCAGGTAAAGGGAGTCACCCGTCAGCGCACCGGCACCGGCCGTGGCGGCGAACTTCTTCAGCTCCTGGAGCGTCTCGCCACCTTGGGCCTTCTTCAGGTCATCGGTCAGGACGAGCAGCACGAGGGCCTTACCCGGTAAGGGCCGGTCGTCGGCAACTACGATGGCCTGTGGTGGCAGGGCGTCCTGGTTGTTCAAATCCTCAGGCTCCACGCGATCGAGCTCGATCCGTAGCGTCCGGGCCGGTCCGCTGACGAGGTCCGTCTTGGCAAACGAGAACTCGTGTCCCTGGGACATTGCGCGGGGTTCCAGGCGGATCGACTGGACCGCGGGCGTCAGCCCGTCGCCAGAGAGATCGGCGTCGGCCTGCACACGATAGCGGACCGTGACCGGTTCGGTCCGTTCCGTATTCAAGGCGACGTTGAGCCGCGCCGTCGACGCTGACCGAGCGTCGAACGTACGGAGGTTCGGTTCGACGGACCAGCTCAGTCGGGCCTTGGGGTCGGGGACGACAACCGTCACCCCGCTGACGGCACCGGCGGCCATCCGGGGCGCCGGCTTGAGGGCGACCCGGAGGTCGCGGTCCCCCTTGCCTCGGGCCGTTTCGGTGATCGGGCGGCGATTCAGGTTGAGGGCGGCCACGATGCCGCCTGCAGGGATCGTCACGACCCCAGGTGCGTCCCTGGGGCCGGTCTCAACCGTGTAGTCGTTACCGGTGGCCGTGCCGTCCAGCGAGTAACCGATCTCCAGGGGCTGTTCGGCCGGCCGATCGAGCCTGAAAAAGACGGTGATCACCGGCCGCTGGTCGCTGAACACAGCCTGGACCGGACCGGTAGACGGGTCGCCTTCCTTCTGGAATGAGAGAGTCACCTCGTAAGGCGGCAGCGGTGGGCCGCTCCGTACGAGCTCGATCGGCAGTTCGACCCGGCTCCGCGCCGGATCGAGCTGGACGTTGGGTCCGCCCTCCAGGGAGACGGTGATCACGTCACGTGCTTCGCGACGTGGGCCGGCATCTTCCGGGAGTTGCGGCTCCAGCCGTTCGAGGACGAGCTTCGCATCCTCGCCACCGATCGGGATCGTCACTTCGGCAGCCGGCTGCCGCTGGTAGTCGACCCCCTCGGCTGCCTCATGGGCGGCCAGCGAGTAGCCGACCTTCAGCGAGGTGCCGAGGCGTCGGTCGGTCCGGAACCGCAACGTCACCTTGCCGTCGGGACCGAAACCCTGCTCGGGCTCGGCCTCGACCGAGAGTGTAGGGGGTGCCGGGCCGCTCACATTCAGGTAGAAGGCCGCCGACAGCCCCAGCAGTGTGAACGCATAAGCGGTCAGCCAGCCAGCGATCTTGACGTCAGACTGCATCGCGAGATCCCTCCAGAGCGGGCTGGCCTAGTAATCGTCGGCGCCGCGGACTCGACGGCCCTTGGACTTCTCGGGTCCTGGCGGCGGCGGGGGTTGGGACGGCCCCGCACCGGGTCCGGGAGGCGGGGGTGGTGTCGATCCCGCACCCGGTCTGGAAGGAGGGGGTGTGGCCGGCCCAGCATTGGGTCCGGGAGACGAGGGCGGGGTCGGCCCAGCATCTGGTCTGGGGGGCGGGGGAGGTGGTGATTGAGGAGGAGGAGTCGCTGCTCGCTGTCCGGGTCGAGCGGCCTCCTCGAAATCCCCTTCGGTCGGATCGGTCTGGTCGTCAGCCTGCCCGCCCTCGCCAGGGCGGGCGACGGCGAGTGCCTCGGCGAAGAGTCGCCACTCCTTCACCAGGGTGCTGGCCTGCTGGCGGACGTAGAGCGTCAGGACCAGGATGAGGCCTGCCTCGCCCAGTGCGATGAACAACGGCAAGGCGATCTCCCGGTACGGCACGCGATTGCCGTCAAGCCGCAGGTTCCAGAGCGTTGCTGCGAAGCCGATAGCCGGGATGAAGAACGCCACGACCTCTCCGAGTCGCCAGGTCCATCGTTGACCCTCGAGAATCATGTCGCCCGTCTTGCCGATCTCGTTGCGGAGCTCCAGGCGAGAGTGGCGGCGGTAGAGCCGCCGGAAGACATGAGAGAGGGCGTCGATCGGCCAGCCTTCCTGCTTCAGTTCTGGCTCGGTGCTGGCATCACCCAGGTCGCGCGTCCAGGATCCGATCCGGACAGCCTCACCGACCAGAGTCACGAGCGCCAGGCACACCAGGGCGTGCGCGGCGATCATGACGCCGCCGACCGGCTCGGCCCAGCCGGACTTCCACAGGCCCGAGACCGCCAAGCCGGCCAGTCCCCCGGCGATGGCAACGGCCAGCAAGGCTCCCGGCCAGGTGGGAAAGCGAACGGGCAGGACCGATCGTTCGGCCTCGGCGGTGGCGCTCATCTCGTTCACTCCAACTCGATTTCGGCGGGGAAGCGCACGCCCTCAGGCCCCTTCAGGCCAGGGCGACGGACCTGACGGACCCGGCCGGTCTTGCGGTCGCCGCGGGCGACGACCTGGTATTCGTCCTGTGCGTGAGACTGCGTGTCCCGCGGCTGGTAGATTTGCAGGCCAAACCCATCGGTCAGGAGCCTGGTCAGAAGGATCTCGGCCTCCTGGATCGCCTTGGTCCGCGGAACCTCGGCCGTGGCGCGCCAGAAGTCGTCGAAAAGGGCGTCGCGGTCATACCGGTAGCTCGGGTCATCGTTCGCCAGGTAGCCTGGCCACCGTGACAGGTTCATCAGCATGCGGTCGCGGCCAGGAAGCGACGCATCCTCAGTCAGTAACTTCAGGAGATCGTCATAATGCGGCGGAGCAGGGCCGGCAAAGGTTTCGACACGCGTCGGTCGCCTCGGGGCATGCGCTGCCCCCTGCCAGCCGAAGGCAACCAGCCGGGGACGGCCAGCGTCGGCTCCCGTGCCGCCGAACCGGGGCGGATCCACGTCGCAACCCTCGGCCCGGAGTCGGTCGATTGACGGTGGCTCGGAGAAGGACCAGCAGGCGGGTTGCACCTCGATTCCACGCGATCGCGCCCAGTCCCGGGCCCGCCTCAGCACGCAGTCGAGCGTCGACGCAGATTCTGCATGGGCTGACACTGCAGCCGTCAGGCCGTCCAAGAGCGGGCCGAGCAGCACCGACGGATCGTCCGGGCTCGGGTTGCCGAGAGCCCTGTCCAGCTCGGCCACGAAGATTGCCCGGATCGGCTCACGGAGCGTCTCGGGCGCCTGACCATCGCGAAGAGCGACGACTGCAGCCAGGGGTGAACCCGCTGCGGGCGTGCCGAGGCTGAACTCCCCCTCGATTAACTCGGGGCAGGGAGCGTACCGGGCGCCTCCGTCGGCGACGGCACGGCCCAGCGGCAGGGCCGAGACTGCCGACCAACGCGCCGCGGGTGTCGAGGCGACCGACAACCCTTCGGGCCAGCGCCAGTGGCCCGTCGCAGGGTCGGATTTGGGCCAGATCTCGCACCAGGCCGTCTTCGTCAAGACTTCGCGCAGCGCCGCCAGGGCGGGGTCCTGGCTGCGGGCGATCTCGTCGAATCTCGAGCGACCTTCGTCTCCCTCCCCTTCGGCGGCCATCCGGAATTGCTGTCGAAGGCTCTCATGCGTCTCGATGGCCTGGTCGAGTCCAATCCGCAGCAGCTTTGGCAAGTTCTCTCGGAGCAACCCGACCTGGGCGGGCTCACGGCCGGGGGCCGGCTTGGCGACGTGCTGCATCCAGTCAAGCCAGGTCAGTAGCTCGGTGGGTGGCTCTGGGCCAAGGCTGTAGCGCAGCTCGGCAGGTGCCCGGCCGATACCGGGGCGGACGACAACGTAGGTACCCGGGGCGCTATTGGCCACCACCCACTCGATCTTGGTGCCGGCCGGGGGCGGACCAGCAAGCGGTCGCGGCTCGAGGGTGTCGTCGTCGAGGTCGGGAAAGAACGTCACTCCTGACTGCTTGAGACCGACGTAGAGGCGGCGAGCCAGTTCCCGGAACGGCTCACACCACCGGTCCTCCGGGCCACGGGAACGCTCGTAAGCCTTTGTGAATGCAGCCACTGCGCGATCGGCATCAACGTGGCCGCCACGGGTCCTGTCGGGTCTCGAGTGGACCAGGTCCCAGCCCGCCCCTTCCACGTCGACCCAGCCTGGCCAGTCCGGCTGGCGAGCGCGGAGCCCTGTCAGCAGCGGCTGGGCATCGATCAGGGCCT
>CAZUZD010000197.1:0-9946 GCA_964624465.1 uncultured Isosphaeraceae bacterium
GGCCGTGCCGGACTCGCGCTCCGAGCGGGCGGCGCGCGAGAGCGGGCCGCGCTCGCGCTCGGGGGCCGCGGCCGACCCGGTCGGGTCCGTCGTCAGGGCGTCGTCGGCGCCCGTGGTGGCGGCGTCGGCGGCGGACTTGCCGCGGGCTCGGGTCGTGCCCGAGGTGTCCCGGCGGGGGCGGAGCTCGTGGGCCATGGCGACAGGGACTCCTTGGCAAGACCGGCATCGGGCCCGGCGGGGCCGGACCGATGGGAGGGATCGGAGGGACGCGCCGGGTGCGGCGAGGCGGGCCGGACCCGGCGGGCGGGAATCGTCAGAAAGGAGCGGAGGGGTGGAGTTCGAGGCGAGACGAGGGGACGCGACGGACGGCGGTGCGGCTCAGCGAGCCTCGGGGCCGGGCCCCGGAGGCGCCGACGGCCGGCCGCCGGCGGGGCGATCCGGACCAGGGCCGGGGCCGGGGCCAGGACCGGCGCTGGGGCCAGGACCGGTGCCGGGTCGGGCCCGCTTGCGGGCCTTGAGGCGGGCCCAGAGGCTGGCGATCTCGGAGTCGAACCGGCGGGCGTCGGCGCCGTTGTGCACGATCAGGCCGGCGGAGGCCCGCTTGGCCTCCAGCGGCGCCTGGGACTGCTCGCGGGCGGCGAGCTGCTCGGCGGTCCAGCCCCGGCTGCTGGCCACGCGGGCCAGGCGGACGTCGGCCGGGGCGTCGACGAAGACGATCAGGTCGCAGAGGTCGTCCCAGCCGGCCTCCATCAGGATCGCCGCGTCGAGCACGATCGCCGGCGCCGTGCGCCGGCGCTGCACGCGGGCGATCGCCTTCTCGAAGGTCCGGCGCATCCGGGGGTGCAGGATCGCCTCCAGGTCGAGCCGGGCGGACGGGTCGGAGAAGACGATCTTGCCCAGGACGGCGCGGTCGATCAGCACCGGCTGGTTCGGGTCGAGGATGTCGCGGCCGAACCGCGCCAGCACCTGCTCGCGGGCCGGGGCCTGGTCCAGCAGGGCGTGTCCGATGGTGTCGGCGTCGAGCACCTGGGCGCCCCGCTCGGCCAGGGCCGCGGCCAGCCGGCTCTTGCCGGCGCCGATGCCGCCGATGATCCCGACCACCGGCACCGCGCCGTGCATCCAGGGGCCGACGTAGCGGTGACGGCTCGCGGCGCGTCGGGGACCGGAGGCGGCCGGCGGGCCCGGGCGGGCGCCGCGACTCGGGCTCGGTCGGCTGGGTCGGCTGGGGCGACGGGCGGGGCGGGCCATGGCGGCGACTCGATCGGCGGGAGGGAGGGGGAGGTGAGACGGGCCGGACCGACGGGCGACCGGGCCCCGGCCAGATCCGCGCGGACGGGCGGTGGACCGGGTCCCGGAGGGGACGGATCCGCGGGGCGTCAGTGGGTCAGGCGCGGTTGGGATTGGGGTCAGACGGGCCGTGGCGTGGGAGGCAATCGGGCTGCGTTCCCGGACGGTCGGATTGGGGTCGAGAGCGGATCCGGCGTGCCGGACCCGACCTGACGGCGGCGAGAACCAGTGGAGTCAGGAAATGCCCCGGAACTCGGGGTAAGGTGTGAGCAATCGTCCGATCGGCCGGCGGAGCGGCATCCGACGATAAGAGTTTTATAACGCTGCCGGCGCCGGCTTGCAACGAGTTTCCACCGATCGATGGCCGGCGCTCAGCCCGGCAGGTCCACCACGTCGAGCCAGTTCGGCCCGGCCGCCAGGTCGACCTGGATCGGCACCTCCAGGTCGAGCGCCGTGGTCATCTCGGTGCGCACCAGCCCGGCCAGCGCCGGCACCTCGGCGGCGGGCACCTCGAAGACCAGCTCGTCGTGGATCTGCAGCAGCATCCGGGCCGACAGCCCCTCGGCGCGGATCCGGCGGTCGACGGCGAGCATCGCGCGCTTGATCAGGTCGGCCGCCGAGCCCTGGATCACCGTGTTCACCGCCGTGCGCTCGGCCAGGTTCCGGTTCCGGCCCGTCGTGTTCTTGATGCCGCTGATCGCCCGCCGCCGGCCCAGGATCGTCTCGACCCGCCCCTGCTCGCGGGCCAGCTCCAGCGTGCTGGTGATGAACCGATCGACCCCCTCGTATTCGCGGAAGTAGGCGTCGATGAACGTCGCCGCCTCGTCCTGCTTGATCCCCAGCCGCGTGGCCAGGCCGTACGGGCTCAGGCCGTAGATCACCCCGAAGTTGACCGTCTTGGCCATCCGGCGCTGATCGGATGTGACCTCGGCCTCGGGCACGCCGAAGATCTCCGAGGCGACGACGCTGTGGATGTCGCGGTCCTCAGCGAACGCCCGCACCAGGGCGGGGTCCTTCGAGAAGTGGGCGAGCACCCGCAGCTCGATCTGCGAGTAGTCGGCCGTCAGCAGCGACCAGCCCGGCTCGCCGGGCACGAACGCCTGGCGGATCTGGCGGCCGTCCTCGGTGCGCACCGGGATGTTCTGGAGGTTCGGGTCGCTGGAGCTGAGCCGGCCGGTGGCGGCGACGACCTGGTTGAACGACGCGTGAATCCGGCCGTCGGCGTGCACCAGCTCGGGCAGGGCGTCGAGGTACGTTCCCTTGAGCTTGTCGAGCTGCCGGTACTGCACGATCAGCCGGGGCAGGGGGTGCCGCGGGGCGAGTTCCTCCAGGACCTCGGCGTCGGTGCTCGGCTCCCCCTTGGGAGTGCGCTTGGTGACCGGCAGCCTCTGCTCGTCGAAGAGCACCTGGCGGAGCTGGGGCCCCGAGCTGATGTTGAACTCGCGGCCGGCGTGCTCGTAGATCTGGGCCTGGATCGTCGCCAGCCGCGCGGCGAACTCCTCGGAGAGCACCCGCAGGCGGGGCACGTCAACGGTGATGCCGGTGGCCTCCATGCGGGCCAGCACGCCGATGAGCGGGCGCTCCAGGTCGGCGTACAGGTTCCAGAGCCCTTCCTCGTGCAGCTTCGGGCTCAGGATCGCTTCGAGCCGCCAGGCGGCGTCGGCGTCCTCGCAGGCGTAGGCGGTCACGCGGTCGATGTCGACGCGGTCGATGGTCGTCTGGGTCTTGCCTTTGCCGATCAGCGACGTGATCGGGATCATCGTGTGGTCGAGCAGCCGCCGCGACAGCTCATCCAGGTTGTGGTTCCGCTCGCCGCTCTCCAGCAGGTAGCTCAGCACCATCGTGTCGGTGATGGCGCCGGCCGGCTCGATGCCGTGGCGGCTCAGCACCAGCATGTCGTACTTGAGGTTCTGGCCGACGACCTCGCGCGTCGGGTCGGTCAGGATCGGCCGCAGCGCCGCCAGGGTGGCGTCGCGGTCGAGCACCGGCGCCCCCATCGGGCCCAGCACCGGCAGGTAATAGCCGCGGGCCGGCTCCCACGAGAACGACAGCCCCACCAGGTTCGCCTGGAGCGGCTCGATGCTCGTCGTCTCGGTGTCGAAGCTGAACCTGGGCTGGGCCTGGAGCCCGGCCAGGAAGTCGGCGAACTTCGCGGGGGTGTCGACGGTGACGTACCCGGTCAGGTCCCAGGGGATCTCGGGCGTCTCGGGATCGACGATCTCGTCGAGGAACCGGTGGAAGCCGCACTCCAGGCAGAGCGCCTTGAGGGCCTTGGAGTCGTAGCCGTTGGAGCGGAGCGCCTCCCAGTCGGAGTCGAACGGCACGTCGCGGCGGAGCTCGACGAGGGTGCGGGCGCGGCGGGCGCTCTCGGCGTGCTCGCGGAGCGACTGCCCCTTCTTGCCGGGCACCTTGCCGGACTCGGCGGCGGCGAGCAGGGCGTCCAGGTCGCCGAACTCCTCCAGGAGCTTGGCCCCGGTCTTGAGCCCGATGCCGGGCACGCCGGGGACGTTGTCGACGGTGTCGCCCGAGAGTGACAGGAGGTCGACGACCCGCTCGGGCCCGACCCCCCAGTCGGCCTTGAGCGCGGCGACGTCGAGGATGGCGTCCTTGCGGAGGTTGTACAGGACGGTGTGCGGGCCCAGGAGCTGGCGGGCGTCCTTGTCGGCGGTGCAGATGACGACGTCGAGCCCGCGCTCGACGCCGCGGTCGGCCAGGGTCGCGATCAGGTCGTCAGCCTCGAACCCCTCGACCAGGATCACGGGGACCTGGAACGCCTCGAAGAGCCGGCGGATCACGGCGATCTGGGGGACGAGGTCCTCGGGCATCGCCTTGCGCTGGGCCTTGTACTCCTCGTAGAGGTCGGAGCGGAAGACCCGGCCGCCGCCGTCGAAGGCCGCGGCCAGGTAGTCGGGCTTCCGGGTGCGGGTCAGGTTCAGCAGGTCGCGGAAGATCCCGAAGACGGCGTTGGTCGGCTGCCCGGCCGGCCCGGTCATGAGCGGGATGGCGTGGAAGACCTGGAAGATCAGGGAGTAGGCATCCAGGATGTAGAGCGTGGGCCGGGCGGAACTCATGGGGCGTCGCGCTCGTCTGAGAGGGGAGGGGCGGCGGGCCTCGGCCGTGCCGGGGGGCAATCCCGGGGCCGGCGGCCGGCCGTGGTCATGGTAATCGGCAAGATCGTCGCGGGCGACAGGGCCGGCCGGCGTTGCCTGTCCGGAACGGCGCCCGGCGCCGCAACGATCGGGTAGATTGGGAATGATCGGTCGAACTGCGGGGGTGGCCGCGTCGGACGGCCGGGACATTTGACCGGCCCGTGACGCGGCCCCTACAATCGGATTACCCGGCGCGGTCCTCTCCCTCGCGCCGCGGCAACCTGCCCCGAGTGGACCCCCTGGCGCGGGCATCCCGACCCCGATGGACGCCGCCGCCAGCCCGTCTCGCCTCCGTGTGCCATAATTCGTCAAGCATTCCGGTCCGGCGTCTCCCGGGCCTGGCTGCGCCAGGTCCGTCAGGTCAGGAGCCCTCTGTCATGCCTCCAGCGGCCAACGACAATCAAGGCCTGAAGATCGCCGTGGCGGTATTTGTCGCCCTCTCGGTGCTCTTGGCCGTTGCCACGTATTTCGGGTTCTCCAACGCCTCGTATTACAACGAGAAGATGGAGCAGGCCAACAAGGACGCGCAGACGGCCAAGCAGTCGTTCGCGGCCCGCGATAAAGAGTTCCAGGAACTGCAGGCGATCGCCGGCTACGAGAAGGCCGATCCGTCGGCCGTCGTGGCCAAGATCAAGGAAGACCGCAAGAAGCTCGACGACGAGATGGTCAAGCTCCGCGGTGAGGTCGAGAAGGTCTACGGCGAGTACAAGACCGCCGCCGGCGACGCCCTGCCGCAGCAGGCCGACCAGTTCGCCGACGCCACCCGGACCTCGGCCGAGGCGTTCGTCAGCGGCCAGTTCGGCAGCCTGAACGCCGCCAACACCAAGATGTTCGAGATGCTCTCGAACCAGGCCCGCCTGATGAGCGTGCTGGCCTCCGACTACTCGGCCACCCGCAAGGACCTGGAGAGCTCCAACCAGGTGGCGCAGGCGAAGGTCGACGTCGAGGTCAAGGACAAGGGCAAGGCGCTGGATGACCTCCAGGAGGTGCAGAAGAAGCACGAGGAGGAGCGCCAGAGCCTGATCAGCCGGCTCGACGAGCTCCAGGGCCGCAACAACCAGCTGGCCACCGAGAACACGACCCTCCAGAACTCGCTGGCGCAGACCAAGGACGAGTGGAACCTGCGGTACAACAAGCTGATGGCCCAGTTCCGCCAGGCCCGCGAGACCCTGGAGAAGAAGGAGACGGTCCTCGACAAGGCGGACGGCTACATCACCTACGTCGACTACACCCGCAACGAGGTCCGCACCACCCTGAGCCGCCGCCAGGGTGCCCGCGAGCAGCTCGTCTTCAGCGTCTTCGACAAGGACGCCCCCGGCCTGCCGACCGACTCGCCCAAGGCGACGATCGAGCTGACCCGGGTCGACGACAACGGCAGCGTGGGCCGGATCGTCAAGCAGATGAAGACGATCGACCCGATCCGCAACGGCGACCAGGTCTACTCGCCGGCCTTCGGCCAGGACCGCGCGCAGACCTTCGCCCTGATCGGCAAGATCGACGTCGACCGCGACGGTCGGGACGACCGCGAGGACCTCAAGCGCATGATCCGCGCCGCCGGCGGCGAGGTCGTCTACGACCTGCCCCCGCCTCCGGGCCGCGAGACCGGCGAGCTGTCGCCGACCGTCAGCTGGTACGTCCTCGACGACCGCCAGCCCTGGCGGCCCGGCTCGGACGCCAAGGTGGGTGCCACCTCGCGGGAGGAGTCCGAGTTTTACAAGAAGCGGACCGACGCCCTCCAGGAGGCCCGGCTCGCCGGCATCCGACCGATCGCCATCGACCGGTTGCTGAACTTCGTCGGCTACACCTTCGGCGCCCCGGTCCTGGGTCGCACCGAGGGGGCCAACCGCGAGGCCATCGATCGTCTGACCAAGCCCCGTGGGGCCACCGCCCCCTTGCCCGCCACCACCCCGCCGTCCGACGACACGCCGCAGCCCTGATCCTGGGCCCGGCCCACCCGCCGGACCACCCGGACGCTCCCACGAGCCCCCGCCGATCTCCGGATCGTCGGGGGCTCGTGGCGTTGCTGGGCCCGGCACACTCCCGGTCGGATGGTGAGACCGATCGCCGGCCTCGCCCAGCCCCTGGGCCCGTTCGGTCGCGACCGGGCCCCAGTGCGAAGCCCCCGCCGATCCGGTGGGATCGACGGGGGCCGGGTCGAGTCCTCGCGAAGGTTCCGGCGGAGGCCGGAGGGGCAGGCCGGGTCAGAACCCGCCGGTGCCGCCGATCCCGCCACCGCTGATGCTGCCGCCGAAGCCGCCGAAGCTGCCGGTCGGGGCCGCGAAGCCGAACGACGGGTTGGCCGCGCCGATCAGGCCGTTGAAGCCGCCGCCGAAGTTGGTGCCCAGGCCCGTCGGGGCCACGCCGAAGCCGGGGAAGTTCCCGACCCCAAAGCCGCCGTTGAAGCCGTTGTTGAACGTGCTGCCGGTGAAGTTCTGGCCGAACAGACCGGTCAGGTTGTTGCCGGTCGGCAGGCTGAACTGCTGGGTCGACGGCAGGCCGAAGAAGTTCGCCAGCGGGGTGGTGAAGCTGCTGAAGCTGTTGGTGAACGCGGTGCTGGCCGCCGTGCCGAAGTCGGCGCTGGTGGTCGGCAGATTCTGGAGCGAGCGGTAGATGCCCTGCTCGCCGTTCGGGGCGCCGAAGAACGCCCCCTGGATGCCGGGGATCGCCCCGATGTTCGCGTTCGGGAACACGGACAGGGCGCTGCCGACCTGGAACGCCGCCGTGTTCAGGGCGTTCTGGGTCAGGCCGTTGAACTGCTGGAGGCCGATCGGGTCGGCCACCGTGGCGCCGTTGGGGAACAGCAGCGGGTTGGCCACGCTGTTGAAGCCCTGCGACAGCGTGCCCATGGTGTTGCCGAGCTGGTTGATCAGCCGGGTGCCCAGGAATTGCTGGATCGGGATCGCCTGGCCGGTGGTGGCGTCGACCGAGTTGCGGGCCAGCGAGTTGCGGGCGAAGTACTGGTTCAGCCCGCTGGTCAGGCCGCCGTTGATCCGGTTGATCTGCCCGTTCAGGCCGTTGAAGAAGCTGTTGAAGTTGCCGGTGGTCCGGCCGCCGTTGACCTGGTTCTGCAGCAGGGTCGTCAGGCTGGTGCGGCTCGAGCCCAGCAGGCTGTTCTGGATGTTGCCGACGAGCTGGTCGGAGTTCGGCAGCAGGGCGGCCTGCGCCGAGAGCCGCAGCGCCAGGGCGTTGACGGCGCCGGCGGCATACTGATTGAAGGCCGCCAGCTGCTCGGGGCGGGGCCGGCCGCTGATGTAGAGCTGCGCCGCCTGGGCCCGCAGCACGTTCTGCAGGTTCTGCGTTGAGGCCCGCACCTGCTGCGTGAACGAGCGCCGGAACTGCTGCTCCTGGAGCCGCTGCTCGCGGGCGAACTGCAGCTGGTTGAACTGGCCGCCGGTGTTGGCGGCGCTGGCCGTGACGCCCAGGCTGGCGTAGGGGAACTGACTGACGGTCATCGGGCTGCCGTAGTAGCCGACGATGCCCGATCCCATCGAGACGCTGGTCAGTGGGCTGGCCGCCATCACCAGCCGCTCCTCCAGGGTGCTGGCCTGGACGTCGGGGCGGAAGGCGCGTCGGTTCGGCTTGCGGTCGCTCATGGCTGCTCATCCTCGGGGCGTGGGCCGGTTCGGGATCACGGGGGTCACGGCCGCCCCGACTGGCCGGGGGGCCGGCGCGCACAGCGATCGCCCGGCGCCAGTCGCCGGTCACGATCGATTCACGGTGCCGCAGACACGGGGAGTTCCGGGGGATCAGGCCCCCCGACATGGGAACCTGAGCATGTGTCGTGCCGACGATCCGGCCCAGCCGGCAAAGTCCCGTCAATTGCGTGCGTGCAGGGGCGATCGCACCCCCGGGGCCTCCGGCGTGGGGAAGGGCGTGCCCGGAAATGGGCACGGCCCCGGCACGCTCAGAGGCGGGCCGGGGCCGTGGGATTCCGGGGGTCGAGGGCAGGGCGGGTCAGCCGCGCTGGGCCAGCGGCTTGACGTCGCGGAGGACGGGCCCGACGTAGTTGGCGCGGGGCCGCATCAGCCGGTTGTGGTCGAGCTGCTCGATGCAGTGCGCCGACCAGCCGGCCACGCGGGCCAGGGCGAAGATCGGGGTGTAGATGTTGATGTCGAGGTCGAGGTAGTGGTAGAGCCGGGCGCTCGGCCAGTCGACGTTCGGCGGCAGCTGCTTCTGCTTGGTGACCTCGATCTCGATCGGCTCGGCGATCCGCTCCCAGCGGTCGTCGCCGATCTCCTTGGCGATCGCCTGGCAGTAGCCCTTGAGGATGCGGGCGCGGGGGTCGCCGGTCTTGTAGACGCGGTGCCCGAAGCCCATGATCCGCTCCTTGCGGGCCAGGGCGCTCATGATCCAGTCGTGCGCCTGCTCGGGCTCGCCAACCTGCTCGAGCACCTTCCAGGCCTCCTCGTTGGCGCCGCCGTGGAGCGGGCCCTTGAGGGTGCCGATGGCCGAGACGATCCCCGAGTGCAGGTCGGAGAGGGTCGAGACGGTCACCCGCGCGGCGAAGGTGGAGGCGTTGAGCTCGTGCTCGGTGTAGAGGACCAGCGAGAGGTCGAACGCCTTGCGCTGGGTCTCCGTCGGCACTGCGCCGGTGGTCATGTGCAGAAAGTTGGCGGCGTGGTCGAGGTCGTGCCGCGGGGGCACGATCGCCTTGCCGTGCGCCAGCCGCTCGCGGTAGGCGACCGCCGTGGCCATCTGGGCGATCAGCCGCTCGGCCTTGCGGACGTTCGCCGCGTGGTCGGTCGCCGGCGCCGCCAGGTCGGGATCGTAATGCGCCAGCACGCTCACCGAGGTCCGCAGCACGTCCATCGGGTGGACATTGGGCGGGATCTGGCGGAAGAGCTCGACCAGGGCGTCGGGGATCGCCCGGCTGGCCTTCAGACGGGCGTCGAAGGCGCGGAGCTCGGCGGCCGTGGGCAGCTCTCCGTGCAGGAGCAGGTACGCCGTCTCCTCGTACGAGACGTGCTCGGCGAGGTCCTCGATGCTGTAGCCGCGATAGGCCAGGCCGCCGTCGCCTTGCTTACCGTCAAGGCTGCAGATGGCCGTCTCGCTCGCGATCACCCCTTCGAGGCCGGGATGGTAGACCTCCACCGGGCCGTTGCTCATGGCACGCATCGCTCCAGCAGGAAGAAAAGGGGCAAGGAGGCCGACGGGGCCCGTCAGTTCGGGGACCCGTCGCCCTGACCGTCTCGACGCGGGGCATCCAGGCGGACAATCGGAATCCGGCCCGTCCAGCCGCCTGTCCAGGTCGGTCGTCAGTCGTCGACTCCCCGCTCGACCACCCCGGGACCGGATCGCTCCGGGCGTCTCGTGAGCAGCGACAGGGCGTTTGAGACCCGATTGTAGTCCAAAATCCAGGTGGCATCCACCCTGGGGTCCCGCCCGTCGCCTGGCTCGCACACCCCCGTCGCCCCCCCCCCCCCCCCCCCGGCCCCCCCCCCCACCCCCCCGGCCCCCCCCCCCCCGGCCACCCCCGAAAAAGGGGCCGGGGGCCCCGGCCCCCCCGGAGG
>CAZUZD010000197.1:9956-11720 GCA_964624465.1 uncultured Isosphaeraceae bacterium
CCGTCGCCTGGCTCGCACACCCCCGTCGCCCCCACCCCCACGACCCGTCCACCGACCTCAACCGGACGGTCCCGCTGCCCCGGTCCTCCCCCGGAAAACGGGCCGGGGACCGCGGCCCGACCGGAAGGTCGAGCCGGGTCCCCGGTCGCGTAACGGCTCCGACAAACTCTCACCCCCGAGGTGAGTTGCCCACGCCTTCCGCCCAGTCTGCGTGAGCGGCTTGCCGGAACCGTGGTCCCTGAGCCTGTCCTGGCGGCCTGCTGCGTCAGGCCCACGTCCTGTTTTTAGACTTTCAATCCGGATTGAAAAGGGGCCCCGCCCGATTTTTCTCGGTTTCTGGGGTCACGGGCCGGAGGCTGTCGATAAGCTCCTGGCCGGTCATTGGTTGCGATCCGCCGCTCCAGCTCGGGAGCCCGAGCGATCGGGTCCGGCGCGGAGGCTGGACCCGGATCTGGGGCTCTGCGTGACGGGCGCAGGGTGTCCCGAGGCCCCGCGTGGACTGGGCGGGACAGAACACAGGACCGGGGAGCGAGCCGGGGCCGGGCCGGGTTCGCTCAGGCCGGATCGGGCGTGGCCGGCGCGGGGTCGGGTCGGTCGGCGATCAGGCTGAGGACCGCATCGAGCTCGGCGGACTCCAGCGCCAGGAGCTTGCTGGCCAGGCCGTCGATCTGCCCGAAGAACCGCCGCAGTGCCTGGACGCGGTCGGTCAGGGGCCGCAGCTCGGGATGCCGGGCAATCTGGCGGGCCGTCTGATCGAGCACCCGGATCGTCGGGTCGAGCTCCCGGCGCTTGCGTTCGCTGAAGATGTGGCGGAAGAGGGTCCAGACGTCCCCCTCGACGCGGTAGAACTCCCGGCGCTCGCCGCGGCGGTGGACCTTCTGGACCACGCCCCAGGCCATCAGCTCGCGGAGGTTCATGCTGACGTTGCCGCGCGAGATCCGCAGCCGCTCGCGGAGGTCGTCGGCCGTCCAGTCGCCGCCGGTGATGAACATCAGGGCGAACAGCTCGCCCATGGTGGCATTGATGCCCCAGGACCGGGCCATCACGCCCCAATGCTCCACGAAGGCGCGGACCACCTCGTCGGTGACCGGCGTCGTGGGCGGGTCGGCCGCCGGGGTGGCGTCGTGGGGCAGATTCGACATGGCGGCGACGATGCGAAGGGCTGGACGGGATTCCGCGCCCCTGGGGCAACGCGTGTCCTCGATCCTAAGCATTCCCGAGGCAATGGACAAGCGGGCCCGCTCCCGCGCCCTGGCCCCGGACGGGCCGCCCTGGGGGTGTTCGGGAAAATGTCGAGCAACCGGGCCGCGCACCGGCTAAACTGAGTTGATGTAGTCACACGCGACTGCAGCCCTGCGGGGATTGACGGGCCCAACTCCCGTCGCGCCCCCCAGCGAGCCGTCGCGTGCCGCCGGCCCTGACCGTTGTCGAGGTGCACCGATGCCCGAAACCGTCGTCCACTTCCAGATCCGGATGCCACCTTCGCTGCACGAGCAGCTCGCCAGCTGGGCCAAGGAAGACAAGGCCTCGCTGAACGCGCTGATCGTCGGCCTCCTGGAAAAGGCCGCCGAGGGCCACAGCGCCAAGAACCCGCCGAAAGAGAAGACCCTCACCAGCTGAGCGGCCCCGCGCCGCCCCGATCCCGACGGCCCTGCGGAATCCTCTCCGCCCGGGGGGAGATCTGCCTTGAGCCGTCGGTGGGGTTCTGCTAGACTCTTCCCTGTTCCTGATTCCCCGATAGCTCAATCGGTAGAGCGAGCGACT
>CAZUZD010000198.1:0-11636 GCA_964624465.1 uncultured Isosphaeraceae bacterium
GACACCCTGATCGGCACGCTCGCCCCGGAGGAATGCCGCGACCTCATCGCCACCGGCGTGATCGCCGGCGGCATGATCCCCAAGGTCGAGGCCTGCCTGGCGAGCCTCGAGGCCGGGGTCCGCAAGATCCACATCATCGACGGCCGCGTCCGCCACGCCCTCCTGCTCGAGATCTTCACCCAGCAAGGGATCGGCACCCAGATCGCTGGCGACCTGTCGCCGGCCGCCGAGTCGACGACCCGCCGCGCCACCGTGCCGGTCAAGTCGGCCTAGTCGCCCGCTCGCCCTGGCCTTCGCAGCCGGCCCTTGCGTGGCGGGCCCGAGGCCCCGTTGTTCCCCCGAACCGAAGTGCCTCGGGGGTCGTCTGCTCTGATCTGACGGCCCGGATTCCGACCGCCGTCGCCCGCGTGCCCGATTCGATCCGATCCGCCCCCGCTCCCGCGTCCGGAGGCCCTGCCTTGAACCGGCTCGCCCACGCCACCTCGGCCGAGACGATCGCCCAGTTCGATCGCTACGTGATCCCCAACTATCGCCGCACGCCCGTCTGCCTGGTCCGCGGCGAGGGCTCGGAGATCTGGGACGCGGAGGGGAACCGCTACCTCGACTTCTTCCCCGGCTGGGGCTGCAACCTCATCGGCCACTGCCCGCCCCGCGTCGTCGACGCCGTACGCGACCAGGTCGGCACCCTGATCCACGTGCCGAACACCTGGTACATGGAGGCCCAGGGCCAGTTCGCCCAGGCGCTCTCCGAGCGCTCGTTCGGCGGCCAGTGCTTCTTCTGCAACAGCGGCGCCGAGGCCAACGAGGCGGCCATCAAGCTCGCCCGTCTGACCGGCAACCCGCACGGCCGCTCCACGATCCTCACCGCCGAGGGCGGCTTCCACGGCCGGACCTACGCCGCACTCACCGCCACGGCCCAGCCGAAGTACCACGCCGGCTGCGAGCCGATGGTTCCCGGCTTCCGCTACGTGCCGTATGACGACCTGGCCGCCGTGGCCGCCGCCATGGACGGCACCGTCGCCGCCGTCATGGTCGAGCCGATCCAGGGCGAGGGCGGCTTGCACATCCCGTAGGAGGGCTACCTGGCCGGCCTGCGGGAGCTCTGTGACCGCCATGGCGCCCTGCTCATCCTCGACGAGGTGCAGACCGGCCTGGGCCGCACCGGCTCCTGGTTCGCGTACCAGCACACCGGCATCACGCCCGACATCCTCACCTGCGCCAAGGCGCTGGCCGGCGGCGTGGCCTGCGGCGTGATGATGGCCCGGCCCGAGGTGGCCGCGAACCTCAAGCCCGGCATGCACGCCAGCACCTTCGGCGGCAACCCGATCGCCTGTCGCGCCGGCGTGGCGACCATCGAGACGATCGAGGCCGACGGCCTGCTGGCCCGGGGCCGCGAGGTCGGCGAGCGGTTCCGCCGCCACTTCGAGGCGATCCGGGCCCGCCACCCCGAGCTGATCCGCGACATCCGGATCCGCGGCGTGATGATCGGCCTGGAACTGTCCGTCGATGCCACCCCGGTCGTCGGCCGCTGCGCCGAGCGGCGGCTGCTGGTCAACGTCACCCACGGCACGGTCATCCGCCTGCTGCCGGCGCTGAATCTCAGCGACGAGCAGATCGACGAGGGCTGCGCGATCCTGGCCGAGGTGCTCGACGGCCTGGCCGCCTGAGCGCCGGGGGCACCCGGCACCGCGACCGCCACGGGGCGGGGGCACCGGCCTCCGCCCTCGTGAGTTTCGAGAACTGCGATCCGATGATCCCCCTGGCCGAATTCCGAGCGTTCATGCTCCCGACGAGGGCCCCGGGCCGCCCCCCTGGTTTGCGGACCCCGGAGTGCCGGAGACGCCCGTGATGCTGCGACACTTCACCGACCTGTTCGGACTGACCCCCGCCGAGGCCACCGGCCTGATCGACCGGGCCATCGAGCTCAAGCGCGGCTGGCGCCTGGGCGTGCGCGAGCCGCTGCTGGCCGGCCGTACGCTCGGGCTGCTCTTCGAGAAGCCGTCGCTGCGGACGCGGGTCAGCTTCGAGGCGGCCATCGCGCACCTGGGTGGGTCGGCCATCTTCCTCCCCGGCAAGGAGGTCGGCATCGGCGTCCGCGAGACCGTCGCCGACTTCTCGCGCGTGCTCAGCCAGCTGGTCGACTGCCTGGCCGTCCGCACCTTCGCTCAGGAGACGGTCGACGAGCTGGCGCACCACGCCACGATCCCGATCATCAACGCCCTGTCCGACGCCGCGCACCCGTGCCAGGCGATGGCCGACCTCATGACCGTGCGTGAGACCCTGGGCGGCACCGAGGGCGTGACGATCGCCTTCGTCGGCGACGGCAACAACGTCGCCCGCTCGCTGGCGCTGGCCTGCTCGCTGCTGGGCGCCCACTTCCGGCTCGGGTGCCCGCCCGGCTACGAGTTCCCGGCCGAGTTCCGCACGCAGTTCGCCGAGGCGTTCCCGGGCCACACGCTGGTCGAGACCCACGACCCCCGCGCCGCCGTCAGCGGCGCCGACGTCGTGTACACCGACGTCTGGGCGAGCATGGGCCAGGAGGACGAGGCCGAGACCCGCAGCGTCGCCTTCGCCCCGTACCGGGTCGACGACGCGCTCATGGCCGCCGCTCGGCCCGACGCCATCTTCCTGCACTGCCTGCCGGCCCACCGCGGCGAGGAAGTGACCAACGCCGTCCTCGAAGGCTCCCGCAGCCTCGTGTTCCCCCAGGCCGGCAACCGCCTCCACTTCCAGAAGGCGCTGCTGCTCTGGCTGATGGAGCAGTCGGGCACCATGGCCCAGGGCGGCACCGTCAAGTCGGGCCGCCGCTCCCGCACCGGCTGACGCTTCCAGCGACCCGACTCGCCCGCCCCCTGAACCCCCTTCGCCGAGACCGCCCCCATGTCCCGCTTCGACGGCCGCGCCCCGCACGAACTCCGCCCGGTGACGATCACCCGGGGCTTCCAGCGCACCGCGACGGGCAGCGTGCTCTACCGCTCCGGCGGCACCACCCTGCTCGTCTCGGCCCAGGTCTCCGACGAGGTGCCGCCGTTCCTGGAGGGCAAGGGCAAGGGTTGGCTCACCGCCGAGTACGGCATGCTGCCCGGCAGCACCCCCAGCCGCAAGCGCCGGGGTCCCGACGGCCGCGCCACCGAGATCCAGCGCCTGATCGGCCGCAGCCTGCGCGCCGCCGTGCGGCTCGACCTGATGGGCCCATGCACCCTGAGCATCGACGCGGACGTGCTGGAGGCCGACGGCGGCACCCGGACCGCGGCGATCACCGCCGGCTACGTGGCCGTCGTCGACGCCCTGCACGCCCGCTTCGGCGCCGAGGTCGCCCGCACCCTGGCCCCGACGCCGATCGCCGCCGTCAGCGTCGGGATCGTCAAGGGGATCCCCCTGCTCGACCTGAACTATCCCGAGGACTCGGGCGCCGAGGTCGACCTGAACGTCGTGCGCCTGGGCGCCGACGGCTACGTCGAGGTCCAGGGCACCGGCGAGGGGGGCATCTTCAACCGCACCCAGCTCGACGCCCTGCTCGACCTGGCTGGCCCCGGCATCGACGGGCTCATGCAGGCCCAGCGCGAGGCCCTCGGCCCGGCCTGGCCCCTGGACTGACCGCCGCCTCGACCCGCCACGCTCACTCCGGAGCGGGCGGAGGGCCGGACAGGAGCGTGGCCGGTCGCGAGTCGGCGGCCCTCGGGCCCGATGACGCCGCGCCGCCGAGGCTGCGGGCCCACGCCGTCGCGACGTGGCCCGCCGCGCGCCACTGACGGTGCCGCAAGCGGCCGGCGAACTCGTCGAGCACGTGCGCGACGACCAGGAATTCGGCGAGGGGGCCCGGGTAGCGCTTGCGGTGGAAGTGGCGGGCGCTCCGGAGCTTGCAGTCCCAGCGCCAGCGGTCGGCGGGGCCGGAGCGGTCGAGGTGTGGGATGTCGTGCCAGACCACCGCGTCGGGTACGTACCACAGCGACCAGCCGGCGGCCTGCATCCGCACGCACAGGTCGACATCCTCGTGGTACATGAAGAACCCGGGATCGAAGCCGCCGACCTGCCGCACGGCCTCGGCCCGCAGGAGCATCGCGTGCCCGTAGACGATCCCCACCGGGCGGGCCTCGGCGCCATCGTCCCGGTCCGGCCCGCCGGAGCCGGGGATGCGCTGGCTCAGCGGCAGCAGGCCGCGGTGCGCCCCGGCATAGAGCAGCCGGGCCGAGCCATCGGTGTGCCGGCCGGTGGCCAGAGACTTCGGGCCCAGGACGCCCGCCCCGGGCTGCGCCTCGGCCGCCGCGATCAGCCGGGTGATCGTGTCGGGGGCGATCTCCGTGTCCTGGTTCAGCAGCAGGATGAACCCGGCGCCAATGTGCATGGCCCGCTCGATGCCCTGGTTGCAGGCGCGGCCGAACCCCAGGTTCGTCGGGTTGCGGATCAGCGTGATCCCCGGATGATCCCGGAGGGCGGCCTCGGTGGACCCATCCGTCGACGCGTTGTCGACGACGATCACCGGCGGTGGCGCAGGAACGCTCCGGGCGATCGACGCCAGGCAGCGCGCGAGCGACTCGCCTCCCTCGAAGGCGGGGATCACCATCACCAGGTGGTCCGCAAGCGGGGTCGGATCCGTCACGGCAGCGATCCCCCCGCCCCGCTGTGCCGCCGGCGGTGGGGTCGGGCTGTGAGCTGAATCCGGCCGAGGTCGCGGATCCGCTCCCAGTGCGCCCGGAGCCGGTCGCGACGGCGCCGGGGCCGGACCACCTGCTCGACGGCCACGCCATCGATCCGGGCGGATCGCCAGCCGCGCCGCTCAGCACGCCACCAGAACTCGGCGCCGACCAGGCGGATCAGGCCGGGATCGAAGCCGCCCAGGTCCTCCCAGAGCCGGCGGCGGAACAGGGCGCCCCCGCCGCTGGCGGCCCGGTGCGGGGTTGGCC
This sequence comes from uncultured Isosphaeraceae bacterium, assembly GCA_964624465.1. GTDB lineage: Bacteria > Planctomycetota > Planctomycetia > Isosphaerales > Isosphaeraceae > CAZUZD01. Next base: position 4,905 of record CAZUZD010000198.1, read on the forward strand.
CGCCAGGGTCCAACGCCGGGACGCGGCCGGTGAGCTGGCAGGCCCCGTGGACCACGCCCAGGGTGCCGGTCGGATCGGCCTCCAGCGGCTCGCGGGCGGCCTCGAGGAAGCCGGGGCGCAGGCGGTCGTCGGCGTCGAGCGTCAGGACGTATCGGCCCCGGGCGCGGGAGATCCCGGCGTTGCGGGCGGCCGCCCGGCGGGCCCCCGGGGCCCGCACGATCGTGTGCCCGCGCGCGGCCAGGCCGTCGAGGATCGACACGCACTCCGGGTCGTCGGTGCCGGCATCGACGACGATCACCTCGACCCCGCCGAGCCCGCAGCGCTCGATGCTGGCGAGGGCCTCGACCAGGGACACCGCATCGTTGCGGGTCGGGATCACGACCGAGATCTCGACCGGGCCGTGCGGGTCGGGGACCCGGGTCCGCGCGACGGGCGCGAGCGCGGCACCGGCGGGCAGATCGGCCTCGGCCTCCAGGGCGTGGTAGAGCGCGGCGACCTCGGGCCAGGCGGCGGCGTGCAGCGACTCGATGGGGTCGGACGCGTCCAGGGGCCGGAGCAGCGCCGGGTCGAAGGCGTCGGCCAGGTCGACGGCGGCCGGCTCCAGGCCCAGCCGTCGGAGCAGGCCCGGCAGGCGGTCGAGGTGGCCGGTCAGGGCGTCGACGTTGAGCAGGACGCTGCGGTCGCGGTGGCGGCGGTGGAAATCCAGCAGCGTGGCGTTGTAGAGCATCCAGATCGGCGCGGCGAATTCGGGGTGGGCGAGGAAGACGTCGGCCCGCAGCCGCTGCATCGAGTCGGCCACCCGCCAGGGGGCGCGATAGACGCAGACGTAGCGGGCGTCGGGCAGGCGGGCGTCCCAGAAGTCGAGCAGGAGCGTGGCGCGCGGGTCCTTGAACCCCCAGGGCCGGCCGGCACCCGCGCGACGTGCGATCAGGGCGCGGGCCTCGGCGTCGAACCGGTCCAGGCCGCCGCGGTCGAGGAACGCGTTCCGGGCCCAGCCCCAGTCGACGTGGCCCCGGGCCCGGCGCGGCAGGAGTCGGCGGAAGACGCGGCCGTGGAAGGCGACCACGTCGGCGTCCTCGTGATAGCCGCGCGGGTTGGCCGCGTCGGCGGCGATCAACCGGTCGCCGAGGTCGATCCCGAGCCGACCGAGCAGGCCGGCCGTCAGCGACGTCCCCGAGCGGTGCATGCCGGCGACGATCACGCACCGCGGGCCAGCGGCGGCCGTGCCGGTTGTCCTGGTGGCATCGGTGGTGAGCAGGGTGACCCCGGCCGGCCGGGTCATGGCCAGGTGATCCCGTATGTGCGGGCGATCGCCTCGTAGGTCGGCTCGAGCGCGTCGCGGAGCCGGGCCCGGAACGTGGGGTCGACGGTGGCCGACTCGCCCCGGCCGCGATTCTCGTGGCGATCGACGGCGGGCAGCGGGATGGGGGCGAGGTCGAGGAAGTCGAGCACCTGGCGCCAGATCGGTTCAGGGTCCTGGAACAGGTCCTCGCTCCGGAGCACGAGGAGTCGTGAAGGGGCGTGTATACCAGAATATCGCGCCAGTTGCACCTCGTAGCGGCTGCGGGCCAGGTAGCTGTGGTGCTGGTGCGACGTGTGCCGTCCGGCCGGGTCCCGCAGGACCGCCTCGGCGCCATCGAGCCGGCCGGCCTCGGCGGCGAAGGCGGCCTCGATCGGCAGCGGCTCCAGCCCGTGGCGCCGGGAATGGAAGTAGCCCGAGAGGGCCCGCTCCACCGGGTCGCGCAGGAGCACGATCAGGCGTGCCTCCGGCAGCAGGGCCGCGATCCGCCCGGGTACCCAGGGGTGGAACAGGTAGTACGGGGAGAACTCCCCCGCGCGGCGGTCGGGGCCGGCGCCGGCGAACTGCGAGCGATACCAGGCGACTGGCCGGTCGGCGTGCAGCGAGACGTACTGCACCTCCTTGAGCGCCGGCAGGAACGCCCCGGGGTGGGCGGCCAGCAGCGCGTGCAGGGTGGTCGTGCCCGCCTTCTGGGCGCCGAGGCCAAGAAAGTCAGGGAGCCGGCCGTCCGGGGAGGTGGTGCGGCGTCGGAGCCAGGGCACGAGCAGGACCGCTGCTGGGGATGCCGACGGACCGGCCCCGCCGTGACGGATGGCGAGGGCCAGGACGTCGGACGATCCCCAGGACGATAGCCTGTCCCCGGGCCGCTGGCGAGGGCTCAGAGCTCGCGGAGCGCCTTGACGACGTTCAGCCGCACGGCCCGGACGGCCGGGAACAGGCCGCCGAAGAGGCCCATGGCCAGGGTCATGCCGAAGGCGACGGCGAAGACCAGCGGGCCGAAGCGGAGCTGGATCGTGCGCTCGGAGAAGCTGTTGAAGTCGCTGATCCCGAACTGCCAGGACCGGAACCCCAGCGTCGCCAGCCAGCCCAGCACCCCGCCCAGGCCGCAGAGCAAGAGCGACTCGCCCAGGAAGCTCAGGAGCACCGCCCGCCGGGGGAACCCCAGCGCCCGCATGGTGCCGATCTCGCGGGTCCGGCTCTTGACGGCCGCGAACATCGTGTTGGCCGCGGCGAACAGGGCCCCGATCGAGAGCAGCAGCGCGATCAGCGTGCCCAGCACCGTCAGGAACAGCGCCGTGGCATTCTGGTCGGCGTAGTACCGCGACTCGACGAGCGGGTTCAGGCCGAAGCGGGTCTCGTTCTTGATCGCCTCGAGCATCCGGTCCCGGTCGGCGACGGTGGCCGCGCGAATCTGCATCGACGAGACGCTCTGCTGGTTGCGGGTGTTGGCGCCCAGGTCCTCGATGCCGGTCCAGACCTCGCTCTCCGAGGCGCTGCCGCCGGCGGTGAACAGGCCGACGACGGTGTACGCCTCCTTCTCGCCGCAGCGGAGCGTGTCGCCGAGCCGGGCCCCCCGGAACCGCCGCGACAGCCCGGCGCCGACGATGCACTCGTTCTTGCCGGGCACGAAGTACCGGCCCGAGACGATCTGGACGGCCGGCCGCAGCCACGGCGAGGCCGGCTCGACCCCGCGCACGATCAGGTTCGCCCGCTTGCCGTCGAGCCGGATCATGACCGGGATCGTCACCAGCTCGCCGGCGGCCAGCGGCTGGCCCTGGACGTCGGGCAGGCCCGCGGCCTGGGACGCCGCGTCGATCGGCCCGCCGCGGGCGATTCCCGGCTGGGTCTTGAGCTCGGCGGCCGTCCCGCGGGCGAACCCGCCGCCGGTCTCGCTGGAGGCCCCCTTGCGGAGGATCAGGATGTCGAGCGGCTCGCCCGAGACCTGCTGGCTGTACCGCAGGCCCTCGACCATGCCGAAGAGCACGCACGAGGAGCAGACGACCAGCGCCGTCACCAGCACGGTCAGGAGGGTTGTCGTCCAGCGGGCCCGGAGGTTCCGCAGGTTGTAGCTCAGGGGAATCAGTGCCATGGGACGCTCACACCACCTTGCGGAGGCCCTCGACGACCGGGGTGTTTGCCGCGTTCAGGGCCGGGACCAGGCCGCTGACCAGGCCGATGACCAGCGAGCCGGCCAGGCCCAGCAGCGCGGTGTTCCAGGGCACGAAGAAGAAGGGGAAGAAGCCGCCGGTGTAGGGCGAGATGTCGAAGACGTCGAAGAGCAGCTTGGTGCCGATGGCCCCGATCAGCCCGCCCAGGCCGGCGATGATCACCGCCTCGGCCAGCACCAGGAACAGCACCCGGCCCTTGGGGAACCCGATCGCCTTGAGCACGGCGACCTCGGTCGTCCGCTCGCGCATGGTCATGGCCATCGAGACGCCGCAGATCATGACCAGGGCCATGGCGACCGCCAGGCCGACCCAGTTGATGTAGGTCTGCAGGTCGCCGATGAACTCGGAGAACATGGCGACGAACGCCTCTTCGGTCTGGGTCTTGGTCGGCGTGTCGCTGTTGCGCATCTCCTCGTCGATCGCCTTGCTGAGCGCGGTGGTGGCCTCGGCCGATTTGAGGCGCATCAGGACCGTGCCCGCGTTGTCGGCCCGGTCGCTCTGGGTGGCCTTCTCCAGCGTGTCGCGGAGGTACGACCAGTTGAAGTAGCAGCTCCGCAGGTCACTCTTCTGCGGGCCGTCGAAGATGCCGACCACGGTCAGATCGAGGTTCACCGGATAGATGTCCCCCTTGAGCGGGAACGGGTCGCCGACCTTCAGGCCCTTGTCCTCGGCGAGCTTGCGGCCGATCACGACGCCGTCGAGCCGCTCGCGGAACGCCTTCGCCTGGTCCGGGGACTGGAGCTTCAGCTCGTCATAGACGGTGAAGATCGTCTCCGGGTTGCAGCCGAACTGCGCGAAGGTCACCGCCTCGTCGCGATACTTGCCGCCGAACCACGACAGCGGCGAGATCGCCGGGCGGTCCTCGGGCGTGCGGACGATCGCGTTGCCGGCCGCCTCGTCGATCTGGATCACCCGGTTGACGACCGCGATCGGCACCTCGCCGGCCAGCCCGGAGGAGCTCATGCAGATGATCCGGTTGTGGTCCCGGATCGAGGCCCCGACCTCCTTGTTGGTCGCGAACAGCGACAGCAGCAGCATGGTCAGGAAGCCGCACACCGCGATCGAGCCGATCGTCAGGAATGAGCGGAGCTTGTTGCGGCGGGCGTTGCGGAGGATGTACCCCAGGTACTTCACAGGGACGCCTCCATCGTCGGGTCGGACCGGTGGCCGGACGTGTGCGGCTCGCGGCGCTCGTCGCCCACGAGCTGGCCCTTGTCGAGCCGCAGGAGCCGGCTGGCCCGCTCGGCGGCGTGCGGGTCGTGCGTGACCATCACGATCGTCTTCTGGAACTCGCGGTTGAGCTGGCCCAGCAGGTCGAGGATCTCCTCGGCGCTGGTGCGGTCCAGGTCACCGGTCGGCTCGTCGGCCACCAGCATGAACGGGTCGGTCACGATGGCGCGGGCGATTGCCACCCGCTGCTCCTGGCCGCCCGAGAGCTGGCGGGGAAAGTGATCCTCTCGCCCCTCCAGGCCCACGATCCGCAGGGCCGTGCGCGCCCGCTCCCGGCGCTCGCGGCGGCCGAGCTTGGTCAGCAGCAGCGGCAGCTCGACGTTCTCCTCGGCGGTCATCACCGGGATCAGGTTGTAGAGCTGGAAGATGAACCCGACGTTGTCGGCCCGCCACCGGGTCGTCTGGCCGTCGGAGAGCCGGGCCAGGTCGACGCCGTGCACGACCACCTCGCCGGCCGTCGGGCGGTCGAGGCCGGCGATCAGGTTCAGCAGGGTCGTCTTGCCCGAGCCCGACGGGCCCATGAGCGCCAGGAACTCCCCCTCCGCAACGGTGAGCTCCAGGTCCTGGAGCACCGGGATCGTGAACTGGTCGCGGCGGTATTGCTTCGTCACGCCCCGCAGGGCGATCGCTGGCTCATGCCCCATGCTCGGCCTCTCCATCGGATCTGGGTCGTGGTTCGAGTCGGCGACGGCGGTGGGAGGCGGGAGCCTCAATCCTCGACCTTCACCGGCAGGTTCTCGGCGAGGTCGGCCGGCGGGTCGACGACGACCGTCTCGCCGACCTTCAGGCCCGACTGGACCCGGGCGCGGTCCCCCTCGGGCGTCACCTCGACGGGGCGGCGGTGGACGAGCCCCTGGGCATCGACGACCCAGACGGCGGTGCCGCCGTCGGACTCGACCACGGCGGCGCGGGGGACGAACGGGGCCATCGTGGCGGTCGCCTCGCGGGCCGCGGCGTCGGCCTCGGCGTCGGGCAGGAAGCTCACGGTGGCCAGCAACTCGGGGAACAGCCGGCCGTCGTTGGGGTCGGTGATCTCGACGTACACCTTGAGGGTACCCCGGGCGCGATCGCCCATCGGCACGACGCGGCGGAGCCGGCCCTGGTAGCGGCGGTCGGGCACGGCGCTCACGCTGACCTCGGCGGGCTGGCCGATCTTGATCCGCCCCATCATGTTCTCGGCGACGTCGGTCTCGACCTCCAGGGTGTCGAGGTTGGCCAGGGTGACCACCGAGCCGCGGCCGCTGGCCGCGCCCATGCCGCCGGGGGTGATCGTCTCGCCGACCTCGGCCGCCTTGACCACCACGGTGCCGTCGAACGGGGCGTAGATGTGCATGTTGTCGATCGACGCCTGGACCTCGGCGACCATCGACTCCTGGAGCCCGATGGCCGCCTCGAGCGCCTGCACCCGGGCGGCGACCATGTCGCGGTTGAAGACGGCCTGGTCGACCTCGTCGACCGAGAGCTGGTTGGCGGCCTGGAGCCGCAGCGAGCGGTCGGCCTTGCGCTGGCGGAGGGACAGCTCGGCGCGGGCCTCCTCCAGGTCGGCCCGGGAGCGTCGGACGCTGGCCTCCCGCGAGAGCTTCTGGGCCGTCAGGTCGTTGTGTTCGAGCACGGCCAGCAGGTCGCCCTGGACCTCACGGCCGTCGGGGCCGGTGTGCGGCCCCTGGACCTTCGTCCCCTCCTCGACCAGCATCTGCTCGACCCGGCCCGGCACCCGGGCGCCGATCATGGCCTGGTACCGCGACTTGAGGTACCCCTTGGCCGAGAGCAGCGTGCGGGCCTCGTTGAGGGTCAGTTCGCGGACGCTGGCGGTGCGCACCGAGGGCTTGGGCTTGATCTTCTGGTACTGGAGCAGGCCGTAGTAGCCGCCGCCGCCGAGCAGGCCCAGCGGGATCAGCCAGAGGGCCCACGACAGCAGCCGCAGGCCGCCGTCGCCCCGGGGCCGGGGGGCCCGCACGGTCGCCGCCGGGGCTGGGGTGAGCGCGGCCACCGACGGGCGCGCCCCGGAGCTGGGGGCGGTGGCCGGAGTGGGGG
>CAZUZD010000199.1:0-11628 GCA_964624465.1 uncultured Isosphaeraceae bacterium
GGGCGCGGGCGGCCCGCGCGGCGGCCGACGGCGCCGACCCGCAGGTCGCCCTCGACCTGGCCCGGCGCTGGGTGGCCGCGGAGCCGGAGAATGCCGAGGCCCACGCGCTCGAGGGCCGCGCCCTGTACCGGCTCGACCAGCCTGACGCGGCCATGCGGGCGTTCGACCAGGCGCGCAAGCGGGGCTGGCCCGACGCCGACATGGAGCGGTACATCGGCATCATCCTGGCCCGTGGCGGTGACGTGACGACCGCCGAGCCCATGCTCATCCGCGCCCGCAGCCGCGAGCCCGAGCCCCGCGCCGACCTGGCCGAGGGGCTGGCCAAGATGTACCTGGAGACGTACCGGCTCGGGCCGGCCATCGACGTGCTCACCTACTGGGCGAAGATCGCCCCCGAGGACCCCCGCCCGCACCTCTGGCGTGCCGAGGTCGACGCGCGGCTCGACGCCGGCCCGGGCGCCCTGACCCGCGACTACCGCGAGGCCCTGAAGCGCGATCCGACCCTCGACCAGGCCCGCATCGGGCTGGCCCACGCGCTGCGGGCCGAGGCGAAGTACGACGAGGCGGCCCCCGAGTACGAGGCGTACCTCCAGGCCAACCCCGCCTCGGTCGAAGCCCTCACCGGCGCCGGCCTGAACGCCCTGAGCCTGGGTCGCGAGGACCGCGCCATCGACTACTTCGACCGCGCCCTCAAGGCCGACCCCGACGACGTCGCCGCGCTCGACGGCCGCGCCGCCATCGCCCTGAGGCGCCGCAAGTTCGACGAGGCCCTGCCGCTGCTGCGGCGGGCCGTGGCCCTGAACGCATTCAACGCCGACCTGCGGTACAAGCTCGCCAACGCCCTGGAGCGCACCGGACACCCCGACGAGGCGGCCGCCGAGCGCAGTCGCCACGCCCAGCTCCTGAGCGAGACCAAGGAGATGGAGGACCTGCGCCGCGACCTGATGCGGATGCCGCGCGACCCCGAGCTGCAATCGAAGGCCGCCCGCTGGCTGCTCGACCACGACCAGGAGAAGGAGGGCCTGATCTGGGCCAAGCGCGCCCTCGAATACCCCGGCGGCCACCCGCCCACCGCCCGGATCCTGGCCGACTACTACACCCGCAAGGGCAACCCCGCGCAGGCCAACTACTACCGCCTCCAGGCCGGCAACGCCCCACCCCCGCCCGCCGCCGCGACGGCGAAGTGACCGGGACCCGACCGCGAGCCGCCGGGGCTCAGTGCGGGTGCCACTGGCTCCCGCGTCGCAGCGAGGCAAGTTCCGCGATCGGCTCCGGCGAGCGCTCGATCACGACGACGTAGGGGTACAGGTGGATCGAGCCGATCCGGCTCTGGAACCCGGTCGTGCGGCAGCCGAGGCCGCTCTCGGTCCGGTGCAGCTTCGCCAGCCGCGGGACGTTGAGCTGGTCGGCCAGGCCGGCCACGTACGCGGCGAAGGCGTTGCCGCCGCCCAGAATGTCCTCGCAGAGGTACACGCCCCCCGGCTTGAGGTGCAGCAGCAGCTCCTCCAGGGTCACGCGCTGCTGCTCGGGCGTGTGCCCGCCGTCGTCGATGAGGATGTCCACCGGCGGCGTCGTCGCCCGGAATCGCTCCCAGAACCGGCGGTCGGCCTGGTCGCCCACGGCGATCTCGACGCCTGGCGGCGCGTAGGCGCGGCAGCTCTCCAGCAGGTCGACGCCGGTGACCCGACAGTCCGCGCCGAAGTACTGCTGCCACATCTCCAGGCTGCCGCCGCTGTAGACCCCGATCTCGACGACGTGCGGCTGCTGACCCACGAACCGCGCGAAGTGTCGGTGGTAGATCTCGAAGTAGTGCAGCCACTTGTAGAGGCCACGGCCCTCGCGGTGCTGCTCGAAGTACGCGCGGAGCGGGTTGCTCAGGTCCCCCGGCGGGCCAGCGAGCGCCGCGGGCGGGGCCCCCGGAGCACTCGCCGCGAAGCGCCGGGCCGCGACCCGCTCCGGCACGTCGCGGAGCGCCCGGTAGGCCTCGAACGGATGGCACAGCACGGAGCTCAGGGCCCGAACATCCTGGCGAATCCACGCGGCCGCGTCCTGGGCGAATCTACGGGTGCTGGCGGCCAGGCGGGCCATGCGCTCGCTCCGAGGTTGAGGAACCCGGTCGACTTTCGACCGAGGGGGGCGGGCGGCGGCCGCGAACCGGGCCGGCTGCCGGCGCCCGCCCGCGCCGCCGATCAGCCCGGGCGGCGGGACCGGGCGGGACGCAGCGAGCGGACCAGGCGGCGCCAGGCGGACCGGGGCTCCCGCTCGACCGAACCGGCGCCGGCCTCGCGCGGGTTCCGCAGCGGGCCCGTGCCGATGCGGCCGTTGGTGAAGTCCGTCTTGGTCTCGAGGATCCGGCGCGGGTGGCGATCGGCGAGCCGGCCGTCGCGCTGGAAGACCGCCACGCAGTCGGACCAGTCGCCGCCGACCTGCGTGTACGATTCCAGCACCGCCGGATGATATCCGTTCCGCTCGCCCCAGGTGGCCAGCGCCCGGGCACTGTCGGGATAGAACCGCCAGCAGTCGACCGGGTAGCGGTGGTAGGGCCCGCGCGAGGGGGCGTTCAGGTAGAACAGCCCGTGTGGCCGCAGCACCCGCAGGATCTCCAGGAACACCAGCCAGAACAGCTCGGAGTGCTCGAAGCACGAGCTGCTGACCAGCACGTCGACCGTCGCGTCGGGGAACGGCAGCTTGTACGGATCGTCGAGCACCACGTCCACGTTGCGGCCCGCGACGAAGTCGACCCCGACGTACTCGAACCGACCCGGGCACGCCTCGCGGAGCGAACCGTTGACGTCCTGCGCACCCAGGTCGACGACCCGCACCGCCTGCCCCTCGGGGAACCCCGGCGCATAGGTCGCGAAGAAGTCCCTGGCATTGCTCATGGCGGTGGCGTGCATTGGGGGCGGTGCTCGAATCCTGCGGGACGGACGCCCGGCTCCTCGGCCTCCCGGTCCGGCCAGCGCCGACCGGGTCGTGGTCGGATCGGAAAACCCGGCCACGGTGGCGGGCGGGCGGTGCGTTGGATTCTAGCGTCCACACACCACGATGGGACCCCTCTGCCCCCGGGCTCAGGGCCCTGCGGGCATGGCCACGTAGGGCGCGGTGCTGCCGTCGCCGCGTTCGACGGTGCGCGTCCGGCCGGCGCGGGTCTCCTCGATCAGCCGGCGGAACGGATCGCCGTTGAAGCAGACCTCGGCGAAGAAGGCGTACGCGGTGGCGTCGCGGGTGACGAACATCGGCGCCAGGCCGCCGGCGGTGGTCGTGTAGCTGAACCCGCCCAGCACCTCGGTCTGGCCGCCCGCCAGGGTCTCGACCAGCGTGCCGCCGCGCTCGGTCTTGTAGCCCAGGATCCAGGCGCTGCCGCCGTCGTTGCTCAGGTGCGTGCCCTCGTTCTCGACGTTGAGCTGCCGGGCCCAGAGCCGCTGGCGGCGGAGCGTGAGGTGATGCGTGACGAAGTCCTCGGCGAACAGCGTCGAGCCCTCGGCGCGCGGGGTGCTGGTCAGATCGCAATCGGAGACGCTCCGCAGCACCAGGGTGCGGCGAGAGTTGAGCTCCAGGCCGCCGTGGATCGCGGCGAAATGCTCGATCTGCACCGCCTCCGAGGTGCCGTCGTCCAGGCGGAAGTCGGGCGTCACCTGCTTATGGTAGTCGATCTGCCCCCCGATGCCGACCAGCCGTCGCACGTTCCCCCTCAGGATCACCGTGGACTTCAGGGTGTAATGGCCGGGGAAGAAGACCGTCGTCGCGCCCGAGTCGATCGCGCGCTGGACGGCCGCCGACGAGTCGGCGACGCCGGTGGGATCGGCGCCGAATGCGTCGACGCTGGCCCAGGTCGCGGGGTCGTCCTCGGGGATCGCCGGCGGATCCTCGACGGGCAGCCGGGACGGGATCGCGGCGCCCGGGAATGCGCGGGTGGCGGGGTGCGAGCTGTACTCGGCGACCTCCGGTCCGAGGCTGCCGGGTTTGTCGGGTCCCTTGAGGCGCAGGGCCGCACCGACGTCGGGCGAGGCGACGTCGGCGATCGCTCGGCGGTACCCCGAGGTCCGGACGGCGCGCACCAGCAGCCGGCCGCCGTTGGAGTTGATGATCGCGGGCACCGAAACCGCCCCCGGCTCGCCATTCAGCTCCGAGTCGACCAGCGCCAGCGTGCCGTAGGTCCTGAGGGCCGGCACGCGGTTGCGGCTGGTCAGCCGCCGGATGCTGACGGGCTGGCCCTGGTTCTCGAAGCCGACGTCGCGCTGGCCGGTCAGCACCAGCCCCTCGAACGTCTGGCTATTCACCGCGCCGGCCGTGCGGACGCCGGTGCTGAAGCCGAGCACCTCGCAGCCGCTGACCAGCAGCGGGCCATTCAGGTCGCGGTGGCCCAGGTCCAGGCCGGTGTGACCGCTGTCCCCCCGGGCGATGAAGCGGCAGTGGCGCACGGCCCCGGAGTTGTTGCTGTAAAACTCCAGGGCGTTCGCGCCCGGATTGCCGGCGCCTACGTCGAAGCTCAGCCCCTCGACGTAATTGTGGAACCAGTCGGCCGAGCCGAAACCGCCGGTCCAGAGGATCGCCTGCGGCCGGGAGGAATCGGTGAACGTGCCGTCCTTCAGGCGAAGGGTCGTGTCCTGCGCCGAGTGCCCCCGGAGGATCGTCATGCCCCAGTTCTCGTGGCCCTCCCACCGCTTGGGGTAGGTGAGCGTGCGATTCACGAGGTAGGTGCCCGGTGGGAGGTAGATCACCCGGTGCCGGCCCACGTTCTCGTGGATCGCCCGCTGCAGGGCCTCGGTGTCGTCGGTGACGCCGTCGCCCCGGGCGCTGTACGGTGGCTGGGTGACGTTGATCACCGCCGCGCAGGCCGGATACGGATCGCCCGCGCTCGCCCGGTTCGCCGCCAGGCCCGCCAGCAGCGCCGCCGCCATCAGGAGCCTCCGCACGCCGGTCCGGTCGGGCGATCGAGAGTCTGGACGGTCGATACCGGGCCGGTCGCTCATGGCAGGGGCTCCTCAAGGTCGGGCCGTCGTGATGTCCACCGGTACCCGATTCGGGCCCGGTGCGGACCGCGCACCCGGGCACCTTTTCGATCTGTAGGGCGGATCAGCGGAGCGTCATCCGCCGGGACGGTTCGGATGCCAGACACCTGATCGGCGAGAGGTTCGAATCGAGGGCATCCGTTCGGGCGCGGCGGATGACGCTCCGCTGATCCGCCCTACAAAGACCCCGCGTCCGGGTGCCGGATCCTCCAGCCTCGGACGGAGCGACCGGGTGGATGGAATCCGGCTCTGGGTCTTGCAGCAGGCCTCAGGCCAGTCCCTGGCAGCGGCGGACGAGGCGGTCGAGGGGGCCGAAGTCGAGCAGGGTGCCGTCGAGGCCGGCGACGCAGCGGATCTGCGCCGGGGCCGGCAGGCCGTCGGGGGTCCAGCCGTCGGTGACGGTGCGGCCGGCGGCGTTGGGGGAGAAGGCGGGCAGGGCCACGGCCCGCTCGCTCACGAGGAAGCACGGCGCGGTCAGGCCGTCGGCCTTGAGGACCGGGTGGAAGTGACCGAACAGGATGCGATCGCCGTCGATCGGCCGGTGGCCGTGGCCGATCGTCCAGCCGGCGACCTCGCGGGTCGCGGGGGGCGCCGGCCGTCGCGGCGGGTCGTGGTTGCCAGGCACGAGGTCGAGCGTGACGCCGCGGTCGCCGAGCCAGCGGGTCAGGCCGGCCAGGTCGCGGGCCGTGCGCAGGCAGGGGGAACTGGACTCGGTCAGGTCGCCGGCAACGATCAGCCGGTCGAAGCCGATCCGCGCCCGCAGCCGCTCGAGCTTCGCGAGGGTCTCGGCCAGCGAGTGCGGCGGCACCATGTCGCCGCCGGCGGCGCGGGCCCACTCGTAGCCCAGGTGCACGTCGGCCACCACCGCGATGCCCTGCGACGGCAGCACGGCGGCCCCCTCGGGGGCCAGCCGCCAGCCGTCGGGCTCGGCCGGCAGGGCGAGGATCAGGCCGTCGGGTGCGCCGGTTGCGTCCATGACCGCCCATGCTACGGCAAGGGGCGGTGCTCGTAGTAGAGGCTCAGGGCCCGCACCCGCTTGACCTGGTACGACACGATCAGGCCGGCGACGACCAGGCCGACCATGAACAGCAGGTGGTTCTGGAGGCTCGGCAGGTTGCCGCGCCTGAGGGCGATCTCGAGGCCCACCTGCGAAGCGTACGAGAGCACGGCCAGCGCCGTCGTGTACCAGACCAGCCGCTCGCGGAACCAGAGGCCCGAGGCGGTGATCAGCAGAAAGTAGCCGGCGACGACCGACGACGACAGCGCCTCGCTGAACTGGACGATCGAGGTGAACAGGATCAGGTCGGCCGTGGCCCAGGTGTAGCGCGCCAGGCTCGACCAGCGGTCCTGCTTCAGCAGGGCCTGGAACACGATCGAGGCCCCCACGCCCAGGCTCAGCACGATCATGATCCGGCGGTTCAGCGAGCGGTCCAGCGTCTGCGCCGTGAGCTGGTCGACGTAGAGGATGGTGCCGCAGATGACCAGCGTGCTGAGCCGCGAGACCAGCGCCGGCTCGCGGCGGGTCCAGCGGCCCAGGCGGTGCAGGAGCCCGATGCGGCGGGCCTCGACGGGCTCGTCGCGGAGGAAGCGGTCGAGGTCGTCGGCCAGCGCCTCGGCCGAGTCGTAGCGGGCCTGCGGCGCGCGTTCCAGGCACTTCAGGCAGATCAGCTCCAGCGGCTTCGGCACGCCGGGCCGCACCCGGCTGGGCGGGGCCGGCTCGGCCTCCAGCACCTGCACCAGGGTGTCGAGCGGGTTGTCCTCGTCGAACGGCGGCCGGCCGGTCAGCAGCTCGTAGAGGATCGCCCCCAGGCTGTACACGTCGCTCAGCGGCCCGACCTGCTCCGACTGCCCGGCCGCCTGCTCGGGCGCCATGTACGAGGGCGTGCCGACGATCGCCCCGGTGCGGGTGGCTGGCCCGTCGGCGCTCAGCATCTTGGCCAGGCCGAAGTCGGTGACGCAGGGCTGGCTCAGGTCGTCGAGCAGGATGTTCGAGGGCTTCAGATCGCGGTGCACCACGCCGATGGCGTGCAGCCGGCCGATCGCCCGCGCCACGATCATGACCAGGCGGGCCGCGGTGGCCGGGGGCATCGGCCCGTCCTGGAGCCGCTGCGCCAGGCTCTGGCCGGCGACGTACTCCATGGCGAAGTAGTGCTGGCCGTGGAACTCGCCCACGTCGTGGATCGCCACGATGTTCGGGTCGACGATCCGCGAGGCCGCGCGGGCCTCGGCGTAGAACCGCTCCACCTGCTCGACGTTCGCCAGGTGGTTGCTGAGGATCATCTTGACCGCCACCAGGCGATCGAGGCCCTTCTGGCGGGCCTTGTAGACGACCCCCATGCCGCCGCGGCCCAGCTCGCCGAGCAGCTCGTAGGCCCCGAAGTCCAGGGGCGCGGCGGCGTGCGGCCGGCCCGTGCCCAGGAACGGCGTGGGCCGCAGGTCGGCGGCGGCCCGCTCGTAGTCCTCGTGGAGGACCATGCCCAGCTCGCCGTCGCCACCCAGGTCCACGCTGCCACCGTGGTGGACGATCGTGTCGCCGGGTCGGTCGGTCCGCGGCGTCGGGCGTGGCTCGGAGGCGTCGAGTTCGGTCATGGCGGCGGAATCGCCTCGTCGACGCGGGGCGGAGCGGGGCAGGGCGCGACTGCATCATTCTAGCAGGCCGCCGCCGCCGCCGGCACCCCGTCCGCCGGGGCCGGGCGGGGGGCCGGGTCGTTGCGGGCCGGTGCCGGTCAGACCAGCTCGGTGATCGGCGCGCCGGCGTCGATGACCTTCACGGGGCGGCCGTTGGGGGTGGTGTACTGGGTGGTCAGGTCGATCTGTATGGCGGTGGCCATGGTGGCGATGATGTCCATCACGCCCAGCTCGCGGTCGACCACCTCGACGCCGTCCTTGTCGGTGGAGCCGACGAGCTGGCCCCCCTTGAGGCCGCCGCCGCCCATGACCACCGACCAGCTCCGCGGCCAGTGGTCGCGGCCGCCGTTCTGGTTGATCCGGGGCGTGCGCCCGAACTCGCCCATCCAGACGACCAGGGTGCTGTCGAGCATCCCGCGGTCGGCCAGGTCGCGGACGAGCGTGCCCATGCCCTTGTCGAGGGTCGGCAGGTTGCCGCCCTTGAGGGTCTTGAAGATGTCGTTGTGGTTGTCCCAGCCGCCCAGGCTGACCTCGACGAACGTGACCCCGGTCTCGACCAGCCGGCGGGCCATCAGGCAGCCCTGGCCGAAGCCGTTGCGGCCGTAGGCGTCGCGGAGGGCGGCCGGCTCGTCGTCGAGGCTGAAGGCCCTGGTGTACCGCGAGTTCATCATCCGGATCGTCTTCGAGTAGACCGCCTTGTGGTCGGCCGCCGAGCCGCCCCGGCGCTCGGCGACGAAGTCATCCTCGAGCAGGCCGAGCATCTTGAGCCGGCGGTTCAGCCGCAGCTCGCTGACGTCGCCCGGCGGCTTCAGGTTGGCGATCGGGCTGGTCGGGTTCTGGATGAAGAACGGCGTGTGGCTCATCCCCAAAAACCCGGCGCCCTCGCCGGGGCCGTTGATCGCGATGCAGTGCGGCAGCGGGAACTCATCGCCCCGCTTGTGGCCCAGCTCGTACGAGCAGATCGAGCCGAAGCTCGGGTGCACGACCGTCGGGTTGGGGGCGTACCCGGTGTGCATCATGTACGTGCCGCGGTCGTGGTTGCCCTCCTTGGAGTTCAAGGACCGGACCACGCTCAGGTGCTTCATCTGGGCGGCGATCGTGGGCAGGTGCTCGCAGATCTGCACGCCGGGGGCCGAGGTGTCGATCGGGCGGAACTCGCCGCCGTTCTTCTCGCTCTCGGGCTTGAGGTCCCAGGTGTCCATGTGGCTGGGGCCGCCGCCCATCCAGAGCACGATGCAGCTCTTGAGCGGCCGGCCCGGGGCCGACGCCTGCGCCTGCAGCGAGGTCAGGAAGTGCGCCGCCGGCGCCGCGATCGCCGAGCCGGCCAGGTGGCTCAGGAAGTGCCGCCGGGACATGCCGCCGGGAGTCGGGACGCTGGGCCACATGGGACTCTGTCCTCGGGGATCGTGGGGGGTCGCGGTCGTGGTTCTTCCGTCGGTCGGATCAGCGAATCGTCATCCGCCGGGTCGGGTCGGAAGCGTGGATCCAGCCCGTCGGCAAGGGCCAATCGAATGGCCTCCCTCCGGGCGCGGCGGATGACGCTGCGCTGATCCGCCCTACAAAATCAATGAATCAGCACGAACTCGTTCGAGTTCAGGAGGGCCCAGAAGAGGTCCTCGATGACCTGAATCGAGTCGGGGTTGGCGCCGAGGAAGCCGCCGGCGCGGCGGAGCTCGGTGGTGTTGGGGTAGCGGCTCAGGGCGGCCAGGTAGAGCTGGTCGGTGATGTAGCGGGGCGCCGGCTGCTTGCGCTGGAGCTGCGACTTCTCGAGCACGTCCCGGAGGAACGTGCCCGGCTTGCCGCCGATGGCGCTGGCCATCAGCTCGCCGTTCATCATCATCAGGGCCTGCGGGATCGTGCCCTGGAAGCTCATCGTCTCGCCGGCCTCGTCGTTGGCGAAGGCGACGACGAACTGGTTCAGCCAGTTCCGGCGCTGCTGGTCGCTCGTATTGCCGCTGGCCTTGTGGGCCGAGGTGGCGGTGATCAGCGAGTCGAAGAGCTGCTCGGGGTTCATCGGCCGGGGCAGGAAGTGGCTGAAGAGCGTCTCGTCCTTGTCGTTGTCCTTGGTCACGACCGACGAGAGGTGGTACGACCGGCTGCCGGTGACCCAGCGGATCAGCTCCTTGACGTCGTAGCCCGAGGCGCGGAAGTCCTCGGCCAGCTTGTCGAGCAGCTCGGGGTGGCTGGGCGGGTTGTGGTCGCCGAAGTCGTCGACCGGCGTGACGAACCCGCGGCCGTGGAAGTGGCCCCAGATCCGGTTCACGAAGGCGCGGGCGAGCTGCGGGTTCTCCGGGTCGGCGATCAGGGCGCCGAGCTGCTCACGACGGTCGGCCTGGGCGCCCGCCTTGAGCTTGCGGCCGTCCAGGTAGGTGGGCGGCACGATCCCGACGACGGCGTTGCGCTTCTCGAACCGGGCCCACTCGTCGGTCGGCTCGTCGTAGACCTCGACCCCGTCATTGACCTCGGCGCCGCTGGCGTCGGTCCGGGTGATCGGCCGCTGCCGGGTGCCCCGGAAGAAGGCGTTGATCCCCCAGAAATCCTCCTGCTTCCAGTCGTTCGACGGGTGGTCGTGGCACTGGGTGCACTGGATCTGCTGGCCGAGGAAGATGCGGGTCGTGAACGAGGTCAGGTTCACCTTCTGGTCGGCGAAGTGGGCCAGGGTGAAGTTGACGGCGCCGTTGTCCTTGTTCGAGCCCGTGGCCGTGATCAGCTCGCGGGCCATCTCGTTCCAGGGCCGGTTGGCGGCGAACTGCTTGCGGAGCCAGCCAGTCAGGGCCTCGCGGTTGATCGCCTGGTCCTGACCGCGGCGGCCGACCAGCAGGATCGAGAACTCGTTGCCGAACGACTTGGCGAAGTCGGGGTGCTCCAGCAGGTAATCGACCAGCTTGGTGCGCTTGCCGGGCTCCTTGTTCTCCAGGAAGGCCCGCGACTCGGCCACGTTCGGGATCCGGCCCAGCAGGTCGAGGTACGCGCGCCGGAGGAACTCGGCGTCGGTCGCCGGGCCGGACGGCCGGAGGCCCGCCTCCTCCCACGAGGCCTCCAGCATGGCGTCGATGTAGTCGGGCCGGCTCACCCGGCGCGTGGCCGGCGATGCGGCCTCGGCGGCCGGCGATGCGGCCTCGGCGGCCGGCGCGGGGGCATCGGTCTGCGCCGTCGCGACCTCGGCGCCGACGATCAGGCCCGCCAGCAGGGCCAGCGCCGCTCGGACGCGGCGGACGATCCGATCGGGTCTCGGTGGGAGCATCGGGCCGGTTCCTGGGTCTGGACGGGCGACCAGTCGGGCGTCGTCGCCGCACACGGAGGGCCTGCACGGGAGCATGGGTGATACGAACCGACGGGGAGGTTCGGTTCGATCGGAGGCCGGAGCTGGCGGAGAGGGGGGACGCGGGGGCCGTGGCCGGTCCCTGCTCGTGATCTAGAACGGCCGGGGGCCGCCGCCGTGACGCCCCATTTCCGACCGGCGCCTCCGGCGCCCGGTCGTGCCGATCGTGCGGGGCTCGCCGGCAGGGGCTCAACGCCGTAACCATTGTGCGGCCCTTGGCCAGCGATTTCCAGGCCCCGGCCGGGCCGGCGGCCGATTCCGGGCCGCACATCCGGGAAATGGCAAGGGCCGCCCTCGGGGGAGGGCGGCCCGCGCGGGCGTCAGGGGGACCCGGCCGGGTGGCCCGGTAGGGTCACTGGCCGCCGGCCGGCTTCGAGACGGCCTCCATGACGCGGTTGAGGTTGAAGCTGCCCGGCTTCTGGCGCGGGGGGAACTCGCGGAAGCTCTGGAGCCACTCGCCCACGTAGTTGGCCGCCGGGGCGATCACGAACATGTGCTCCAGGAACCAGCGCTGGTAGTCCATGCCGATGTCGGCCGCCAGCTCGAACGGGTCCATCCGCAGGTTGGTGATCATCGGGGCCCGCAGCTCCTCGAACGGCTTGAGCCAGACGTTCATGCCGTGGGCGTTCTGCTTCAGGAAGGTGATCTTCCAGGCGTCGTACCGGA
>CAZUZD010000200.1:0-11546 GCA_964624465.1 uncultured Isosphaeraceae bacterium
ACCACGTGGCGACCGACGCCGTCCACGTCCACGACCTGCAGGCGACGATCCTGCACCTGCTGGGCCTTGAACACACCCGGCTCACGTTCCGCTCGCAGGGCCGCGACTTCCGGCTCACCGACGTCCATGGTCGGCTGGTCCAGAAGCTGCTCGCCTGATCAACCGTCGCTCCAGACCTCGGCGCAACCACAAGTGGCCGGCCCGCCAGCAGGGCGAGACCCGCGTGCTCGTCCGCCACGAACTGATCCCAGGCCCGTGCCTCGATCTGGCGCGGGGCCAGGAGATCAGGGACCGGGACACTCGCCGCTCTGGCTCTCCCGACGGACAGGTCGACTTCGCGATCGTGCTGCCATTCGAGGCATGGCAAGCAGCGCCGGACGCTGGGACTGCCGCCGGAACCGGCGCGGCCGGCTGAACCGGCCTCGCTCGCCAGGGTCGCAGGGAGTCGGAATTCGACCGTCCTCGGATCGATCCCCGGCATGCGATCCTGCTCGCCCAGGCTCTTACCTCGCGGCGACCGCGACCCGGTCGTCCGGCGACCTGATGGTGGCAGCCACGACGGGTTGGGGCCGGGCCTGCTCTTCGGCCCAGTCATCGGCCAGTGCCATCGCCAGTTGCAGCGCCCGGCCCATGCCCGAGGGGTCGACGCGCCGGATCGTGTCGCGGGGCGTGTGCAGGATCAGCGAGCAGCGGACCACGTCGCCGAGCAGGCTGACGGCGTTCAGGCCCGACTCGGCGAACGGCTCGTGATCCATGCCGGCGCCCACGACGCGGAGGCGAGCCGTGGGGAGCCCGCGCTCGTCGGCCAGCCGCTCGGCCCGCTCCACGCTGTGCGGGTCGCCGGCCAGGTAGGTCCGGGCTCCGGTGCCGACGCTATCGAGGTTCACGATCAGGGTCGGACGCCGTTGCAGCCAGGACCGATGCCGCTCCAGGAACGCGCGGGCCCCGTCGAGGCCGATCTCCTCCGCGCCGGTGGCCACGAACACGGCCTCAACCGCCTGGCCGGTCTGCGGGCGCCAGGTCCTCGCCAGCTCGATGAGGGTCGCCAGGCCAGTCGCATTGTCGATCGCACCCGGGCTGCGGTTCCCCGTCCGGTTCCAGGCTAGGAGCACCAGGCACCCGAGCAGGAGCACCGCGACGCCGGGTGCGGCGGCCGCAGGGATCGGCAGCCCGATCGACCTCAGGAGGTGGAGCGCCGCCAGAGTTACCCCGCCGATGGCGACGGTCGCCACCAGGCCGACCCGGACGCCGGTGGGGAGCAACTGCGACTTCGAGTCGTGATGGGCCAGGAACACGATTCGTGCCAGGACCGGGCCGGAGACCCTGGCACGGCGCCGGCCGATCAGGTTGCGAGACCGCAGGCGGCTGGGCATCCGGCTTCCCAGGCCGCGGGCGACGGTCCACGGAGCGTTGGCGAGCAGGGCCACCGTCATGCCGCAGGCCGCGGCTGCCAGGGGGGCATGGGCCAGCGGGCCGAGCGTCGCGGCGAGCAGCGCCGCGCCGAGGCCGAGGACCAGCCGCATCCCGATCGCCCGGCCCGCCCAGGGTACGGCGAACGACTCGCGGAACACCTCGAGACCAGCGGAGCGAAACGCCTGCTCGATGCGACGACAGACCCGCCGTTCGCCGGCGGTGCCGACGCGGCGCGGGCGGGCGAGGCGGGCAACCAGGGCCAGCCGGGCGCGGTCCCCGACCGGCCAGGGGGCGCGGTCGGGCGGCCTCGACGGCGAGGCGACCGATCGGGGTGCGGGCATCGCGGTGCAATCCTGGAGATCGGACCAACCGGCCGGTCGTCCGGACGGATGGCGGTGCAGCTCACCGGGTCGACTTTGACGAGGGTGCAGACTCTGCCGGCCGGGATGATCGTGCGGATCGATCATCGCCGCTGCATTCCAACATACCCTGGAACCGACCGGCCGGGAACCAATTCCGCCGGGGTCGGAGGTACCGGCGGAGGGTCCAGTCCGGGAGGGCAATCTGTGCGGACCCATCAGCGTGCGACCTCGGGCCGTTCGTGCCGGGCCAGGGCCCGGGGTTCCAGGCTCAGCACCACGAGGTCGGCCGGCCCGGTCCCGTCGTTGGAGCTGCCCTGGCGCAGGCCGGGCAGTTCCCAGACGCGGACGGCGACGCCGGCGAAGTGCGCCGTGATGGCGTCGCGGACCACCCGGCCGCCGACCCCTGCCGGGCGGCTGGCGTGAGCCACCACGTAGGCGCCCTCGCGGAGCGCGGCCACGACCCGATCCGCCTTCTGCCCGAACCGATCCTCGTGCCCCTGGCTCTGAATCCAGATGTCTTCCAGCTCGATCAGCTGGTCGACCCGGACGGTCGCCCGACCGGCGGCCAGGTAGCGGATCGGGACGCAATCCCAGTACTCCTGACCCAGGATCTGGATCGGCCGGTCGGCCCGTGACGGATCCTGGGCGGCGTCGGTCAGGATGCGTCGCAAGGCCGTCCGATACGGCTCACGGGCGTCGGGCCGGAGCGTGAGAGCCCGCTCGCGACCGGATCGCGTGTA
This sequence comes from uncultured Isosphaeraceae bacterium, assembly GCA_964624465.1. Taxonomy (GTDB): domain Bacteria; phylum Planctomycetota; class Planctomycetia; order Isosphaerales; family Isosphaeraceae; genus CAZUZD01. The sequence goes on from CAZUZD010000200.1 coordinate 2,516, forward strand.
GGGACCGAAGGCCGCCTGGTACGTGGCGGAGAGCAGCAGCAGCCCGAGGGCGAGCTGCGCAATCGGCACCAGGCTGCGGCCGGCCGACCGTCGATCCAGGCTCGCCGCGAGTGGCCCGAGCAGGGCGCCCAGGGTGATGGCGAGGGGGCTGAGGAAAACGACGGCGTAACGGTGCGTGCCGAGTCGCCCGAACTGGTCCGGGCCGGCGATCGCGTGGAAGGCCGTCAGGGCGCCCAGCAGCCCGATCGCCAGAGCCAGCGACGGCCACCGACGGCCCTGCCAGGCGGCCCAGAGCCCGACGCTGGCCGCCGTCGCGATCAGGGCGGCCACCACCAGGCGAGCCAGGGTTCCGATCAGGTCGGGTGGTACCAGGAACTCGAACAGCAGGGCCCGTTGCAGCCCGTCGGCGAACATCCTCCCGTTCAGGGCGGGCCGGGCCTGGATCACGCCCTGCACCACGGGTCGCTGCCACAGGACGGCGCCCAGCGCCACCACGGCGGCCACCAGCAGCGCCAGCCCGGCCCAGATTCCGGCTCCCGGGCGCTGGGCCGCCGCGAGCCGTGGCCAGAACCGGACCAGGACGATGGGGGCGACCACGGGCACGAGGAAGGCGTTGACCGGATGCACCAGCGCCGCCGCCGCCAGGCACGCGATCAGGGCGATCGGGCTGCCCACCCAGGCGGTCTGAACGGTGAGCAAGCCGATCAAGGGGATCTGGCTGTACTCGTGCCCGATCCGCGAGTAGACGACCGCGAGCGGCAGCGTCCCCAGCAGCAGGGCGGCGATCCTCGCCCCCGCCTCGCCCAGCGACCGACGCAGCAGCCGGTCCGCCACGACGACGGTGGCGATCCCGCAGAGGACCGCCGGCAGGCGCAAGGCCCAGGTCGTCGGGCCGAAGAGCCAGAGCAGCGGGGCCAGCAGCGCGACGAAGAACGGGTCGAGGGGGTTGCCGTTGACGGTCAGCCAGTCGAACGGCTCGCCGCGCAGCAGGCGGGCGACCTGGAGGCCCTCGTACGCCTCGTCGCCGTTGAGCTCGGGGATCGCTTCCAGGCTGGTGACCCGGAGCCAGAGCGCGACCAGCGCGATCAGTCCGAATCCGAGAGTGAGCACCGCCGGCCCGCTTCGCCGCATTCCGGGGCTCCCTCCCTGGTGGCCAGCTCCTGGATCGAGTGCGGGGCCCCATCCGGTCGGGGCGAGTCGATCCGATCGGGGTATCCGTACCGCAACGATCCGATCGTGACAAGCCCGACCCCGTCCGGGTGCCCCTGGGGCCGTCCCAGATGGTAGGCTCAAGCGGCGTCGGTCGCCGGGAGACCCCGGCCGGCCGGGCGCTGGAATCCTGGCGCGGGAGCCCGTCGATGCCGTCGCTGACCGTCGCCTATCTGACCCGCAACGAGGACGAGGACCTGGGCCGGTCGCTGCGATCGGTCGCGGGGATCGCCGATCAGGTGCTCGTCGTCGACACCGACTCGACCGACCGGACCGTCGAGGTGGCCCGTGAGGCCGGCGCCGAGATCGGGCAGTTCGCCTGGGACGACGACTTCGCGGCCGGCCGCAACGCCGTCGTCCGCCAGGCCATGGGTGACTGGATCCTCTGGCTGAACGCCGACGAGGAGCTGCTGGCCCCCGACCGCGCGGCCCTGTCGACGCTCCTGGAAGACCCGGCCGCCTTCGGGTACTGGGTGACCGTCCAGTATCCGGACCCCGGCGGCCCGCCCAGCGAGACGCTCGACGTCCGGCTCTTCCGCAACCGGCCCGATCTGGAGTTCCAGGGCCGGCTGCATCCCCGGTTCGCCCCCGCGCTGGTCGAGCACATCCGCGCCGAGGGGTTGCAGGTCCGTCCGTCCCCCCTGGTCCTCCTGAACCACTCGCCCGCCGGGCCGAAGCCGGTGGCCAAACTGAAGTTCATCGAGCGGCTTCTGGAACGCGAGCTGGAGGACCGGCCGGATCAGCTCCACTACCTGATCGAGCACGGCCGGACGCTCCTGCTGCTGGGCGATCCGAGGGGTCACCAGGTGATGGCCCGCGCGCTCGACCAGGTGCTGGCGGTCTTCGGCCAGCCGACGGCGCCCTCGGCCAAGGTTCAGGTGCTGCTGGAGTACCTGCTCGCGCTGCCGCCTGGATCGGTCCGGCCCCGGCTCGGGCGCGAGGGGGCCCGCGAGCTGGCCCGCCGCTGGTTCCCCGAGAGTCCGCAGCTCGTCTGGATCGAGGCCGGGCACCACTTCGAGCGTGGCGACCACCGCCAGGCGGCCGAATGCCTGGAGCGCCTGGTACGGATGGGTCGCACCGGCCGCTACGACCGCACGGCGCGGTTCGATCCGCGGATCATCGGGGAGCAGGCGGTCCTGAACCTCGGCGCCTGCTACCTGGCCCTGGGGGCGCTCGACGCCGCCGAATCCTGCTTCCAGGCCGTCGCCGAGAGCCCGACGCTGGGCGCGGGGGCCCGGCAGAACCTGGGGCTGGTGGCGCAGCACCGCATGGCGGCCGAGCAGTCGTCGCCGCGGGGCCGATGAGCGGGCGTCGCGCGGCCGATCGGGATTCCCGGCCCCAGAACCCCCCAGCGAGTCGAGCGATGGCCAGCCCGCGATCGCGCCGCCGACGGTTCCTGGCGCCGATGCATCGACCGAGCGCCTTGCGGATCTATCTCCGCTACGCGGCCTACCTGCTCTGGGAATTCCGCTGGTCGCTGGGCATCTTCTGGTCGCTGGTCACCGTCGGTGGATTCCTCCTGCACCGGACGTATCACGACCCCGAGCATCAGGGCATGCTGGGGTACGGCGAGGCCTGCTATGCGATCTTCATGCTGATCTTCCTGGAGTCGTACCTGAAGTTTCCCGCCGAGTGGTACCTGCAACCGTTCTTCTTCCTCTTGCCGGTCATCGGCCTGGGCGCGGTGGCCGACTCGCTGGTCCGGCTGGCGTACCTGACCTTCAGCTCGAAGCAGCGGCTCCCGGAGTGGCAACGCATGGTGGCCTCGCTCTACAGGCAGCACGTGGTCGTCGTGGGCGTCGGCAAGGTGGGGTTCGAGATCATCAAGGGGCTGCTCGCCATGCGGGAGCCCGTCGTGGTGGTCGAGCGGCCGGGGGCGGATTCGGCGCTGATCGACGAGATCGTCGACCTCAAGGTCCCGGTCGTGCGCGGCGACGGCCGCAACCTCAAGGTGCTGGAGCAGGCGGGCGTGGCGCGGGCCCGGGCGGTCATCCTGGCCACCAGCGACGACCTGACGAACCTCGACGCGGGCCTCACCGCCCGCGACCTCAACGGCGAGGCCCGCATCGTGCTGCGGCTGTTCGACTCCTCGCTGGCCGTGAAGGTGCGCGGGGCGTTCGCCATGCCCGCGATCTCGACGGCCCAGGTGGCCGCGCCGGCGTTCATCGCGGCGGCGACCGGGCGGCGGATCTACCAGCAGTTCCAGCTCGCGGGCAAGCACCTGCACCTCACCGACCTGACCGTCGCCCCCCGCGGCGGGCTGGTCGGGCGGACCGTCGGCGAGATCCAGGCCGATCAGGTCGTGAACATCGTCATGCACAGCGGCCCGGCCGGCGTGAGCGTCAACCCCGGCCACGACCTGACGCTCGGGCCCGACGACGAGCTGATCGTCATCGGGCCCATCGATCGCCTGACGGCGCTCGAGAACCAGAACCACCCGCCGCGGGGCTCCGGGGCCTCCCGCCCTGCAGCCGGCCCGGGCGCCGCCACGACCCTCGCCCGCGAGCCCGACTGAATGCCCTCGGGCCGGCTGGAGCGGCTCGCCACGCACGGCTTGGCGGCCCGAACCGATCGTCCTACAATCATGCCTGCCGATCTCGACTGAGTGATGTGTCGCGCACGGTCCTTCTGCATGCCCCGCCTCCGGGCGGTATCGCGGGACCACGAGGGAGGGCCGCCATGGCGACGAATGACATCCCGCTGCTCGGGATCGACCACATCCGCCTGGTGGTGGGCAACGCCCGGCAATCGGCGTACTTCTACCGCAACGCCTTCGGCTTCCACGTCACCGCCTACGCCGGCCTGGAGACCAGAGTGCGCCACGAGGCTGGCTATGTGCTCCAGCAGGGAGACATCCGCTTCGTCCTCTCGTCGCCGCTCTCGTCCGATCATCCGGACAACGCCAGGCTGGTGGCGCACGGCGACGGTGTGCAGTCGATCGCCTTCGGCGTGACCAGCGTGCCGGAGGCCTACGAGTCGGCGCTCGCCCGGGGCGCCCGCGGCGTCACCCCGCCCACGGCCCTGGAAGACGCCAACGGCGCGTACCAGTTCGCCGAGCTGCTCGCCTACGGTGACACCCGCTACGCCTTCGTCGACCGCTCAGGCTACCGTGGCGTCTTCGCCCCCGGCTACGAGCCGATCGACCCCGACCGCTACTGCCCGAGCACCTTCCAGCCCGCCGGCCTCCGGGCGATCGACCACGTGGTGGCAAACGTCGAGGAGGGGAAGATGGACGAGTGGGTCGGGTTCCACGAGCGGGTGCTCGGGTTCCACCTGCTGGCCTCGTTCGACGACCAGGACATCAGCACCGAGTACTCCGCGCTGATGTCCCGGGTCGTCGCCAGCGGCAACGGCCGGATCAAGCTGCCGATCAACGAGCCGGCCCGCGGGCTGCGGCGGTCGCAGATCGAGGAGTACCTGCACTTCCACGGCGGGCCCGGCGTCCAGCACATCGCGCTGGCGACCGACGACATCGTGGCCACCGTGCGGGCCCTGCGGCTGAACGACGTCTCGTTCCTGGGCGTGCCGCCGTCGTATTACGAACTGCTGCCCGACCGCATCGGCCCGATCGCCGAGGATCTGCGTGAGCTGGCCGAGCTGGGCATCCTCGTCGACCGCGATGACGAGGGCTACCTGCTCCAGATCTTCACCAAGCCGGTGGGCGACCGACCGACCCTCTTCTTCGAGATCATCCAGCGCCACGGGGCCCAGAGCTTCGGCAAGGGCAACTTCAAGGCCCTGTTCGAGGCCATCGAGCGCGAGCAGGCCCGCCGCGGGACGCTCTGAAGCTCGAGAGGCTCGTCGCGTTCCATCCGTCCGCTCGCGGGCCTGCTGCGAGCGACGACCCCCGACCGTACCAGGCCGGATCGGCCGGGAGATCGTGCCGATGGAGATCCGCGCCGGAGTGGCCAGCATCCTGGAGCTGTACCGGGCCCTGGTCGGGGTCGTCACGCCCCGCCCGATTGCCTGGGTGACCACGCTCGACGTCGGCGGTCGCGTGAACCTTGCTCCCTACAGCTTCTTCAACGTCTTCGGGGCCAATCCCCCGCTGGTCGTCTTCTCGTCCACCTTGCGACGTGATGGGACTGCCAAGGACACCCTCCGCAATGTGGAGCGGAGCCGGGAGTTCGTGCTGAACGCCGCCGTCGAGCCGCTCGCGGAAGCGGTGAACCTCACGGCCGTTGAGCTGCCACACGGCCAGAGCGAGGCCGACCTGGCGGGACTGACCCTCGTCCCGTCGACACTCGTTCGGCCGCCGCGCATCGCCGAATCGCCCGTGCATCTGGAATGCCGTCTGATCGAGGTCCGGTGCTACGGCGAGGGGGCGATGGCGACGAACCTCGTCATCGGCGAGGTGGTGCTCATCGCCATCGACGACGCAGTTCTCGACGCCCAGGGGAATGTCGACCCCCGGAAGCTCCAGACCATCGGACGTCTGGGCGGCGACTGGTACTGCCGCACCGGCGACGTCTTCGCGCTGGCCCGCCCGGCGGCACCGCCGCCCCCGTCCGGCCCAGGTGCGGGCACCGGCCGGGGCTGAGGTCCGAATTTTGCGGTCCCGAGACGGTCGGCCCATCCCACGGCTCGACCCGCACCCTAGAATGTCGATGGCGGGGGGCCGCTTTACTCCCCCGAGGGCGCCGATTAGGCTGAATCGCACGCCCGCGTCTGCCGCCACCCGACCCGAGGCGCCGACCATGTCCCAGGCCAACGTCGATCCGAATGAGCTGCGCCGCTTCGCCCTGAACCTCAAGCACTTCAACGGCGAGCTTCAGGCCCAGATGCAGGCCCTGCACGGCCAGCTCCAGGGTCTGTCGCAGACCTGGCGTGACCGCGAGCACGACAAGTTCAGCGAGGAGTTCCTCCAGACCATGCAGGTCGTCGCCCGGTTCGTCGAGGCCACCGACCAGCACGTCCCGTTCTTGCTCCGAAAGGCCGACCGCGCCGAGGAGTATCTGCGGCAGCGCTGATCCGTCGATCCCCCACGGTCGTCACCCGTCGGAGCCCGCGTCTCATGTCCCTGCCAGTCAACGTCCGTTCGGTCGAGGTCCTCGCCGAATTCCGGGCGCACCTGCGGCAGTTCGGCGACGACGCCAGGAATGCGCTGGCGGCCGTCGAGATGGAGATCAGCCGGATGGCCGACTGGCTGGCCAACGACCGCCGGTTGCACTGGCAGGGGGAGATCCGCCGCCGCCGCGACGACCTGGCGGCCGCCAGGGCCGAGCTCAACCGCAAGAAGACCGGGAACCTGCTCGGCAACGAGGGGAACCTCGCCGAGCCCAAGGAGAATGTGCGCGAGGCCACCCGCCGCCTGGAGGAGGCCGAGCACAAGCTCGAACGCGTGCGGCGCTGGGCGCCCCAGCTCCAGCAGGCGATCATGGAGTACCGCGGCCAGTCCCGCCCGCTGGCCGACATGGTCGACGGCGAGCTGGAGCACTCGCTCGGTCTGCTCGACCGCATGATCCGCGCGCTGGAGGAGTACGCCGAGGGCCGCCCGCCCACGACCGAGTCCGTCCGGAGCCTCCGCGAGGCGGTTCGAGCCCCCGTCGCCGTCCCGGCGCAGGCCCCTCCCCCAACCCCGGCGGTGGACCACGCTGCGACGACGGCGAACGCGACTGACGGCGGTGACCCGGCCGAGCCTGATGCCGGAGAGGAGCTCTGACCATGTACTTCGGCGCCGGCGTGGGCAAGCTCCAGCACGCCCTGAAAACCCTGAAAGCCCACTGGGAAGTGACCGAGGACGGCTGGCGCGACGGCATGCGCCAGGAGTTCCAGGAACGCCGCCTCGAGCCGCTGGCCACGCAGTCGTCGGCCACCCTGCGAGCGATGGACCAGCTCGCCGACCTCTTCAGTCGAATCCAACGCGATTGCTCCTGAGCACCGCCACGCGCGGGAACTTATGACAGCACCAGACGCCTCGACCGTCGATCCGGATCGCCCCCGCGCCGGAACCCCCGCTGCCCCCTCCGTGCTCGCCGCGGGTGTCCCGTGGTACCGCCGGCCCCCGGAGCTGCCGCGCGTGGTCGCCGGTCTCAGCGCCGAGCGAGCCAGGGCCGAGTCTGAGCTCGACCAGCGATACCGGGCTCGCGTGACGGCCGCCGACGCCATGTTCCGCGACCAGACGGCCCGGATCGAGGCCGTTCGTACGACGGCCAAGGCCCAGGCGCTGGCCGCCTACGACGCCGCCCACGCCGCCGCCGTGCAGGCGTACGACGCCGACAAGGCCGAGACCGAGCAGACTGCCAAATCCGGCCGCTCGAACCTGATCGCCAAGGCCCGTCAGGTCACCACGGACGCCGAGTCGAAGCGCGACGCCGCCCGCTGGGAGGCGAGCACGCTGTTCGAGGCCTCCGACCGCAGCGAGCTCGAACGCCACGAGGCCACCCGCTCGGCCATCGAGGCTGAGGCCGCCGGCCTGTCGGAGATCCAGGCGCAGGCCGAGGCCCTCCGGATCCGCTTCAAGCGACTCTGGCCCACGTCGAACGTGGCCGTGACCGGGCCGCCGACCGTCCCGGCGGGCGAAGGCCCGGTGGCGCACCTCCGGGCCGAGGTGAGCCGGGCCGACGAGGCACTCACGGCGATCGAGGCGCTGAAGTCCGCGCCGGCGGTGGCCGGGGCCAACCCCGTGTGGCTGTTCCTCCTGCCCTGGCTGCTCGCTCTGGTGCCGGCACTCTTCGCGTTCGGGATCGGTCAGGGGCTCGCCGCTGCCACGGGCGGGGCGCTCCTCATCGGCGGTGGGCTGACCGCCTGGCTCACGCGACAGGCTCGCCAGGGGCTGGCCCGGCAGGTCCCCACACTCACGGCGGCGATCGCGACGGCGAATCGACTGGTGCCGGAGAGTCGGGCCTGGTCCGAGGAGACTCACCGTGCCCAGCGCGACGCCATTGTGGCCCGTCGTGACTCCGAGCTGAAGCGAGCCGAGACCAGCCTCGTCGCCAGGCTCAGCGAGGTCGAGACCCGCCGCGATCAGGGGCTCCGCGAGCTGGAGCACGGCACGCGCAACCGGCTCAATGAGCTGCAAGGGCGTCGCGAACGGCTGTTCATCGAGGCCGAGACCATGCGCGACACCCAGATCGCCCAGATCGAGGCCAAGTACGCGGCCGATACGCAGAAGGTGCAGGCCGAGCACCGTCGGCTCCGCGATGAGGCCGAGGCGAAGCGCCAGCGCGACTGGGACACGCTGACCCAGCGCTGGGGCGGCGGGATGTCCGAGGTCGGCGAGGCGGTGGCCACCGTCGATCGCGAGTCGCAGGGGCGGTTCCCGCGCTGGGACCGGACGGCCGAGGGGGACGGGGCCCTGTGGCGGCCGGCGACCGACGTCCCGCCGGCGCTCCGGTTCGGGACTCTGACCCTCGACCTCGCGGCGGTGCCGCACGGGCTCAGCAAGACCCCCGAGCTCAAGGCGATGGCCCAGGAGCGGTACGAGTTGCCCGCGCTGCTGACCTTCCCCGATCGCGGCTCGCTGGTGATCGAGGCGGCCGGCGCCGGACGCGAGGCGGCCAACGCCGTGCTCCAGGGTGCCATGCTCCGCTACCTGACGGGGCTGCCGGCGGGCAAGGTCCGGTTCACGCTGCTGGACCCGGTCGGGCTTGGCCGCAACTTCGCCGCGTTCATGCACCTGGCCGATTATTCGGAGCTGCTCGTCAACAGCCGGATCTGGACCGAGCCGCAGCAGATCGAGCAGCGGCTGGCGGACCTGAGTCTTCACATGGAGAACGTGATCCAGCAGTTCCTCCGCAACGAGTACGCCACCCTCGACGAGTACAACCTCCACGCCGGCGAGGTCGACGAGCCGTACCGCGAGCTGGTGGTGGCCGACTTC
>CAZUZD010000201.1:0-11503 GCA_964624465.1 uncultured Isosphaeraceae bacterium
CGCGGCGCCCCGGGGGGCGGCCGGGCCGGGCCATCCGGCAGATCGAGCCGGGGGGCGTTCAGCACTCCCAGAACGACGCGGCGTAGCGCAGGGCGGACGTGACGGGCCAGGCGTCGACCTGGCGGAAGACCGCCGAGCCGGTGAGCACCTCGGGGAAGCAGGGGTTGAAGTAGATGATCCGGGCCGGCCGGGGGTGCGTCGCGATCGAGCGCTCGATGTTCGCGATCACCTGCTGCATCAGGGCGGGCCCGAACGGATTGAAGAAGTAGAAGAGGTTGGCCCCCTCGGGGATGGCGTAGGCGGTCGCGTCGCAGCCGTGGAACTCGACGGCGGCGCCGAACCGCGACCGCCGCTGGTTGGCCAGCGCGGCCTCGTGCAGCTCGAGGTCGAACTCGACGCCGATGCTCCGGCCGGCGCCCAGGTAGGCGCCGGCGAACGGCACGCGGCCCAGGCCCGAGCCGAAGTCGATCAGCGTCGTCTCGGGCCCGATCCCACCGGCGCGCAGGAGCCGGAAGATCGACCGGTAGGGCGCGGGCACGAACGGCCCGCACCAGGCCGGGTCGTCGCCGTCGCTGCCGTAAGTCTTGAAGCCGAGCGTGCGGACCCCGATCCGGCGGTCGTAGAACTCGTCGTAGGGCCGGAGGAGCCGCCCCTTGAGCCCGCGGCCCCGTAGTCCCCTGGCGAAATCGAGCATCGTCTGGCGTTCCCCGGGAAGATCCACATCAGGAAGGACGGGGCCGACTCGGCGTCGGCCGGGGGCTCCGGTCGGCGACACCCACATGGGTTCGAGACGCTGTCCATTGTGGATATTTAATACAGAGTACGCCTCCAGGGGAATTCGAGTTCCTGCCATTTTCGATCGAGAAAACCGATGTCCGGATTCTCAAAATGAGGCCGTCCCCCCGGCGCGCACCGACACCGGGCCGCGCCGGGGCGGTGGTCGATGTGTCCGATGGCGCGGGCCGGGGCCGCTCAGCTCTCCCAGAACGACGCCGCGTAACGCAGCGCGGGCGTGGCGGGCCACGACTCGGCGAGCCGGAAGACGGACGACGCCTCCAGGCAGGCGGGGAAGCAGGGGTTGAAGTAGACGATCCGGGCCCGTCGGGGGTGCGCCTCGATCGAGCGCTCGATGTTCCGGACCACGGGCGCCATCACGGCCGGGCCGAACGGGTTGAAGAAGTAGAACAGGTCGGCCTGGTCGGGGATGGCGTAGGCGGCGGCGTCGCAGCACTGGAACTCGACGGCGGAGCCGAACCGCGACAGCCGCTGGTTGGCCAGCGCGGCCTCGTGCAGTTCGGGGTCGAACTCCACGCCGATGCTCCGGCGCGCGCCCAGGTAGGCGCCGGCGAAGACGACGCGGCCCAGGCCCGAGCCGAAGTCGATCAGCGTCGTCTCGGGCCCGATCCCACCGGCGCGCAACAGCGCGAAGACGTGGGCATACGGCGCGGGGATGTAGTGGCCGCTCCACGACGGGTCGTCGCCCGAGCCGGCGTGCGACTTGAACCCGAAGGTCTGCACGCCGAGCCAGCGGTCGTAGAACGCGTCCCGCGGGTGCTTGAGCCGGGTCTTGAGCCCGCGACCGCCGAGTCCCTTGCCGATCCCGAGCATCACTCTGCCTCCGCTCCGGTGCGAGTGCCCTCGCGGCTGCGACGCCGCCGGGCCCGCCGCGATGATACCACGAGCCGCCGCGCCCCGGGTCACCCTCAGCGCGCGGGGCGGCCGGGGTGCGGCGGCTCGTGGCGGAGCGGCCGGTGGGTGCGCAGGGCCTGCAGGGCGCGGGCGAAGTCGGCGGAGAGCGGGGCGGTGAACTCGACGGGCAGACCGGTGGCGGGGTGGGCGAACTTGATGCGGTGGGCGTGCAGCGCCTGGCGGTCGATGAGCAGGCCGGGATCGGGGGGGGCGGCGGGGTCGGGCGCGGCGTGCCGGATCGCCGTCGGCGGCGGCAGGCCGGGCACCTGCAGGTCGGCCAGGGTCAGGCGGTCGCGGTTGGCGTAGAGCTTGTCGGCGACGATCGGGTGGCCGATGTGCGTCAGGTGCACACGGATCTGGTGGGTCCGCCCCGTCTGGGGCTTGCAGCGCACGTAGGCGTAGCCGTCGAAACGTTCCAGCACCTCGTAGAAGGTGACGGCGGTGCGGGCGCCCTCGTCGAGGCTGCGGACGGCCATCTTCTCGCGCACCGTGGGGTGGTGGCCGATCGGCCGCTCGATGTAGTCGCTGTCGCGGCCCGGCACGCCGTAGACCAGGGCGTGATACTCCTTGTCCACGACCCGGTCCTCGAACTGGCGCGCGATGGTCCGGTGCGCCAGGTCGTCCTTGCCCACGATCACCAGGCCGGTCGTGTCGCGGTCGAGCCGGTGGATGATGCCCGGCCGCTCGGTGCCCGAGACGCTGGAGAGGGTGTCGAAGTGGAACTGCAGCGCGTTGACCAGCGTCCCCGACCAGTTGCCGCGCGCCGGGTGCACGACCATGCCGGGGGGCTTGTTGACGACGACGAACCCCTCGTCCTCGTGGATCACCTCGATCGGGATGTCCTCGGGCGTGATCGAGCCGTCGCCGAAGTCGGGCATCCAGATCCGGATGATGTCCCCCTCGCGCACCTTCGTTGACGCCTTGACCGTCTGGCCGTTGAGCAGCACGGCCTCGGCGTCGATGAGCTTCTGCACCGAGCTGCGCGAGAGGACCGGGTACCGCGCCGACAGGTACGCGTCGATCCGGCGCCCGCCCTGGCGGGGCTTGACCTCGAACTCCTCGGGGGTCTCGGAAAGCTGGGGCGGCATGGGTCGCAGTTCAACCAGGGGAAGGATCAACGGGGGCCACCATCATTGTGGCGGCGACCCGGGCGCAAGGCAAAGGCCCGACCCGCGCCAGGGGGCGCGGGTCGGGCCCTGCGGAGTTCGGAGTCGGGTCGGCTCAGCGGCCAGGGGCGGGGGCCGGGGCGTCAGCCTTGGGGGCCTCGGCCGGCTTCGGCGCCTCGACCGGGGCCGCCGGGGCCTCAACCTTGGGGGTCTCGGCCTTCGGGGCGTCGGGCGGAGCCGCGGGCGTCCCGACCTTGGAGGTCTCGGGCTTGGGGGCGTCGGCCGGGGCGGCCGGCGGGGCCTCGAGCGGGGGGGCGTCGGCCTTCGGGGCCTCGACCTTGGGGGCGTCGGGCGAGCCGGCGAAGGGGGCCTTCGGCAGCTCGGAGCCGGCGGCGGGCTGGGTGGGGGCGCCCTGGAAGCCCTCGGGGATGGCCGGGGGGTAGAGCGAGCTGCCCATCGGGGCCGACAGGCCGGGGGCGCCCAGGGGCAGGCCCGAGCCCAGGCCGGGGCGGCCCGCGCCGAGGCCGGCGCCGGGGGTGAAGGTGGCGAAGTCCTCGGTGCCAAAGTCCTGGTAGAACTGCTTCACGGCCGGGTCGTTGAGCTGCTCGGCCCGGCGCTGGGCGGCGGTGGCTTCGGGGGTGTCGGGGTAGGTGCTGGCGACCTTGAGGTAGGCGTCGCGGGCCTCGGCCAGCTCGCCGCGGGTCTCCAGGGTGCGGGCCAGGCCGAGCTGGGCGAGCTTGCGGACCGGGCTGTCGGCCTTCGAGTCCTTGAGGACGCGCTCGAAGAGCTCGGCGGCCTGGGTCAGCGACGGCTTGCCGGCGTCGCGGTTGGCCGGCAGCTCGCGGAGGCCTTCCTGGTAGAGGTAGGCGCCGGCCTGATACAGGGCCCAGTCGGCGGCCGGGCTGCCGGGGTGCTCGTCGGCGGTGGCCAGGAGCGGGCGGATGGCGGTGGGCTGGCCCTCGTACTTGGCCGAGGTGACCGACCCGGCGGCCGACGGCACGATCACCTGGAGCCAGGCGCTGGCCTCGGGCGAGGTGCGGCTGGCCGCGGCGTTGAGCAGGTAGAAGACGGCCGCGAGCGCGGCGACGGAGCCGGCCAGCAGCAGCCAGAAGCTGGCCCCCTTCTCCACACCGCGGCGGAGCCATCGGGCGAGGATGGTCTCGTCGTCGTGGGTGTGGATGACCGGCGGCAGGGCCTGGTTGTCCTTGTGCAGCAGGTGCTCGGGCTCGTCTTTCATCGTGGCTCGGAGGGTTCGCGAACCCCCGGCGGCTACGGCCCGGGGGGGACTGGTCGGGGTGGAGGGATTGGCCGCATCTTAACGGCCCTGACGAGAATCGGTCAACCGCGCGTGCCGGCCGCCGGCCCGCCCCGGGCGGCCCGCGGCAGATTTGCTGGTCAGGGCCGGGCCCGCGGTCCGATCTCCAGGGGACCGGGGAACTTCCGCGCGCCGCAGCCGATGGCGTCTGCGACCGACGCGGCGGCCCCGCCCGACCGGAGGCTCGGGGGGCCGGATGCTCAGGATTTCGCTCCGACTGCTGCTGGCCACCGCGCTGACCACGGCCCTCACCACCACCGCGGCCCGGGCGCAATCCGACTCGTCGACGAACACGTCCGAGCTGCTGGGCGTGCCCCCCTCGCCGAGCCTCGGGATCGCCCCCGGGGTGCTCGACCCGCCGCCGTTTGACGTCGGGCCCGGGATCATCGGCGGCCAGATGCGCCGCGGGGTCGGCCGCCTGCCCCGACGCCGCGCCGGCGGCACGCCCGGCTCCGGCGCCCCGGCCGCCCGCGGCGGGATGGACCTGCCGGCGCTGCCGATCCTGCCCGACGCGCTGGCCGACCCCGACGCCGGCGACACCCCGGTGACGGCGACCGACGCCCTGAGCGCCGACGACGAGGGGCCCGCCAACGGCCTGACCCTGGACGCGGCGATCGCCCGGCTGCTGGCGGCCAACCTCGACCTGGCCGCGCTGCGGCTCGAACTGCCCCAGGCCGACGCCGACATCCTCACGGCCAGCCTGCGGGCCAATCCGATCCTGTTCGTCGACAACCAGATGATCCCCTACGGGAGCTACTCCGACGCCAGGCCGGGCGGCCCGGTGCAGTACGACATCGGCCTGACCGTGCCGCTGGACGTGACCCACAAGCGCCAGGCCCGCGTCCGGGTCGCCCGCGTGGCCCGGCGCGCCCTGGAGGCGCAGTACCAGGACGCCGCCCGTCGCCAGATCGGCGACCTGGGCCGCGCCTTCGTCACGCTCCAGGAGAGCTGGATCACCCTCCGCGACGCCGCCGTCCTGGTCCAGGAGGCCGAGGCCGACCTGGCCACCGCCGCGCCCGCCGACCGCGAGGCGCTCCAGACCGAGCTCGACGAGGCGATGGTCGCCCGCGACGAGGCGATCGACGACCTGGCCGATGCCCGCGACACGATGGCCCTGCTGCTGAACCTGCCGGCCGAGTCGGCCCCCGGCCTGGTCCCGCGCGGGCCGATCCGGGGCCTGGCCCCGCCGCCGCCGCCGCTGGAGGAGCTCCAGCGGGTGGCGCTCGACACCCGCCCCGACCTGATCGCCGCCCGCATCGGCATCGCCCGCGCCCAGCACGAGTGCGGCCTGGCCCGCGCCGGCCGGATGGACGACTGGTACCTGTTCTACAACCCCTGGACCTACCAGGACGAGCGGCCCTTCAAGGTCGCCAGCGCCAGCTCGTGGTCCGTGGGCCTGACGGTGCCGTTGCCGGTCTCGAACCGCAACCAGGGGAACATCCAGCGGGCCCGCATCAACATCGCGCAGGCCCAGACCGAGCAGCAGGCGCTGGAGCGTCGGGTGGCCACCGAGGTGCGGCTGGCCCACCGCGAGCTCACCTCGGCCCGCGCCGCCGTCGCCCGCCTCGAGCGCACGATCCGCACCGCCAGGCCCCCCCGGCCCGATGAAACCAAAGACCAGGAGACCGTCCAGAAGCGTCAGACCGACCTCCGCACCGCCCTGATCCGCCAGCGCCGCAGCCAGCTCGACCTGAACACCGCCGTCGGCATGCGGCTGATCCCCTGACGAGGATTCCCATCGGACATCGGGGGCGGTTGGCCCGGCCGGCCGCGCAGCCCGACCTCAGGCGGTGAACAGCAGGCGTTCGGCGGTGCGGTGCAGGAGCCAGGCGCGGTCGGCGGCGCTGAGGAAGTCGAGGCGGGTGCGGATCAGGGCGAGGCTGTCGGTGTAGGTGTGGGGGGCGACGACCTGGAACGGGCAGTCGCTCTCCCAGAGGCAGCGTTGGGGGCCGTAGGCCCGCACCACGCGCTGGATCAACGGGGCCAGGTCGGTGTAGGGGGCGGCCTTCTTGCCGAGGGCGTAGAAGGCACCGACCTTGATGTGCAGCTTGGGGTGCTTCGCCAGGGCGCAGAGGGCGTCGACGTCGGCGTCGCGGATCTGGCCGTCGACGCCGATGCGGCCGAGGTGGTCGATGATCACGGGCGCCTCGGGGAACCGGGCGCACATGCGGTCGACCTCGGCGAAGGCGTCCGGGCCGATCAGGCAGCTCATCACGATCCCGGTCTCGGCGGCCAGCGCGAAGAGCGCCTGGTACCCCTCGGGCTCCAGCCAGGTGGCCGGGGGTTGCTTGCTGTACTGCGGCTGGATGCGCAGGGCCCGCACGCCCTTCGGCCGCAGGGCGCGCAGGGTGCCGGCGGGGTCGGGGCCGAGGGGGTCGACGATCGCGGTGCCGACGAAGCGATCGGGGTAGAGCTTGATCATGTCGAGCATGTACGAGTTGTCGAACTCGTAGTAGCTCATCTGGATCAGGTTCACCCGGCCCACGCCGGCGGGGCGGCAGAGGGCGAGCAGCTCCTCGGCGGTGAACGAGGCCGGCTGCATGTCGGCCTTCTGGAACCCGGCGGCGAGCGGGTAGTGCGCCAGGTCGGGGGTCCAGATGTGGGAGTGCGCGTCGATGTCCGGTTCGAGCGGCACGGGCAACTCCTCTGCAACGGCGACGGCGACCGGGGTCTCGGATCCTGAGCAGATCAGATCGGAGCGGACCGGGCGCGTCAACCGGGCAGGGGGGCCGCCGCCGGCGCGCCGCCGATGGAGTGGGCCAGGAACGCGTCGGCCGCGACCTCGTCCAGGGTGCGGAAGGAGCCCAGCGCGGCCAGCTCCTGGAGGAACTCGCGGTAGCCGTCGATCCAGCCGGCGGCGTAGCAGTCGTGGACGGAGAGGGCCGTGTAGTCCTGGGCGCGGACCAGCTCCAGGGCCCGGGCGCGCCAGGCGTCGAACGTGAGCTGGCCGCGATACAGGGGGAAGTCGTCGAGGTGGATCGGGAGCTTCGCCAGGCCGTTCTCGACGGTGACCGTGTCGCGACCCAGCGAGTACCGCGAGCTGGCCAGCCACTCGAAGTTGTAATACGCGAGCCGCGCGTCGGAAAGGTCGGCGGTCACGCGGGAGCGCGGCGGCCGGTATCCCTTGATCCGGTAGTCGACCGTCCGGCAGCCCTGGAGCTGCGGCGACAGCAGCCGGCGCTCCGGGCGCCTGGCCCGGTCGATGACCCGCCGCGCCAGGCCGGCGGCGCGGCCGAGCGGCCCGGGGCGGGGCCCGACGCGGTGGTCGAACGAGTGGAACGCCAGGGCGTGCCCGCCCGCCGCGATCGCCGGCCGCAGCTCGTCGAACAGCGTGCCCACCACCTGGTACGTCCCGCGCACCCCGGCCGCGGCCTCGATCGCGAGCATGCGGTCGAGCGCCTCGCGGGACGGGCCGTCGACGGCCCTGGCGAAGGCCGGGTCGCAGTCGAGGTGGCCGAGCCCGCGCTCGATGTCGTGGCACAGGCAGATCGTCTTGCCGGTCGGCAACGGCTCGTCCCGCCAGTCGGGCCGCACGGCGCGGGCGCGGTTGCGGGCCACGTCGACCCGCCACCAGTCGCCCTGGCGCTCGGCGGCCACGACCTCGGCGAGGTGCCGGTCGTAGACCCGCTCGAAGAGCGCGGGGTCGGGCGAGCGCTTCGGGTCGGTGTGGCGCAGGGCCAGCGCGGCGGTCGGCACGAGCAGGGTGCGGAGGCCCAGCTCGACGGCGACCGCCAGCACCGCGTGGTGCAGCAGCCGGCTCCAGCCCTGGAACACCTTCTCGACCCGCGTCTTGTGCTCGCGGCGCCTGGAGATCCGCTGCACCAGGTCGGAGACATACGCCATCGTGTAGGCGCGGTCGCCATCGAGCACGAGATTCGCCGACGCGAAGTGGCCCCGGCGCCCGAGGTGCTGCTGGTGCCAGACGATCTCGTCGTCGAAGAAGAGCGACTCGGGCAGGTCGGCCCCCACCTCGGGCCCGGCGAACAGGAGGACCTCGCGGAGCCGGGCCGGGTCGGCGATCCCGCACATCCGCACGGCGAGCTTCAGGCCGTCGGGACCGCCCTTGGGCACCACGATCAGGTCGTGGGGGAACATGTGCCGCTGCGCGAGCCCGGTCGCCCGGAACTCGGCCAGGCGCGAGCCGTCGTAGCCGCCCACGCGGGCGGTCGGTGTGGCGGGGGGGCGGCCATCGCGACGGCCACCGAGGCGGGTCCTGGTCAGCGGATCGGGCTCCCTGTCAGGTCCAGGATCACGCCGTCGGGGCGTCGTCGATCGGAGTCGGGGCCGGGCTGCTCGTCGGTCGGCGGCCAAGCCAGCCGAACCAGCGGGAAGAGCGGGGCGGCTCCGGCGGCGTCTCGGGGCGGGGCGGGCGGGGCTGGCCGTGCTGGTCGAACTGCCAGACCTCGCGGGTGGCCACGTCCATGGCGGTGAGCCAGCCGCCGCCGTAGCAGTAGGTGTCGATGCAGACGATGTGCCCCTCGTCCAGCACCTCGCCGGTGCGCTGGGCGGTGTGGCCCACGATGGCCGGCTTGCCCGACTGGTGCGGCGGCGGGATCAGGTCGCGGAGGCTCGACCACCGCAGCAGGAACGCGGGCTGCTCCGCCAGCGGCAGGTCGGGATGGTAGGTCGCGTGCACGAACAGGTGCGTGTCGGTCTCGTGGTGGGGCACGCAGCGCCGGAGGAACTCGTGGTGCTCGGGGGGCACCCCGCTCAGCTCGCCGCCATAGCTGGCCAGGGTGGCGGCGGCGTGCTGCTCCAGCCAGTTGCCGACGGAGGCCGGGTCGTCGAGCGCCGACAGGAACATCTCGTCGTGGTTGCCCAGCAGGCAGACGAGTCGGGTCTGAGCCCCGAGCGCGATCAGGCGGTCGAGGACGCCGCGGCTGTCGGGCCCGCGATCGACGTAGTCGCCCAGGGTCACGACCAGGTCGTCGGGGCCGGGCGCGACGGCGGCCAGCACGGCGTCGAGCGCCGCCAGGCAGCCGTGGATGTCGCCGATGGCGAGGGTGCGGGGCGTGGCCGTCATGCGGTGCCGGATCGGATCGAGAGTTGCTGGTTCGAGTCAAGCCCCGGGGGCGGGCCCGTGCAGTGTACGGCGAGGGGCCGGCTCAGGTGAAGCCGCGGGCGTCGGCGGGGGCCAGGTACACCATCTCGGCGTCGTCGGAGACGTGCAGGCCGGCGTCGACGTAGAGCGTGACGCCGTTGACCCGGCGGCCGGCGGCCGACGCCAGGTAGGCGACGGCGCCGCCGACCTCCTCGGGGGTGATCAGGTTCCGGGTCCCGGCCGGGAAGTCGGGCCGGCCGTGGGCGGCCTGGATCAGGCGCTCGCCGGGGGTGTCGACCCAGCCGGGGGCGACCATGTTGCAGGTGACGCCCGAGTCCAGCTCGTCGACGGCGACCTGCCGGGTCAGGCCCAAGAGGCCGGCCTTGCTGATGCCGTACGGGAACAGGTCGCGGCGCGGGCGGGTGGCGCGGGTGGAGCCGATGTTCACGATCGTGCCGCGCGCCGACCGCAGGTGCGGCAGGCACGCCTTCACGCCCAGCCAGGGCCCCTTGAGGTTGATCGCCAGGGTCCGGTCCCAGAGCGCCTCCTCGGTCGACTCGGCGGTGCCCCGGGGGCTGATGCCGGCGTTGTTGACCAGCACGTCGAGCCGGCCCCAGCGGCCGATCACCGCCGCCACGGCGGTTTCCCACGCCTCGGCGCGGGTCACGTCGAGCGCCAGGCCGAGGGCCTCGTGCCCCTCGGCGGCCAGCCGGGCGGCCTCGGCCGCGGCCCGATCGGCCTCCAGGTCGGAGAGGACCACCCGGTGGCCCGAGGCGGCCAGCACCCGCGCGATCCCGAGGCCCACCCCCTGGCCGGAGCCGGTCACCAGCGCCACCGGGCGGCCGGTGCTGGCGACGTCGCCGCCGGAACTCGCTGCACTCATCGCCCGCGTCCCCCAGGTCCGGGGCGCGCCGGCACCCCCATCGGGAGGCCATGATACCGGGCCCGGGGCCGCCTGACGATCGGTCGGCCCGGCGGCCCCGACTTGACGAATGGGCGACATCGACCACAATCCTGGGTGGGCCCTCTCCCGTTCGGACTCGCGGATCGCGTCGCGCGACGGCGTCCCTCCGGCTTCCCCAGACCGCCCGGAACCCGTCTCGCCCAGGGGCCACTTCATGTTTTCGCAGACGGTCGAGTACGCCCTGCGCGCCATGGTCTTCCTCGCCGGCCAGCAGGCCGAGCCGCGCACGACCGACCAGATCGCGGTGGCCACCCGGGTGCCCAAGGCCTACCTGTCGAAGGTCCTTCAGGGCCTGGTCCGCTCCGGCCTGGTGCACTCCCAGCGCGGGCTGGGCGGGGGGATGACCCTGACCCGGCCGCCCGACGCGGTGACGATCCTCGAGGTGGTCAACGCCGTCGAGCCGATCCGCCGGATCACGACCTGCCCGCTCGGGCTCTCGTCGCACGGCATGCGGCTCTGCCCGCTGCACCGTCGGGTCGACAACGCCATGGCGACCGTCGAGGCGGCCTTCGGCGGCACGACCCTGGCCGAGGTGCTCGCCGAGCCCACCCAGAGCGTGCCCCTCTGCGACTTCCCCCCCGCCTGCGACGCCATCCCCGCCGCAGCGACGGCCGAACCCGCAACGGCCGCCGCCACCGCCACGCCCGCACGCGGCCGCCGGCCCCGCAGCGGCTCATAGGCCGTCCGCTTCCGGTCTTCTCCGCCCGGCCACACCGCTCCGGGAATCACGGCAGTCCGGAACCGAGCTCAGCCCAGGGCCGGGCATCGGGTCGTGTCGCCCGGATTCGTCGGGGGCGCAACAGGGGCGAGACCGGCTGTCGGGCGCGGGGCGATCGCGACGATCGCAGCGGCGCGATCCGGGCGGCGGGGGCCGGAGGGCGAGCCGGTCGCGTGCTAGGGTTCGAGGGCCGGCGGCGGCGACGGCTCGCGGGGTCCGCAGAGGCGGGCACGCGGGTCCGGATCGTGGTGCGCCCCGGCCCAGCCATCCCCAGCAGACGGAGGCCGCGGATGCGACGAACCTATGGCCTGGCGATTGGCGCCGGACTCTGGCTGCTGGCGGCCCCGGCGGCGCGGGCGCAGTTCGGCAACGGCGAGGTGCAGATCGACCCGGCGCTGGGCAACCGGCCGTACTTCGGGCCCGGCGGCTCGATCACCAACGGCAACGGGTACAATGGCATCAACCCGGGCAACTCGGGCTATTACACCGGGCTGTATCAGGCGCCTAACGACATGAGCAACGGCCCTTCGCCGTACTACTCGCCGCTGTACCCGGCGATCACCAACGGCCCGCGCACCGGCTTCGAGCCGCCGGTGGCGCCCAAGCCGAAGCCGGCGAAGGGGCTGGCGGGCGTGCCGACCCGGCTGGCCAACGCGATCTTCCGGCACCG
>CAZUZD010000202.1:0-11470 GCA_964624465.1 uncultured Isosphaeraceae bacterium
GGCTGCACTCGAACCGGTTCACCGCCGCCTTCCAGCGCTCGGCCGCGTTCTCGTGCGGGCACGACAGGTTCAAGGCCAACACCTTGCCCTGGTAGCGCACGACAATCACGCCGTTGTCGCGATCGACGGTGGCGCCGTGCGGGGCGGTGGCGTCACGGCCACCGTCGCGGGTCAGGACGTGCTCGTCGGTTCGTCGCGGTTCCTGGCCGAGTCGGGCGTCGCGCCCGGGCCGGTCGAGGCGACCGCGGCGGCCTGGGAGGCCGGGGCGCGCACGGTGCTGCGGGTGGCCGTCGCTGGGCACGCCGTCGGGGCGATCGCCGTGGCCGACACGATCAAGCCGCACGCCCGCGCCGCGGTGGCCGACCTGGGACGCCTGGGCGTCGACGTGCTGCTCTTGACCGGCGACCAGCCGGCGACGGCTCTGGCCGTGGCGGCCGAGGTCGGCATCCCCGCCGATCGCGTGTTCGCCGGCGTGCGGCCCGAGGGCAAGGCGGCGAAGGTGGCGGCGCTCCGCGGCGCGGGCGGCGCGGGCCGCCGGCGGGTCGCCATGGTCGGTGACGGCCTGAACGACGCCCCCGCGCTGGCCGAGGCCGACGTCGGGATCGCGCTGGGGACCGGCACCGACCTGGCCAAGGCGACGGCCGACGTCGTGATCGCCACCGGCGACCTCCGCGCCGTGCCCCGCGCCGTGCGGCTCGGCCGGGCCACCCTGCGGGCGATCCACCAGAACCTCTTCTGGGCCGTCGCCTACAACGCGGTCGGCATCCCCGTGGCCGCGCTCGGGCTGTTCGGCCAGTACGGCCCGCTGGTGGCGGCGCTGGCGATGTCGTTCAGCTCGGTGACCGTCGTCGCCCGCTCGGCGCTCCTGGCCGGGCTCCGGCTGGACCCGGCGGGCGGCGTCGACGCATAATCGGGCGATCCACCCGGCACGCGATGCGGAGCCGGCAGCCCCGCACCGGCCCGGCTCGCGAGTGAAGTTCCCCATGGCTGATCCCGTCACGACGCCGCCGGATCGCGAGCTGCGCCGCCGCCAGTACGAGCGGCGGTTCAAGGTGAGCATCGTGCTCCTGACCCTCGCGGCCATGCTGACCGTCGTCGGCATCAACCCCCGGGCCCGCTACCTGGCGCGCCAGGCGGCCCGGCAGGCGCAGGTGGGGGTGCTCCGCACGACGCTCGGCCTGGAGCCCGACCGCGACGCGGTGGATGCCGCCAACGTCAGCGAGCGCGCCGAGACCCGGCGCCGGACGCTGGAGTCGCTGACCCGGTTCTACGAGCGCACCACGCCCGAGCTGCGGCGGCTCTTCGACGTCGCGGCCATGGACCCCGCGCACGCGCTGATCGGCCTGGGCCGCGCCGACAACGGCTTCCTGCTCTCGCCGCTGGTCTTCGAGCCCTCCGACGACGGCCGCAACTACCGGCTCCGCCCCAACGTCGCCTCGGTCTGGCTCCGCCAGGTGACCCTGATCGACGGCCCCTTCGGCCTGTTCCTGGTGCCCGACACGCCCGAGATGCACGCCGCGGCCGCCGCCGCCGGCGCGATCGTCGACGCCACCTCGCGGCAGACGACGAACTCGTGGGGCCTGCGCGGGCCCGAGCCCGATCCGAACGCCGACCTCCGCGGCATCGTACTGGGCGACTCGTTCATGGAGGGGATGTTCAACGACGACGAGCACACGCCCCCGCTCGACCTGCAACGCACCCTGGCCGCGATGTGGGGCCGCTCGGTCTCGATCCTGAACACCGGCCACATCGGCTACGCGCCCGAGCAGTACTATCGCACCCTGGAGGCCTACGGCGATCGGTTCCGGCCGCAGTTCATCGTGGTGAGCGTCTGCCCCAACGACTTCGGCGACGGCGACACGGTCATGACCGGCGGTGGCGACGACTGGGACGAGGCGGCGTACTGGCTCGGCGAGATCTTCCGGTGGTGCCGCGCCCGCCAGGTCACCGGCCTGCTGGTGATCGTGCCCGTCGACCGCCAGATCCTCGGGAGCCGCAAGGAGGGCCGCTACTTCGGCCGCATCTCCGACCTGTTCCCCGGCAGCGGCGCCTCGTACCTCTACCCCATCGAGGCGTTCCTCGACGAGCACCTCAAGCTCGTGCGTGCCGGCGACGCCGTCGGTGCCCGCCCGGGCAAGAGCCTGCTGTTCAACGGCCACATCGACGACAACCACTTCTCCCCCCGCGGCTCCGCCCTCTGGGCCGAGCTGGTCGCGCGCCGCCTCGACCTGATCCTCGACCCGAAGCTCACCCGGGGACCGGCCTCGCCCTGACCGCGCCCTCAGGCGCCGGGCCGGGGCGCCCGGACCTGAAGGACATCGGCCCGGTACTCCGCCGCGATCTGCGCCTGCATGGCCGCGTCGGGGCCGGGCCCGGGGCCGGTGAGGATCACGTCGCCGTAGCGGCCGAAGTGCTCGAAGTCGACCGCGTCGCGGCGCAGCGCCTGCAGCAGCGGCTCGTACTGCTCGGGCCGGATCGCGGCGAAGACCCAGAAGTCCTGGCGCGGCTCGGAGCCGTGGCGCCGGCGGCGATCGGCGATCCCGTGCAGCAGCACGAGCATGCGGGTCGGCTCGGTGCCGTACGACTGCGTCAGCGCCAGGCACGACTCGAGACCGCCGACCTCCAGGCCGATCGCCCGCAGCGCCTCGCGGAGCTGGGGCGTGACCTGCGCCGCGTAGCCCAGCGCCTCGGGGTGCCGCGCCGAGCCCGTGACGGTGATCGTCATGCGGAACCGCGCCGCCGCCGGCGCGGCCACCGGCCCCGGCTTGATCTCCTCGACCGGGACATTCAGGGCCCGCGCGATCCGGCCCAGGGTGTCGGGTCGCCCCCGCCCGCCGTCCATCAGCCGTTGCAGGGTCTTCGCGCTGATCCTCGCCCGGCTGGCCAGCCCGTTGAGGCTCAGCGAGCACGCCTCCCGCAGCCGCGTCAGCCGCGCCGGGTCGATCGGGTGCGTGGCGTTCGGGCTCATCGCAAAGTGTCTCCGGAGTGGCCGGTTGCGCGCCCTCGATGTGTCCAGAGTACCGCTCATATGATCCCTTTGCCAGCGATCACAAGTCGCACAAGCGGCGACTTCACGCGGGCCGGTGCCCGGGTCGGCCGGGGCCGAATCTCCCCACGCCAAGGACTGGAGGACTTCATGGCCAGCTCGTTCGATTCGCTCCGCGAGGATCAGGTGGCCGGCGCGGTCGTCGGCGGCGCCCTGGGCCTGACCAAGGGCGCCTCGCTCGGCACCAGCGCCATGCTCGCCACCGCGCCGTTCCTGGGACCCCTCGCCCTGCTGTTCCTGCCCCTGGGCACGGCCTTCGGCGCCTTCACCGGCGCCCGGGTGGGCGCGAAGGGCCTGGGTCACGTGGCGCTCATGACGGTGACCGGGCCGCTCGCCAGCGGCCTCGGCGAGGGCCTCGCTCTGGCCGGCGACGCCGCCACCTCGGGTGACGCCGCGCTCTGACCGATCCGCCCCCTGCCCTTCAGTTCCGATCCCCTCGCACCCCGCCCGGAGCCCCGACCGATGAGCGATCGCGAACCGCCGAAGCCCCGTGGCTTCTGGCAGACCTACCAGGGGTCGATCGTGCGGGGGGCCGTCATGGCGCTCACCGGCGCCGTGCTGGCCCCCGTGCTCGGCCCGCTGTCCCCCGCCGTCGCCCTGGCCGTCGGCGCCAGCCTCGGTGGCGGCGACGACGCCGGGGCCGGCCCCGACCTGGGCTGACCCGACCTCATCCCGATCCCCTGCCCGTCACCACTCCTGGGAGCCTGTCATGGCGAATGAACCGAATCCCTCCCCCGATCGCGAGCCGGCCCGTCCCGCGGCGGCGCCGGCGAATCTCGGGCAGATTGCCCGCCACACCGTGCTCACGGCGGCGACCTTCGCGGTCGTCTCCGCCTTCGCCGGCCCGGTGGTCGGCGGTCTGGTCGCCTCGCTCGTCGGTTCGGCCAGCGGCGACGGCCCTGAACTCGGCGGTTGAGTCGAGCCGCCGCGATCCTCGCCTGCCTGGTCCCGAGCGGTCGGATTTTCACCCCGGCGCGCCGCGATGGCCGCGCCGGGCCTCTCACCCTCCCCTGCCCCCTGATCCGGGAGTTTCCCCATGAACGCGACACTTCTGCTCGCTCCCGCCGAACGGCTCGGCCTGAGCCCGGCCGCCCGCCAGCAGTCCGACGTGCTGCGGCGGGCCGACACCCTCCTGTCCGATGAAGCGGTCTACGAGGTCGTGCGCGCCCGGCTGGCCGTGGCCGGTGCGCTGACGGCGGCCGAGATCGAGCGGGCCGAGCGCGAGTTCCTCCAGTACGCCCTGCTGTGCGCCCTCACCGGCGCCGAGCTGAGCCCCTCGCCCCTGGCCGACGCCTTCTGGCACGAGTTCCTGCTCGACACCCGCCTCTACGCGGCCTGGTGCGGTCGGCAGCTCGGCCGCTTCCTGCACCACCAGCCCGAGCCGCTCGACTCGCTCGAGGACCGCGGCGTGCTGGAGCGATCCCGACGCCTCTACCACGCCCACTTCGTCGCCCCGGCCGATGGCCTGATGGAGACCTGCTTCGGCACCAACTGCGGCAACACCGTCTAGCCGGATCCGTTCGCGAGGAGACCCTCCGACGCCCGGGGGGCTCCTCGGTCCCGGCCCACCACCCGCCCGGTCTTGCCGGTCCGCGGGTCGTCCGGCCGTGCGCAACGGTCCCGCCCTCGGCGGTTCCGGTTGTCCGGTCGGCCGGGAGACTTTCCGGATGGGGCGGGCTGGGGTCGTGCGCTGGCGCGAGCTACATTGGATGGGAGCCGAGGCCCGGCGCGACCCGGGTGGGGCCGCGAGACGCCTCGTGCCGGACGCGACCGGCGGGGGGCACGGGCCATGAGCCGTGAGATCACGCCGGGTCAGCGCGAATGGCTGGTGGGCGAGCTGGCGGCCTGGCGGGCGGCCAACGTGCTGGACGAGGCCCAGGCCGGCGCGGTGCTGGCGCTGTACCCCACGCCCGA
The DNA here is from genome assembly GCA_964624465.1 of uncultured Isosphaeraceae bacterium. GTDB lineage: Bacteria > Planctomycetota > Planctomycetia > Isosphaerales > Isosphaeraceae > CAZUZD01. The sequence continues at coordinate 4,961 of CAZUZD010000202.1, forward strand.
ACAGCTCGGCGACCGCACCCAGGCGCGGGCGCTGGGGGTGCTCGGCACGCTGGCGGCCATCCTGGTCGGGCTGGCGGTGCTGTTGCTCATCGGCGCCAACTGGGCGGCGATCCCGACGCCGGTGCGGATCGGGCTGATCCTGGCCGGGCTGATCGGCGTGCACGGGGTGGGCCTGCACCTGCGGTTCCGGCAGGGGCGGCCGACGGCCGCCGACATTGCGGCGTTCCTGGGCTGCCTGCTCTACGGCGGCGGCATCTGGCTGATCGCGCAGACCTTCCACCTCTCGGCCCACGACGGCGCCGCCTGGTGGTGGTGGGCGCTCGGGGTCCTGCCGTTCGCGATGATCTCGGAGGGCCTGGCGTTGCAGGCTCTCTACGCGACGCTGCTGGCCATCTGGATCGGCGTCGAGGTCTTCGGGTTCGGAAACCTCGGCCTCTGGCTCTTCGGCCGCTGGCCCCGGATGCCGAACCTGGCGCCGAGCCTGCTGGCGATGCTGGCGCCGGCGATCGCCTGGGCCTACCGCCGCCGGCAGCCGGCCGCGCTCGGGCTGGACCTGGCCGTGCTGGCCTGGTGGGCCGTGCTGCTGCCGGTGACCTGGGGCCGGATGCAGTTCGTCGTCGAGTCCGTCGGGGCCGTCGGCGCCGTGCTGCTGCTGGCCTCCGGGCTGCATCGTGCCGGCAACCCGATGGCGATCCCCTCCCGCCTGCTGGGCGCGGGACTGGTCGGCGGGGCCCTGGTGCCGCTGAGCTTCTCCGGCTGGCACCGCGAATTCCTGAATCGCCCCTGGGCGCAGGGGGGCGGACCGGGTGATGCGGTGCTGGCGCCGCTGGCCGTGCTCGTCACCGGCCTGGGGGCCCTGGCGGTGATCCTGGCCATCACACGATCGCGGGCCGGCGGGCCCTCGGCCGGCCGCGAGCCGCTCGGCGCGGCGATCCGCCGCAACGCCCTGCCGCTGGCGATCATCGCGCTGATGGCTGCCCTGGCCTGGTACACCCCGGCGCTGGGTGCGAGTCTCGGCCCGTGGCCGCCCACGCTGGCCGCCAATGGGGCGATGGTGGCGCTGGCCTTCTGGCTGATCCGCCTGGGACTGGCCGAGGACCGCGGCCGGCCATTCACCGCCGGGGTCCTGTACTTCCTGCTCTGGTGCCTGCTTCGCTACGTCGACCTGTTCGGCAACTTCGGCGGCATGCTCGGGGCGGCCCTGCTGTTCTTCGTCGGTGGCGCGGCCCTGTTCGGCGTCGCCCAGTACTGGCGCGGCCGCCGCGCGGCGCCCCGTCCGCCGGCCGCCCCGATCGCCGAGGTGCCGCATGCCGTCGAACCCTGACGCCCCCCGCGCACCGCTCCCCCTGCCGATCGAGTCCCACGCCCCCGGCGGGCTCGATCGGGCGTTCGCCCTCCTGAGCCGGGCCGGCCTCCCGGTCCTGCTGGCCGCCGTGCTGCTCCAGGTCGGGGTGCTGCTGGCACTGGTCTACCAGGGCATGCGCCCCGCGACGGCCGCGGGCGCCCGCACCGTGCTCCTGAAGGTGATCCCCGTCGACCCCCGCGACCTGACGCGCGGCGACTACGTGACGCTGGCCTACGATTTCAGCCGGTCGATCAGCCCCGCACCGCCCGGCGCGCCGATCTACGCGCCCGTGGAACTCGACCCCGACGGCCGCCACGCCCGCACCGGGCCGCTCCAGGCCGAGCCGCCGCCGCCCGGCGCCCTGTTCCTGCGCGGCGAGTCGCTGGGCGGCGCCGGGGCCCGCTTCGGCATCGAGAAGTTCTTCGTGCCCGAGGGCGAGGGCAAGCCGTACGAGGAGGCGGTCCTCCGCCAGCAACTCTGGGCCGAGGTCGTGATCGCCCCCGACGGCGAGCCGCGACTGCTGCGACTGGTCATCGAGTGACCCGCGGTCGCAGCACCACGACCCCTCCCACCGCCGCCGGCGGCGGTCGTCCGGGCTGCGCCGGGCAGATCGCGGGTGCCGGAACGGAACAAATCATGCCGGACCGGTTTGGTTTCGCGCTGTTGTCGCAGTGGAGCAACACTGAGCCCTCCGCGACCGGCTCCCGGACGGATCGAGGCGGGGGTGGGTGTGGTCGGAGTTGATGGGAATCGTTCGGTTTCGATCGGCGCCTGATGGTCGGCCATCGGTCCCGCCGGGCGCGCCGGAGCGTCGCCCGCGGCGCCGGGGTCGAGGCCACGGCGGAAATCCCCGCAATCCCCCGAGATTGCCGAGATTTCGGGGTGCCACTGCGGTGTCAGAGCGACACCGGCGGCACCCCCGGTCGGGCGCCGCGGGGCCGGGCGGCTCGGGCCCCTCGCCCCGCGGAATCGATCGAAGTCGATCGGTGCGTTGCGAAAGAAGTCCGGAAATGTCCGCGAATGATAAGCTAATCAAGCTCGGCTGATATGGCGTTTTGCTGGACTTGATTTATACTTCGGCTCGCTTCCTCGCCAGCAGCGCCGCGACGACATGAGGGATGCGAGTGCTGGCCTGCGATCAATCAACGACGACTTGCGCAACGAATGCGACAGTCCGCTTCTGCGACAGAGGACCGGCGGACCGGGTGGCGGAGATCATCGGGTAGCGCCAGCGAGCGAAGGGTCATCTTCGGCATCGAGCCGTACTACGTCACACCAGGGAGAATTGCAGATGTTGATTCGGTTCAAGTCGGTTCTGATGGTCGCGGTCGCGGGCCTGGCGCTGGTCACCGTCCCGGGCCGGACGCAGGCCGCCGTGATCCTGAACTTCTCGCAGGACGGCGCCGGTTCGCCGATCGTGGGCACCAATAACGGTGCAGGCCAGACCACGATCTCGACGGCCGGCACCGCGGTCACGATCTCGGGCATCGCCCCGTCCTCGGGCCTGTCGACCCCGATCGCGGCGTTCCTGACGCTGGACACCGTCAGCACCAACGCCGCCTCGATCGATGGGAACATGAACATCCAGCAGAAGTTCGCCGGCACGCTCAAGATCAGCCAGAATGCGGACGGCACCGGCATCAACTACCTGTCGGCCATCTTCACCGACTCGGTCTTCGGCGCCGGCACCAGCCTGACGCTGTCGGCCAGCGACGCCGACGGCATCAGCACCGTCATCTTCGCCTCGGACGTGATCCCCGGCGTTGACCTGGGCTTCCCCCGCGGCATCGCGCTGTCGTTCGCCGCGGTCAACCCGGCCGCCTCGATCGACAACGGCAGCCTGGCGAGCTTCACCTCGTCGGTCGCCGGCACCTTCTCGGCCGAGCCGATCCCCGAGCCGGCCACGGTCGTCTCGCTGCTGACCGGCGTCGCCCTCGCCGGTGGCGTGACCGCCCTGCGGCGCCGCCGCCAGGCCTGACCTCGGCCCGCGGGCGGTAACCGCCCGCGTCCGATCGCAGCCTCGAGAAATTCCCGGGCCGGAGCGGTGTGTGGACCGCCCCGGCCCGTTCTCGTTGACCCCTCGGCGCCCCGCGACGTCGGTGACCGGGCCGGGTGGACCCGCTCGGTGGCCGGCCACGGTCGCTCGCTCTCCGCGGCCCGCACGGCGACCACGCCGCGGCCGTTGGCTTCGCGGGCGCGGTCGGGACGGATCGGGCTCAGTGGGTGCTGGTGTCGACCAGCCGGAGCACCCGCGGATCATCCAGCGCCGTGGCGATGTGATGCGCGTGGCCCAGGGCCTCGGCCGGGCTGTGGTCGTGGGGCACCGCCACGACGAACGCGCCGGCGGCCAGGCCCGCGGTGACGCCGGCCGGGCTGTCCTCGAGCACCAGCAGCGAGGCCGGGTCGATCCCGAACCGCTGCGCGGCCAGGCGGTAGATCGCCGGGTCGGGCTTGCCGTGGGTCACGTCCTCGGCCGTCAGCAGGAACTGGAACCGGTCGATCAGGCCGTGCTGGGTCAGCAGCTTCTCGGCGTAGACCCGTCGGGACGAGGTCGCCACCGCGGCGGGCAGGCCGGCGTGCCCGATGTGGTCCAGCAGCGCGATCAGGCCGGGGGTCGGGTGCACGGCCGAGTCGATCTCGGCGAAGAACCGGTGCCGGGCCTCGGCCAGCAGCTCCTCGGGCGACTCGTCGAGCCCGGCCAGCGCCTTGAGCGCCGGGTAGGCCACGTGCGCCTGGCGGCCGATCATCGCGGCCATCATCGCCCGGGTGAAGACCTTGCCGCGGTCGGCCAGCATGGCGCCGGCGACGCGCACGAACAGGGCCTCGGTGTCGAACATCAGACCATCGAGGTCGAAGGCGATCGCGCGGATCGGCGCCTGGGGCTCGGTCGAGCGGGCGGGTCCGTCCGGGGCGGGCGATGGGGCGTGGTCGGGCACGGTGGCTCTCCTCGGGGCAGCGGTCCCTTCGGGTCCTGATCATGACGGCTGGGGCCGGCGGTGGCAACCGCCCCGGCTCAGGCGTGCGGCCGGTCGGCCCGCCGGGCCCGCACGCTGTGCGGGAACAGCGATTCCTGGCCCAGCCGGCCGTCGGCATCGAAGGGCATCGGCAGGAAGTCGGTCTCGAGCCGCAGGGTCGGGTCGGCGGCCACGTCGGCGGCCAGGGCCCGGCTCACCCAGAGCGTCTCCAGCTCCAGGGTGTTCGGGATCAGGACCAGCCGCGCCTCCGAGGGATCCACCCGCCAGCAGGTCGTCAGGCAGCCATCGATCACGTCGCGGTCGGTCGGCAGCGCCAGCGGCACGCGGGCGCGGGTCAGGAAGTTGCTCGTGAAGCTGTTGACCCGCATCGGCTCGGGGTCGATGGCCGCCACCAGCCGCTCGGTCGTCAGGTCGGCCAGCCCGATGCCGAGCGCATTGCCGCGGGTCTCGGCCGAGAGGTCGAGCACTGCCAGGCGGGTGACCACCGGGCGCGGCAGGTCGGGCATGGTCTCAACCCGCTGGCGGCCGATCACGTTGGGGTCCAGGCCGGTGCCGCTGTAGTTCTTGCCCAGCTCGCCCACGATCAGCGCGTCGATCTGGTCGAACGGCAGCCGGCCCATCAGGGTCCTGGCCTCGTCCAGCAGCACCGGCTCGACCTCCAGCAGCTCCTCGGGCTCGACGGCAACGACCCGGGCCGTCTGCTCGCGGGCGTTCTCCAGGATCGCCAGCCCGAGCGCCACCGGCGTGCGGCGGAGCAGGAACTCGCCGACCTCGGGCAGCAGCTGCCGCAGCCCCGGCAACCCGAGCTTGTGCACCTGCGCCGCGCCCTGGCGCTTGCCCAGGCCCACGACCAGCATCTTGAGCAGCCCGCTCTCGTAGCGCCCGGTGAACGAGGTGTGCGGCTTGAGCCGGTTCAGCAGCACGATCCCGTCGGCGTCGAAGGCGTTGCGATCGAAGTGGATCGGCAGGCCGAACCGGTTCGTCCCGAGCGTGACCGTCTCCATCTCGGAGCGGATCGGGCAGCCGGCGGTGGCCTCGGTCACGCCCAGCTCGGCGAGCAAGGCCCGCTGGCCCTCGGCCGTGCCGCCGCCGTGGCTGCCCATCGCCGCCACGACGAAGGGGCGCAGGCCCAGCCGGGTCAGGGTCGCGACCGTCGCCCGCACCATCGGCTCCAGGCCGGCGATGCCGCGGCTGCCGACGGCCAGGGCGACCGAGCCCCCGCGCGGCAGGCGGCCGGCCAGGTGGCTCTGGAGGATGGCCCGCTCGATGGCGGCCGGCACGTCGGCGACCTCGGGCTGTCGGGCGGAATCCTGGCGGACGCGGGCGATCGGGGGCAGGTCCAGGGGCATGGTGCGGGGCTCGCTCCGACGCGGCTTGACGCGGCTCCTCCGTGGGCCCCCAGGATACCGGAGGCCCCCGCCCCGCCGCAAACCGACCGCCGGCCGGGTCGGGCGCCGGTCGCCCCGATCGGCACCGTCAGGACCGGGCCGAGGTCCTCCGGGCGGAGGAGCGGCCGCGCGGGGCGGGGTCGTCGTGCGGGGGTGGCAGGGAGCGCTTCGCGTCGGCGGTGGCGTCCTCGGCCGTGGGCCGCTGGGCGTCGCGGAGGTCGAAGGCCAAGGTCTCGGCCTCCGCCCAGCGACCGGCCCTCGCGTGCGCCACGATCGGCTCCAGCGCCTTCGCGTCCGAGTCGCCCAGGGTGCCGTCGGCGCGCCTGGCCTCAATCAACGCCATGTTCTCGGCCAGCCACTCGGTGTTGCGGGCCGAGACGGCCGTCAGCAGCGACTCGATCAGGTCCCGATTCCGGTGCTCCACCTGCGCCGGCCCGCAGCCGATCGGCAGGGTGGCGATCATCATCAGCAGCGGGAGCCAGGGTCGCCGTGGCACGCGGGGCATGGGGATTCGCTCCTGGGGCTTGAAGTTGAGATCACGGTCTGCTCGACGAACTTCACGAACCACCCCGCTTCGGGCTGCGTGCCGTCAAATCCCGTAGGTCGGATGAGCGCAGCGAAATCCGACGCCCACGGAGGCGCTCGCCCGGTCGATCGGTCGTTCCGGCGGGCGCGTCCGGAAACGGGCCTGGCCCCCGCCCCCGCCCGGGGGGGGGGGGGGGGCGAAACCGCCCAGACGGGGGGGGGGGGGGAGGGGGGCCGCGGGCCGCCGCGCGGCGCCCCGGGCCCCCCGCGCGGCCAG